>JANZZL010000028.1 GCA_026419405.1 Paracoccaceae bacterium | reverse complement strand
ACCGAGGCGGCGGGGCCGATTGCCAAGGCGATCGGGCATGAGCGGACCGAGGCGATCCGCACCGAGCTGGGTCTGGGCGAGGGCGATGCCGTGTTCTTCCTGGGCGGGCGGCCCGAGGTGTTCGAGCCGGTGGCGGGCCGGGCGCGCAACGAGATCGGCCGCGAACTGGGGCTGACCGAGACGGATTGCTTCCGATTTGCCTGGATCGTCGATTTCCCGATGTACGAGAAGACCGACGAAGGCAGGATCGACTTCAGCCACAACCCCTTCTCGATGCCGCAGGGCGGGCTGGAGGCGCTGGCGGGCGACCCGCTCAAGGTGAAGGGCTACCAGTACGACCTGGCCTGCAACGGCTACGAGCTGGTCTCGGGCGCGATCCGCAACCACCGGCCCGACATCATGTTCCGCGCCTTCGAGCTGGCAGGCTACGGGCGCGAGGAGGTGGAGCGGCGCTTCGGCGGCATGGTGAACGCCTTCCGCTACGGTGCACCGCCGCACGGCGGCTGCGCGGCGGGGATCGACCGGATGGTGATGCTGCTGGCCGACGAGGCGAACATCCGCGAGGTCATCATGTTCCCGATGAACCAGCGCGCGGAGGACCTGATGATGGGCGCGCCGAGCGAGCCGACGCCGCAGCAGCTGATGGAGCTCGGCCTGCGCATCGTGCCGAAGGACTAGGCGGCGGCGCCGCGGCGCGCCCATGCCGCGGGCAGGGCGGCCCGTGCGCCTGCGCGCGCCGGCAGGCGGGCGGCCCGCAGGGGGCGGGCCCGTCCGCGCCGGCATTGACGTGCGCGGAAGGCCGCCCTAGATGAATGAACGTTCATTCACCCCCCCCGCGCCGGGACGGCGCAGCGCGAGCATCCGGTCTTGTCCCCCGCAGCAGACGCCCGTTCGGCCGAGATCCTGTCGAAGATCAAGTCGGTCTTCGGCCAGAAGGGATTCGACGGCGCCTCGATGCAGGAGCTGGCCCGCGCCGCCGGCATGAGCGTGGGCAACTTCTACCGCTACTTCGCATCGAAGGACGCGATCGTCGCCGCCCTCGTGCAGCAGGACCTGAGCGAGGTGGCCGGGGTCTTCCGGCACATCCTCGCCTCGGACGACCCGCGCGGCACGTTCCTCGCCGCGCTGCGGCAGGAGCTGGTCAGCCATGCCGCCGGCGACGAGGGCCCGCTCTGGGCCGAGATCGAGGCGGCCTCGGGGCGGTGCCCGGAGATCTGCCGGATCACCAGCGCGATGGAGGACCAGGTGGTGCGCTTCCTGACGCAAACGATCGCGCTGATCGTCGGCACGTCCGAGGCGGAGGCCGCCGCCCGCTTCGAGACCCACGCGCGGTTCATCATCGTGCTGTACAAGGCCGTCGCCATGCAGACGCGCACCTCGCCCGAACTCATCGACCTTGCCGTTGAGACGGTCGACCGGCTGCTCGACGACATCGTCGCAACCTCGTCGCCGCGGCGCACGGGCGCCGTCGCCAACCGCTGAGCCCCGCCATGCTGCGCCCCCTTGCCCTGCTGATCGCCGCCGCGCTCGTGCCCGCGGCCCCCACCCTTGCGGCCGACGGCCCGCCGCCGGCCGCCGAGGCGCCTGCGCTGCCGGCGATCGGCGTCGTCGCCGTGGTCGATGCGGTGCTGCGCGACCGGGTCGTGGCGACCGGCACCATCGGCCCGGCCGAGATCGTGTTCGTCCAGCCGCAGATCGAGGGGCAGGCGATCGAGGAGATTCTGGCCGACGTGGGCGACCGCGTCGAGGCGGGCCAGGTGCTCGCCCGGCTGTCCGACAGCGCGCTGACGCTGCGCCGCAGCCAGCTCGTCGCCAGCCGGGCGGCGGCCGAGGCCGCCGTGGCGCAGGGGCGCGCCCAGGTCGCCGAGGCCGAGGCCGCCGCGGCCGAGGCGGAGCGGACGCTCGGCCGCACCGAGGCGCTGCGGGCACAGGGCACGGCATCGCAGGCGGCGCTCGACGATGCGCGCTCGCAGGCCGAGATCGCCCGGGCGCGCGTCGCCGCCGCGCGGCAGGGGCTGACCTCGGCCGAGGCGCAGGTGGGCCTGATCGACGCGCAGATCGCCGACGTGGACCTCAGCATCAGCCGCACCGAGGTCAGGGCGCCGGTGGCGGGGATCGTCACGGCGCGTTCGGCCCGGATCGGGGCGATCGCCTCGGCGGCGGGGGGCACGCCGCTGTTCACGCTGATCCGCGACGGGGCGCTCGAGATGAACGCCGATGTCTCGGAGCAGGACCTGCTGCGCCTCGCCCCCGGCCAGCCGGCGACCGTGCGCGTCACCGGCCTCGGCCGGCCGATCACCGGCCGGGTCCGCCTGGTGGAACCCTCGGTCGATCCGGCGACCCGGCTGGGGCGCATCCGCATCGCGCTCGACGAGCCCGAGGCGGTCCGCGACGGGATGTTCGGCGAGGCCGAGATCGTGGTCGCCGAGCGCGCCGGTCCGGCCGCGCCGGTCACCGCGGTCGCCTCGGACGGGAGCGTGCTGCTGGTCGAGGACGGTCTGGTGCACCGCGTGACGGTCACGACCGGCATCCGCGACGGGGCGCTGGTCGAGATCCGCTCGGGGCTTGCCGCGGGCGCCATGCTGGTGGCCCGGGCGGGCGCCTTCGTGCACGAGGGTGACCGGATCAACCCGGTGCCCGTGCAGTCCGCCTCGGCCTCGAACTGACGGAGAGCCGCCATGAACTTCTCCGCCTGGTCGATCCGCAACCCGGTCGCGCCGATCCTGGCCTTCTTCATCCTGATGGTGCTGGGCTGGCAGTCGTTCAACACGCTGCCGATCACCCGGTTCCCCGCGATCGACGTGCCGCTGGTGGCGGTCACCGTCACCCAGGCGGGCGCCGCGCCGGCCGAGCTCGAGGCGCAGGTCACCAAGGAGATCGAGGATGCCGTGGCCGGCATCACCGGCGTCAAGAACATCATCTCGACGGTGACCGACGGCGTCTCGACCACCGCCGTCGAGTTCCGCATGGAGGTGCCGACCGATCAGGCCGTGCAGGACGTGAAGGACGCCATCGACCAGATCCTCGGCGACCTGCCGGGCGACGTGGAGACTCCGATCGTCCAGAAGATCGACGTCGAGGGCCAGGCGATCATGACCTTCGCGGTCTCCTCGCCCGAATTGTCGATCGAGGAGCTGAGCTGGTTCGTCGACGACGTGGTGACGCGCGGCCTCCAGGGCAAGCCGGGCGTCGGGCGGGTTGACCGCTACGGCGGCGCCGACCGCGAGATCCGCGTCGTGCTCGATCCGCTGAAGCTCGATTCCTTCGGGATCACCGCGGCGCAGGTCAGCCAGCAGCTGCGCGCCACCAACGCCAACATCGGCTCGGGCCGCGCGCGCATCGCCGAGGGCGAGCAGGCGATCCGCGTGCTCGGCGACGCGGCGGCGGCCGAGGAACTGGCGGCCACCACGATCGCGCTGCCCGGCGGGCGCTTCGTGCGCCTCGGCGATCTGGGCGAGGTGGTCGACACCTACGAGGAACTGCGCTCGTTCTCGCGCTTCAACGGCGACCAGGTGGTGACCTTCGCGGTGTTCCGCGCCAAGGGCGCCTCGGAGGTGAGCGTCGCGGAGCTGGTCCATGCGGAGCTTGCCGCGATCCGCGCGGCGCATCCCGACGTGGCGATCACGCCGGTAGACGACACGGTGTTCTACACCTACGGCAACTACGAGGCGGCGCTGCATACGCTGATGGAGGGCGCGCTGCTGGCGGTGCTGGTGGTGCTCGTGTTCCTCAGGAACTGGCGCGCGACGGTGATCGCGGCGGTGGCGCTGCCGCTCTCGGCGATCCCCACCTTCTACGTGATGGACCTGATCGGGTTCTCGCTGAACCTGGTCTCGTTCCTGGCCCTGACGCTCGCCACCGGGATCCTGGTGGACGACGCGATCGTGGAGATCGAGAACATCGCCCGGCACATGCGCATGGGCAAGACGCCCTATCGCGCGGCGATGGACGCCGCCGACGAGATCGGGCTTGCGGTGATCGCCACCTCGGCGACCATCGTCGCGGTGTTCGTGCCGGTCAGCTTCATGCCGGGCATTCCGGGGCAGTACTTCCGGCAGTTCGGCCTGACCGTCGCCATCGCGGTGATCTTCTCGCTGCTCGTCGCGCGGCTGATCACGCCGATGATGGCCGCCTACCTGATGCGCGGGAAGGATGCGCTGGCCGACCACGAGGGCCAGAAGGACGGCCCCGTGATGCGCGGCTACCTCTGGCTGGTGCGCAGGACGACGGCGGGGCGGTTCCTGTTCGTTCCGGGCCGCTACCTGACGCTGGCCTCGGCGATCGGGGCCTTCGCCGTCTCGCTCTACTTCATGATGCAGATTCCCGGCAGCTTCATCCCGCCCGAGGACGTCAGCCGCATCTCGATCTCGGTCGAGCTGCCGCCCGGATCCTCGCTGGAGGACACCGACCGGACGACGCAGGCGATCGCCGAGCGCATCCGCGGGATCGAGGGGGTCGAGAACGTCTTCGTGCTGGGCGGCGCCTCGCCCACGGGCGACCGCGACGTGCGCCTTGCCGCGGTCACGGTCACGCTGGAGAAGCTCGACCATTCGCTGCTGCTCAAGCTCTCGAAGCTCGGCCGGTCGATCCCGGTCATCGGCGCGCTGGTGCCCGAGGTCGAGGACACCGGCCGGCAGCGGCCGCAGAACGAGATCGAGGCCGAGATCTTCCGCGCGATCAAGGGCATTCCCGACGTGCGCACGACCAAGCTGAACGACCGGGGCGAGCGCGACATCTCGTTCTCGATCCTCTCGGCGAACGAGGCCGACCTGAACGCGGCGGTGGCCCGGCTCGAGGCCGCGCTGCGGGGCGACCCGCTGCTGGCCAACGTCGCCTCCGAGGGCGCGCTGCCGCGGCCCGAGGTGCAGATCACCCCGCGCAAGGCCGAGGCCGCGCGGCTCGGGGTGACGACGGCCGCCATCGCCGAGACCCTGCGCGTGGCCAGCATCGGCGACTTCGACGCCGCGCTTGCCAAGGTGTCGATCGACAGCCGGCAGATCCCCGTGCGGGTCGAGCTTCAGGAGGGGGTGAGCGCCGACCTCACGCGCATCCGCGCGCTGCGCGTGCCGACCGCGACGGGCGCGACCGTGCCGCTTTCGGCGGTCGCCGATGTGGTGCTGGCCGAGGGCCCCTCCTCGATCGACCGGCTGAACCGGGAACGCAAGGCGACGATCGGCGCCAACCTGCCGGTCGGCGTCGCCCTCGGCACGGCGACGGCGCGCTTCAAGGAGATCGTCGACGGGGTTGAGCTGCCCCCCACGGTCCGCGTGGCGGAATCGGGCGACGCCGAGATCCAGGCCGAGCTGACGCAGAGCTTCGGCAACGCGATGATCATGGGCCTGATGCTGGTGCTCGCCGTGCTGATCCTGCTGTTCGGCTCGGTGATCCAGCCCTTCACCATCCTGTTCTCGCTGCCGCTGGCCATCGGCGGCGTCGCCGCCGCGCTGATCGTCACCAACAACGCGGTGTCGATGCCGGTGCTGATCGGCATCCTGATGCTGATGGGGATCGTGACCAAGAACGCGATCCTGCTCGTCGATTTCGCGATCGAGATGCGCAACCGCGGCATGAGCCGCATCGAGGCGATGATCGAGGCCGGGCACAAGCGGGCGCGGCCGATCGTGATGACCTCGATCGCCATGTCGGCGGGGATGCTGCCCTCGGCGCTCGGCGTCGGCGAGGGCGGCAGTTTCCGCGCGCCGATGGCAACGGCGGTGATCGGCGGCATCATCGTCTCGACGGTGCTCAGCCTTGTCGTGGTGCCGTCGTTCTTCCTGATCATGGACGACCTGCAGCGCCTGCTCGCCCGGGCCTTCCGCGGCATCGTCGGGCGGAAGGAGCCCGAGCCGGAGCCGGTCGCGCCCGAGGCGCTCGCGCATCAGATCGAGGCGACCCGCGCCGCGCTGGGCACGCTGACGGCCCGGCTCGAGCGGCTCGAGGCAGAGCGCGCCGCCGCGCCGCTCGGCAGGGTGGCCGCGGCCGAGTAGCGGCGCGCGGTCAGCCGCGGCTTGCCGGGCGGGGCGGAAGTCCGCCCGGAAGTCGGCGCGGAAGTCGGGGCGGGAATGGTGCCCGGGGGCGGAATCGAACCACCGACACGAGGATTTTCAATCCACTGCTCTACCCCTGAGCTACCCGGGCACTCTCGCGGAGGGTCCGCGAAGCGGCCCCTGGGGATCGGGGGCCGAGTGGCTGGCGGATGGCGCTGCCCTCCGCCGCGGGGGTGTCTTAGAGACAAAGACCTCCGCAGTCAAACGGGTTTCTCGGCCGCCGCGGGCCAGGACGCGCCGGGGCGCTCAGTCGCCGCCGGGCAGCGCGAGACGCGCGAAGAGATCGGCGTTGCGGCAGTAGCCCGGCGCCGCCTCGGCGCCGGCGGCGTGCTCCTCGAGCCACCGGCCGCAGGCGTCAGGGCAGGCGCAGCCGGTGCACTTCAGCACCGCCCCGCGCAGGTCCGCCGGCGCGAGCCGCCCATCGGCGACGGCCCCGGCGAGGTCGGCCCCGACCGTGGCCGCCATGCGCTTGACGAGGCCCATGTGCCTGTCGATCTTCCCCCCACCCCGCATCATCCCTCCTGCCAGCGGTGCGATGTGCAGGCGATGATGCGGCGCCGGGGCGGCGCGCGACTTGATGCAGGTCAAACCGACGGCCGCCTGCGCCTCAGCGCAGCCGCGCGCCCCTCAGCGCAGCCGCGCGAGCGTGTTCTGGACCACCGCCCGGCGTTCGGCGTTCGGCGGATGGGTGCCGAGGAAGCGGTTGCCGGGGTCGGGAATGCGGTCGAAGAAGGCCGCGCCGCGCGCCGGGTCGTAGCCCGCGCGGTAGGCGATGATCGTGCCCAGCATGTCGGCCTCGAGCTCGAACTCCTTCGAGAAGCGCCGCGCGCCGACCGTGGCGCCGATGTCCTGCGCCGCCTGCACGTCGGCAGCCCCGCCGCCGGCGACGCTGGCCAGCGTGCCGAGGATGAGCGCCCCGGCCAGCGCCGACTGCTGGGTGCGCGGCAGGTGGCCGGCGATGTGGTGGCCCGCCTCGTGGCCGAGGATGAAGGCAAGCTCGTCGCGGTTGCGCGCATCGGCGATCAGCGCCAACGTGAAGCCGATCACCGGTCGGCCCTGCCGGTCGACCGTCTGGAAGGCGTTGGGCGGCTGGCCGGGCCGGTCGTCCACCACGATGCGGAAGGCGCAGTCGAGCTCCGGCGCGCGCGCCCGGCACTCGCGCTCGGCCACCGGCCCGACGCTGGCGACCACCGCGGCGAAGTTGTCGGCCGCCGTGCGGGGATCGAGCCGAGAGGGCAGCGCGCCGTGGTCCGCGGGCGGCGGTGCCGAGGCCGGGGGCAGCGCGGGCTCGGGCACGATCTCGACACAGGCGGCAAGGACAAGGGCGAGGCAGAGCGTCAGGACGCGGGTCATCGGGTCGATCCTCCGGGGCGTCCCGACAATAGCAGGCGGACGTCCGGCGGAAAGGGGCGCGCCCGGTTGCAGCCGCTCAACTCTTCGCCAGTCGGGGTGCGGGCGCGATGCCTTTGCAAGCGGCGGCGGGCGCGCGTAGGCTCGCGCCCATGTTCACCATCGAGCACGACTTCGACGCCACCGTCATCACCCTCGTCGACGAGGCCGACGGCCACCTCCAGGAAGACATCACCGTGCAGGCCTTCGAGGACTGCGTGGTGCTCGAGCAGCTCGACCCGCAGACCGACCGGGTGCAGCGGATCACCTTCTCGCCGGCGCAGCTGCGCGACCTCGCCGCGGCGATGAACCTGCCCGAGGGGATCTACCGTCTTCGCCGCGAGACCTGAGGGCGGGCGGCGGCGGGATCGGGCGGAGCCAGGCACGGGGGGCGGGACGTGGCGACGGGGTTCTTCTGGGACGAGCGCTGCTTCTGGCACGAGGGGGCGGGCTATGCCTTCACCCTGCCGGTCGGCGGGCTGGTGCAGCCCGGCGGCGGGCTGCCCGAGAGCCCCGAGACCAAGCGGCGGCTGAAGAACCTGATCGAGGCGACCGGCCTGATCGGCGCGCTCGACGCCC
This sequence comes from Paracoccaceae bacterium, assembly GCA_026419405.1. GTDB lineage: Bacteria > Pseudomonadota > Alphaproteobacteria > Rhodobacterales > Rhodobacteraceae > JANZZL01. Next base: position 25,549 of record JANZZL010000028.1, on the reverse strand, counting down.
GCAGCGCGGAGCCGGCGACGGAGGAGGATCTGGCGCGCATCCACCCCGCGGCCTATCTCGCGCGCTTCCGCGCGCTGTCCGAGGCGGGCGGGGGCGAGCTCGGCCTGCGCGCGCCCTTCGGCCGGGGCGGCTACGAGATCGCCGCGCGCTCGGCGGGGCTGGCGAAGGCCGCGCTGCTCGCGGTGCTCTCGGGGCGGCTCGCCAATGCCTATGCGCTGTCGCGCCCGCCGGGGCATCACTGCCTGCCCGATGTCCCGAACGGCTTCTGCCTGCTTGCCAACATCGCGATCGCGGTCGAGGCGGCGCTGGTGGCGGGGCTTGCGGGCCGCATCGCCGTGCTCGACTGGGACGTGCACCACGGCAACGGGACCGAGGCGATCTTCTACCGGCGCGCCGACGTGCTGACGATCTCGCTCCACCAGGAGCGCAACTATCCGCTCGACACCGGCGGGGTCGAGGCGCGCGGCGAGGGGCCGGGCGAGGGCTTCAACCTGAACGTGCCGCTGCCGCCGGGCTGCGGCCACCGCGCCTATCTGGAGGCGATGGAACGGATCGTGCTGCCCGCGCTCGCCCGGTTCCGGCCCGACGCGATCGTCGTCGCCTGCGGCTACGATGCGGCGGCGGTCGATCCGCTGGGGCGGATGCTGGCCACGGCCGCGACCTTCCGCGCGATGACGGCGATGGTCATGGCCGCGGCCGCCGAGCACTGCGGCGGCCGGCTCGTGCTGGTGCACGAGGGCGGCTATTCGGAGGTCTACGTGCCGTTCTGCGGGCATGCCGTGCTCGAGGAGCTCTCGGGCAGCGCCATCGCCGCCCCCGACCCCCTCGCCGCGGTCCTGGCCGCCCGCCAGCCGGGGCCCGAGTTCGATGCCTTCGCCAGCCGCATCATCGCCGGGATCGCGGCGGCGCACGGCCTGTGACCGCCACCCCGGCTTGACCCCGGCGGCCGCATCCCCGACACAGGCGCGAACGGAGACCGATGATGCCCGACCCGAACCCCACCGCGCTCGACTTCCTGCTCTCCCGCCGGTCCCACCCGGCGAAGACGCTCGCCGCCCCGGTGCCCGGGCGCGAGGAGCTGGAGCGGCTGCTCACCGCCGCCGCGCGGGTGCCCGATCACGGGATGCTCGTGCCCTGGCGGTTCGTCGTCCTGCAACGGGCGGCGCTCAGGCGGCTGGGCGAGCTTGCCGCCGCGCGCGCCGCGGCCGAGGGCCTCGACCCGGAGCGCATCGAGAAGGCCGCCCTGCCCTGGCGCGACGGACACCTCGCGGTCGCGGTGGTGATCGTGCCGCGGCCGACCGAAAAGATTCCGGAGATCGAACAGGTCCTGTCGGCCGGGGCGGTGTGCCTGTCGCTGCTCAACGCGGCCCTCGCCGCCGGCTGGGGGGCGAGCTGGATCACCGGCTGGGCCGTCTACGACGAAGGGTTCCTCCGCGAGGGCCTCGGCCTGGCGCCGGGCGAGCGGATCGCCGGAATCATCCACATCGCCTCCGCGACCTCGGCGCCGCCCGAGCGCCCGCGGCCCGACATCGGGGCGATCACCACCTGGCTCGAGGCATGATCCTCACCGCCTTCCTCAGGGCGCTCGGCCAGCTCGGCGACCGCCGGTTCCGCCGCGTGATGCTCCTGGGGATCGGGCTGAGCTTCCTGCTGCTTGCGGCGATCTACGCGCTGTTCCTCGGCGCGATCCAGTGGCTCGTGCCCGAGACGGTCGCGATCCCGTTCCTCGGGCCGGTGGGCGGGCTCGACACGCTCCTGTCGTGGGGATCGCTCGTCCTGATGATCGGGCTGTCGGTCTTCCTGATGATGCCGGTGGCCTCGGCCTTCGTCGGGCTGTTCCTCGAGGACGTGGCCGATGCGGTGGAGGACCGCCACTATCCCCACCTGCCGCCGGCAACCCCGGTGGGGATCCTCGACGCAGCGATCGATGCGCTGAACCTGTTCGGCGCCGTGGTGGCGGCGAACATCGCGGCGCTGTTCCTCTACCCCTTCGCGGGGCCCTTCGTGCCGGTGGTGTTCTGGGCGGTGAACGGCTACCTGCTCGGGCGCGAGTACTTCACGCTCGTCGCCATGCGGCGGCTCGGGCGGCGGGGCGCGCGGGAGCTCAGGGCGCGGCATGCGGGAACCGTCTGGCTCGCCGGAACGCTGATGGCCGCGCCGCTCTCGGTGCCGCTGCTCAATCTCGCCATCCCCGTCCTGGGCGTGGCGACCTTCACTCACCTGTTCCACGCGCTCCGCTCTCGGGCGGAAGGCGGTTCATGACGTCGAAGTCGCGGACCGAGATCACGCCCGAGAGGATCACGGCGGTCACAACCGCCCAGAGCAGCGTCGCGACGATGGTCGTCAGCCGCAGCTTGCGGGCCATGACCGCGCCCTCGGGCGCCCCTTCCGGCGTGCCCGGCACGACATGGCCGGCCTCCCCCTGCGTGACCAGCCGCATCGGCAGGACGACGAACAGCGTGAGGAACCAGATCACGGCGTAGAGCACGATGGCCGAGGTGATCGCCATCAGACCTGCTCCAGCTCGATCAGACAGCCGTTGAAGTCCTTCGGGTGCAGGAACAGCACCGGCTTGCCGTGGGCGCCGATCTTCGGCTCGCCCGAGCCCAGCACGCGCGCTCCCTCGGCCCGCAGGCGGTCGCGCGCGGCGAGGATGTCCTCCACCTCGTAGCAGAGGTGATGGATGCCGCCCGACGGGTTCTTCTCGAGGAATCCGGCGATGGGGGAGTTCTCGCCCAGCGGGTGCAGGAGCTCGATCTTGGTGTTGGGCAGCTCGACGAACACCACCGTCACGCCGTGGTCGGGTTCGTCCTGCGGCGGGCCGACGCGCGCGCCGAGCGTTCCGGCATACTGCGCAGCCGCGGCGGCGAGGTCGGGCACCGCGATGGCGACGTGGTTCAGGCGGCCGATCATGGCGGTCTCCCTTCCGGTCTGCCCCGGTTATGGGGGTTCGGGGAAGGTCGGGCAAGGGCCGGGTTGCCGCGCCCCCCACGTCGCGCCCCCGTGCCGCGCCCCGTGCCGCGCCCCGTGCCGTGCCCCGTGCCGTGTCTCGGTGCCGTGTCCCCCGCCGCTGCGCGTTTACCCCGCGTTAGCCCTGCCCCGCTCTACTCCTGGCAAGATCCGCTGCCACGGAGACCCGCCATGCCCGATCCGATCACGCCGCCCTTCGCCCTGCCGGCCGCGGCGGCCGACCGGCCGCTCTGCGGCATCACCGTCCTGCTCGTCGAGGACAGCCGCTTCGCCAGCGAGGCGGTGCGTCTGCTCTGTCTGCGGTCCGGCGCCCGGATCCGGCGGGCCGACTGCCTGCGCACCGCCGAACGGCATCTGGCGACCTACCGGCCGACCGTCGCGATCATCGACCTCGGCCTGCCCGACGGCTCCGGGCTCGCGCTGATCGAACGGCTCCATGCCGCGCAGCCGCGCCTGCCCGCGATCCTCGCCATCTCGGGGGACGAGTCGCTGGAACCCGCCGCCCGCGCGGCCGGCGCCGACGGCTTCCTCGCCAAGCCCTGCACCGGGCTCGCCGCCTTCCAGTCGGCCGTGCTTTCGGCGCTGCGGCTCGACAGTTCGGTTCCGCAGGCCGTCGCGCCCGGCGACAGGGTCGCTCCCGACGTGCTCGCCTACCGCGACGACCTTGCCGGCGTCAGCGAGCTCCTGAGCGACTCCGCGGGCCCGAGCACCCTCGCCTATGCCGCGCAGTTCCTCGACGGCGTGGCGCGCAGCGCCGATGACCCGCCGCTGGCCGAGGCGGCCGGCGCGCTCCGCTCGGGCATGGCCGGCGGAGCCCCGACCGGCGCGCTGCTCGCCCGTGTGGCCGGCCTGGTCGAGGCGCGGCTCCACGGCTCGGCCGGCCGCGCCTTCGCCCGGGCCTGAGCCCGAGCCTGCGGGGGCCCGGCGCCCCGGCCTCAGGCCGGCCCGCCGCCGAGCGCCGGATCGCGCGCCGCGAGAAGCGGCGCGGTCAGCGCCGAGAGCGGCACGCGCTGCCGCCCCTCGGCATCGAAGTTCGCCGGGTCGAGCCACCGGCCGAAGGCCGCCCGCAGCGCGGGCCATTCGGAGTCGATCGCCGCGAACCAGGCGGTGTCGCGGTTGCGCCCCTTGACCACGGCGGCCTGCCGGAACACCCCCTCGTAGGAAAGCCCCAGCCGCTCGGCCGCGCGGCGCGAGCCGAGGTTGCGGGCATCGCACTTCCACTCGAAGCGCCGGTAGCCGGCGCCGAAGGCCCAGTCCATCATCAGATACCAGGCCTCGGTCGCGGCGCGGCCCCGGCGCAGCGCGGCCGAGAGCACGATGTGCCCGAGCTCGATCGAGCCGGCCGCGGGCTGGATCCTGAGGAAGGCGGCGACCCCGCCCGGCCGCCCGGTGGTGCGGTCGCACAGCGCGAAGAAGAGCGGATCCGCGCCCGCGGCGGCGCCTTCGATCCAGGCGGCGTAATCCCCGGCCGAGGCGAAGGGGCCGTAGGGCAGGAAGGTCCAGGCCGCGTCGTCGCCGGCGAAGGCCGCATGCAGCGCGGGCGCATGCGCGGGCAGGAGCGGCTCGAGCCGCACCCAGCGGCCCTCGAGCGCCGCGCGCGGCGGCGGGGGCGGCGGCCGCCAGCCCGCGAGCGGGGCCTCCGGGCCCCCGTCCCCCGTCGCCGTCACCGGTGTTCGCTCCGCATCCCTTGCCCCCTCCCGTTCCGGCCCTCCCGCCGGGGAACCGCGCCCGGCACGCCCGCGATGGACGCGGCGGATGGCGTCGGCTAACAGTCGGCGCCATGGCCAAGCTGCACTTCCACTACTCGACGATGAACGCGGGCAAGTCCACCCTGCTGCTCCAGGCCTCCTACAACTACATCGAACGCGGCATGGCCACCTACCTGCTGACCGCCCGGCTCGACGACCGGGCGGGCGAGGGCCGCATCGCGAGCCGCATCGGCATCGCCGCCGAGGCCGATACCTTCGAGACCGGGACCGACCTCTTCGCGCGGATCGCCGCGCGCCGCGCGCAGGGCCCGCTGGCCTGCACCCTGGTGGACGAGGCGCAGTTCCTGACCGAGGCGCAGGTCTGGCAGCTCGCCCGGGTGGTGGACGATCTGGACGTGCCGGTGATGTGCTACGGCCTCAGGACCGACTTCCGCGGCCGGCTCTTCCCCGGCTCGGCCGCGCTGCTCGCCCTGGCCGACGAGATGCGCGAGGTGCGCACGATCTGCCACTGCGGCCGGAAGGCGACGATGGTGGTGCGCAAGGATGCCGCGGGGCGGGTCGAGACCGACGGCGCCCAGGTGCAGATCGGCGGCAACGAGAGCTACGAGAGCCTCTGCCGGCGGCACTGGCGCGAAGCCACCGGCGACCGCGCTTGACGGCCAGCCCGCGCCTCCAGCTCGCCTCGATCTTCACCGCCTACGCCGCGGCCGGCCTCTACTGGGGCGCGGCCGTGGCGAGCGCGCCGGCGTTCCAGGCGATTTCGGGGATGACCGAGGCGGGCTTCGGGCTGCTGCTTACCGCGCAGACGATCGGCGGCATCCTTGCCATGCAGGCGCTCGGCCGGGTGCTTCACCGCGTGCAGGCGCTGGCGATTCCGCTCGCGCTCGCGGCCTTCGCCGCCGGCATGCTGATCCTCGCCCTGGCGCAGGGCCCGGCGACGCTGGGCCTTGCGCTCTTCGTGGCGGGGGGCGCCTCCGGGGCGCTCGACATCGCGCTCAACATGCGGGTCGCCCGGATCGAGCAGGACCTCTCGACCCGGCTCTTCAACCGGGTGCACGCGCTCTTCCCCTTCTCGATGCTGGTGACCTCGGCCGTCGTCGGCCTGCTGCGCGAGGCGGGGGCGACGCCGGCGATGATCTTCCCCCCGATCGCCGCGGCCGTCCTCGCCTCGGCCCTGCTCGAGTGGCGCGCGGGGCGGCACCAGCGGCCCGGCGAGGGGGCACGGGCCGGAGGCCGCGTCCGGCTGGGGGGCGTGCTGCTGGCGCTCGGCGCGCTGGCGGCGATGGGGGCGACGATGGAAGGCGGCGGCCATGTCTGGGCGGCGATCTACGTCGAGCGCGAGCTCGGCGCGGGCGCGGCGATGGCGGGTTTCGCCTCGGCCGCGATCACGCTGGGGCTGACGACCGGGCGGCTCATCGCGCACCGGCTGGAGCGGCGGCTGCGCGACATGTCGATCCTGGCGCTGTTCGCGCTCGTGGCGCTGCCCGCCTTCCTGCTTCTCGCGGCCGGCGGCTCGCCCGAGGCGGCGCTTCTCGGCTATTTCCTGGCCGGATTCGGCATCGGCCCGGTCGAGCCGGCGGTGTTCCGCTCGGTCGCCCGGCGCCACGGCGAGGCGAGCCGGGGCCGGGCGCTGGCGCTGGCCACGGGGCTTGCCTACCTGGGCTACCTCTCGGCGCCGCCGCTGCTCGGGCGGGTGATCGAGTCGCTCGGCTGGACGGCGATGTACGGCGGCCTCGCCCTCGTCGCCCTGGCCGCCGCCCTGATCGCCCGCGCGATCCCGCCGGCGCGCTGACCAGCCCGCGCTCAGACGACCGGGTTGGGCAGCGCCCGTCCCTCGAAATGGGCGATCAGGTTCTCGAGCGCCATCATCCCCATCGCGGTGCGGACCTCGAGCGCGGCGGTGCCGAGATGCGGCAGCAGCACGGCGTTCTCCAGCGCGACGAGCGCGGCCGGCACCTGCGGCTCGAACTCGTAGACGTCGAGCCCCGCCGCGGCGATCCGGCGGGCCTGCAACGCTGCGATCAGCGCCGCCTCGTCCACCACGTCGCCGCGCGAGATGTTGACGAAGATCCCGTGCGGGCGCATCGCGGCGAAGAAGCCCGCGCCGATCAGGTGATGCGTCGCGGCCCCGCCGGGGACGGCCACGGCCACGATGTCGGCCTGCCGCGCCACGTCCTCGAGGCTGTCCACCTGCCCCGCCGGAAGGCCGGGGTCGGGCACGCGGCTGCGGTTGTGGAAGATCACCCTCATGCCGAAGCCGTGGTGGCAGCGGTGCGCGATCGCCCTCCCGATCCGGCCGTAGCCGATGACGCCGAGGGTCTTGCCGGTGACGTGGAGCCCGAGCATCTGCGTCGGGTGCCAGCCCTGCCAGCGGCCCGAGCGCACGAGCCGCTCGCCCTCGCCCGCGCGCCGCGCGGCCATCAGGATCAGCGTCAGCGCGATGTCGGCGGTGGCGTCGGTGACCGCGCCGGGGGTGTTCGTCACCGCCACGCCCGCCGCGCGGGCGGCCGCCACGTCGATGTGGTTGTAGCCGACCCCGAAGTTCGCCAGCAGCCGCGCGCGCGGCGCCGGGACCCGCGCGAAGACGGGCGCGCGGAAGGCATCGCCCAGCGTCGGCAGGACCGCGTCGTAGCCCGACAGCGCCGCTGCGCATTCGTCCTCGGTCATGGGCGCGGTGCTCTCGCGCACGGTCACGTCGAAGCGCGCGCGCGCCGCCGCGAGCACCGGCTCGGGCAGCACACGGGTGATCAGCACCTCGGGCATCAGAACAGCCGGCCGCCCAGCGGCACCTCGTGGCCGGGCCCGATCAGGACGACCTCGCCCTCGGCGTCCGGCACGCCCAGCACCAGCACCTCGGAGCGCACGGGGCCGATCTGGCGCGGCGGGAAGTTGACGACTGCCAGGACCTGGCGGCCCACCAGGTCCTCGGGCCGGTAGTGCCGGGTGATCTGCGCCGAGCTGCGCTTCTCGCCGATGCCGGGGCCGAAATCGACGCGCAGCCTGTAGGCGGGCTTGCGCGCCTCGGGAAAGGGCTCGGCCGCCACGATGCGGCCCACGCGGATGTCCACCTTGAGGAAGTCGTCATAGCTGATCGTCATCGTCCCAGTTCCCGGCCCCGTTCCGCGGCGGCGTGGACCGCCTCGCGCAGCAGTGCGGGAAAGCCGCGCTGCGCGTCCATCAGCACCTTCAGCGCCGCGGCGGTGGTGCCGCCGGGGCTGGTCACGTTCACCCGGAGCTGCGCGGGGCTCTCGGCCGAGGCCTCGGCCAGCGCCCCCGCCCCCGCGACCGTGGCCCTGGCCAGCCGCATGGCCAGATCGGCCGGCAGCCCCTCGGCCTCGCCCGCCGCCGCGAGCGTCTCGATCAGCAGGAAGACGTAGGCCGGCCCCGAACCCGAGACGGCGGTCACCGCGTCCATCTGCTGCTCGCCCGAAAGCCGGACGACCTGGCCCACCGCGCCGAGCAGGGCCTCGGCCAGCGCCATGTGCGCCTCGGTCGCGCGGGCGTTGCCGCAGATCGCGGTGATCCCCCGGCCGATGGCGGCCGGCGTGTTGGGCATGGCGCGGATCACCGGCGTCTGCGCCCCCAGCACCTCCTCGTAGAGCCGGATCGGCGTGCCGGCCGCCACGCTGAGGAACAGCGTCGCCCCACCGCCGAAGCGGGCGAGCGCGGGCAGCGCCTCGGCCATCACCTGCGGCTTGACCGCGACCAGCACGATCGCCGGCGCCTCGGGCAGGCCCTCGAGGTGCAGGCCCTCGGCGGCGCGGGCCCTGAGCCAGTCGGAGGGGCTGGGTTCGCGCACCCAGACCGAGGCGGCGGGCAGTCCGCCCGCGAGCCACCCCGCCAGCATCGCCGAGCCCATCTTGCCGCAGCCCAGAAGCACCAGCCCCCGGCGGCGGATCGTCTCCATGTCCATGCCGCGCCCCCTTCGTCCGGGGCGCGAGGTTAGGCGCGGCCGTAGGCCTCCGCAATGGCGACCTGCATCGCGTCCTCGGGGCTGCGCTCGCCCCAGGTGACGAGCTGGAACGCCGGGTAGAACCGCTCCGAGGTGCCGACGGCGGTGCGGATCAGGCGGTCGATCTGCTCGGGCGTGGCGACCTGGCCTCCGGCCAGCACCAGGCCGTAGCGCCAGACCATCAGCCGCTGCTCGTGCCAGTAGGTGAAGGCGCCGGCCCAGCAGCTGTCGTTCACCCGGTTCAGTGTCTCGTAGAGCGCCGGCAGCCGGCCGTCGGGCGGCTGCATCTCGAAGGTGCAGATCAGCCGCAGCGTCTCGTCCTGGGCCGACCAGGCGAGGGTGATCGAGTAGGTCCGCCACTGCGCCTCGACGGCCATGGCGATCTGGTCGTCGGCGACGCGGTCGAAATCCCAGTCGTGGCGTTCGGCGAGCGACTCGACGATGTCGATCGGGTGGATGTCGTCGGTGTGCAGATACTGCTCAGACAGCGCCATTGTGCCCCGGCCTCTTCGATGTAGCTTCCTGCGGGCTGAGGCCCACAAGAAGCAGGATGGCTCACAAGGGCGGGCGTTGCCTGCGCACCGCCCTCACAAGATATGGTGGGGCATGGCCGGACTCCTGTAAAGCGGAAAGTGCGCGTCCGAAGCCGCGGCGGCGCCGGCGTCGTGCCCGGCGCCACGGTGTGCGCCACCGGACGGGATTGGTGCTGCCTGCGAAACGGGCGCAGCGAGGGCCGCGCCGCGCCCCGCCGGGCGGATCAGCCGGCCTTCGGCCTGCGCCCGGCGCCGGGCCGCGCCCGCTTCGCCGCAGCGGCGCCATCCGCGGCGCCCGCTGCCGCGCGCTCCAGCGCCTCGATCCGCGCCCTGAGCGCGGCGTTCTCCTCGCGCGCCTTCTGCGCCATGGCCCGCACGGCATCGAACTCCTCGCGGGTGACGAGGTTGCGTTCGGCCAGCCAGCGGTCGATCCAGCCCTTCATTGCCGTCTCGGCCTCCTCCTTCGCGCCCTGCGCCACGCCCATCGCGTTGGTCATCAGCTGCGAGAGATCGTCGAGGATCTTGCTGCGGGTCTGCATGGCGGGCCTCCGTCGTCGCTGATCCCGATATGGGCCGCACGGCCGGGCGGCACAAGCCCGTGCCGGCACGGTTGACTTCGCCCCGGCAGAGGGCGAGAGATCGCGGCCATGCTGGCGGCCATCCCCTTCCCCGACATCTCGCCCGAGCTCATCTCGATCTCGCTCGGCGGCTTCGAATTCGCGCTCAGGTGGTATGCGCTGGCCTACATCGCCGGCCTGCTCATCGGCTGGCGGATCGTGACCGCCCTGGTGCGGCGCCCGGCGCTCTGGCCGGGCGGCAGCGCGCCGATGACGCCCGCCCAGGTCGAGGAGCTGTTCACCGCGGTGATCCTCGGGGTGATCCTCGGCGGGCGGCTCGGGCATGTGCTGTTCTACCAGCCGGCCCACTACCTCCAGAACCCGATCGAGGCGCTCTACATCTGGCGCGGCGGCATGTCGTTCCACGGCGGGCTTCTCGGCGTCGCCGTCGCGGCGCTGCTCTTCGCCCGGCGGCACCGGGTTCCGCTCGCGCAGCTCTCCGACGCGCTGGCGGTGGCCACGCCGGTCGGGCTCCTGCTCGGACGGATCGCCAACTTCATCAATGCCGAGCTCTGGGGGCGGCCGACCGACCTGCCCTGGGGGGTCATCTTCCCCGGCGAGGCGGCGCAGGCCTGCGGGCCCGACTGGCCGGTGCCCTGCGCGCGCCACCCCTCGCAGCTCTACGAGGCGGGGCTCGAGGGGCTGCTACTCGGCGCGGTGCTGCTCGCCCTCGCCTTCCGTGGCGGCCTCAGGCGGTCCTGGCTTGCCACCGGCGTGTTCCTGGCGGGCTACGCGCTGGCGCGCGGCTTCGTGGAGTTCTTCCGCGTCGCCGATGCGCAGTTCATCACGGCCGACAACCCGGCCGGGCACGTCCTGCGGTTCACCGGGTCGGCCGGCCTCTCGATGGGCCAGCTCCTGTCGCTGCCGATGCTCGCGCTCGGCCTCTGGCTCGCGGCGCGGGCGCTGCGGCGGGGCCGGGCGGCGGCATGACGCCGCTCGGCGAGCTCCTCGCGCGCCGCATCGCCGCGACCGGGCCGATCGGTGTGGCCGACTTCATGGCGGAGTGCCTGCTGCACCCCGTCCACGGCTACTACGCCACGCGCGACCCGCTCGGCGCCCGCGGCGACTTCATCACCGCGCCCGAGATCAGCCAGATGTTCGGCGAATGCCTCGGCCTCTGCCTCGTCCAGGCCTGGCTCGACCAGGGCGCGCCGGCACCCGCCGTGCTGGCCGAGCTGGGGCCGGGGCGCGGAACGCTGATGGCCGACGTGCTGCGCGCGGCCGCGGTCGTGCCGGCCTTCGGGGCGGCGGTGTCGGTGCACCTCGTCGAGGCCTCGCCGGTGCTGCGCGCGCGGCAGGCCGAACGCCTGCGGGGCCATGCGCCGGTGTGGCACGACGGCCTCGCCACGCTGCCCGAGGGGCCCCTGTTCCTGCTGGCCAACGAGTTCTTCGATGCCCTGCCCATCCGCCAGTTCCAGCGCGACCCCGCCGGCTGGCGCGAGCGGCAGGTGGCGCTCGACACCGCCGGCCGGCTGGGCTTCGCCCTGTCGGCGCCCGCGCCGCTGGCGCTGCTCGACCACCGGCTGGCCGACACCCGGCCGGGCGAGGTCGTCGAGGTCTGCCCCTCGGCCGGCCCGATCGCCGCCGAGATCGGCCGGCGGATCGCGGCGCACGGCGGTGCGGCGCTGATCGTGGACTACGGCGGCTGGCGCTCGCGCGGCGACACGCTCCAGGCGGTCAGGGACCATGCCTTCGACGACCCGCTGGCGCATCCCGGCGAGGCGGACCTGACCGCGCATGTGGATTTCGAGGTGCTGGCGCACGCCGCCGCCCCCGCCGCCGCCGCGGGCCCCGTGCCGCAGGGCGAGCTGCTGCGGCGGCTGGGCATCGACGCCCGGGCCGAACGGCTCGCCGCGGGCCTGACGGGCGAGGCGCTGGCGCGGCACCGCGCCGCGCACCGCCGCTTGACCCACCCCGAAGAAATGGGGAGGGTCTTCCAGTCGCTTGCCATCCATCCGGCGGATGCCCCCGCCCCTCCCGGGTTCGCATGACCCTCGAGATCCTCACCTCCGACCGGCTGAAGCCCTTCGCCCACGGCTTCTTCACCCGTCTCGGCGGCGCGTCCTCGGGGATCTTCGCAGGCCTCAACTGCGGCCCCGGCTCGTCCGACATGGCCGAATGCGTCACGATCAACCGCAGCCGGGCGGCCGAGGCGCTGGGGGTCGATGCGGCGCACCTCGTCACCATCCACCAGGTGCATTCGGCCAGCGTTGTCACGGTGACGGGCCCGCTCGCGGCCGGCGACGACGGGTCGCTGCCGCGGGCCGACGCCCTGGTCACCGCCACGCCGGGGGTGGCGCTCGGCGTGCTCACGGCCGACTGCCAGCCGGTGCTGTTCGCCGATGCGGCGGCCGGCGTCGTGGGCGCGGCCCATGCCGGCTGGAAGGGCGCGCTTGCCGGCGTGCTCGAGGCCACCGTCGAGGCGATGGAGCGGCTCGGCGCGCGGCGCGACCGGATCGCGGCCGTCATCGGCCCGACGATCAGCCAGCGCGCCTACGAGGTCGGGCCGGAGTTCTTCGAGGCCTTCGTCGCCGAGGACCCGCAGTCGGTGCGCTTCTTCGCCGGCGGCAAGGGCGACCGGATGCAGTTCGACCTGCCGGGCTACGGGCTGCACCGCCTGCGCGCGGCCGGCGTCGGCCATGCCGAATGGACACGGCACTGCACCTATTCCGACCCGGTGCGGTTCTACTCCTACCGCCGCAGCGTGCACGAGGCCGAGGCCGACTACGGCCGCCTGCTCTCGGCGATCCGGCTCTGACGCCGGCCGGGCGCGCCCGGCGGCGGGGGCGCGCCGGCAGGATCGCGCCGGCTGCCTCGCCACCAACGCGCGAATGCCATGTTCGCGCCACAATCGGCCGGAAGGGTGTCGCCCATGGCGGCCGGGAGCACCGCGGCCGCGCGACGAGGGGGAGAGGCTGCCATGACGCCCAACCGCCGCTGGATGCGCTGGATCATCGAGGCGAGCCTCGAGGCCGCCGGCACGCCGTTCGAACGCCGCCGCCCCCGGCGGCTCTGACGCCGCGCGAGACCCGGCGCCGGGGTCCGCGCCTCAGGCCCGGCGCCGCAGCCGTTCCTCGAGCACCTCGAAGGGCACGCCGGGCTCGTCCTTGGCGCAGCGGATCACCAGCGAGGTCTTGACGCTCGCCACGTGTTCGGCACGCAGCAGTTCCTCGGTGAGGAAGGTCTGGAAGGTCGAGAGGTCGGGCGCGACGCACTTCAGGATGAAGTCGATCTCGCCGTTGAGCATGTGGCACTCGCGCACCAGCGGCCAGGCGCGGCACCTCGCCTCGAAGGCCGAGAGCGCGGCCTCGGACTGGTTGTCGAGCCCGACCATGGCGAAGACCTGCACCTCGAAGCCCAGCTCGCGCGGATCGACCCTGGCGTGATAGCCGCGGATGTAGCCGGCCTCCTCGAGCGTGCGCACCCGGCGCAGGCAGGGCGGGGCGGAGATGCCGACGCGGCGGGCGAGCTCGACATTCGTCATCCGGCCGTCGGCCTGAAGCTCCGCCAGGATCTTGCGGTCGATGTCGTCGAGTTTCGATCCCGGCATTCCGGCACTCCCCCACTTCTTTGCGAACCTTACGTGGTATGAGGATCATGCGCAATTATGTTGCACGGGTGCGCAACATTCCGTGCCTGCAACCCTGCCTTGCAGGCCTTTCGCCCCCGGGCCGCAGGGTCTATATCGGACGCGCCGGCTGCGGCGGGCGACAGCGACGGAGGACGCGATGGGCGAGACGCGGCACGCGAGGGTTCTGATCATCGGCTCCGGCCCGGCGGGCTACACCGCGGCCGTCTACGCCGCGCGCGCGATGCTGAACCCGCTGCTGATCCAGGGGATCCAGCCGGGCGGCCAGCTGACCACCACCACCGAGGTCGAGAACTGGCCGGGCGACATCCATGTCCTCGGCCCCGACCTGATGGCGCGGATGGAGGCCCATGCCCGCGCCATGGGCGCCGAGATCGTCGGCGACCACATCACGCGGCTCGACCTCTCGCGGCGGCCCTTCGTCGCCACGGGCGACAGCGGCACGACCTACACGGCCGACGCGGTGATCCTCGCCACCGGCGCGCAGGCCAAGTGGCTGGGCCTGCCGAGCGAGCAGCGGCTGAAGGGCTTCGGCGTCTCGGCCTGCGCCACCTGCGACGGATTCTTCTACCGCGGCAAGGAGATCGTGGTGGTCGGCGGCGGCAACACGGCGGTGGAGGAGGCGCTGTTCCTGACGAACTTCGCCACCAAGGTCACCCTGGTGCACCGGCGCGACAGCCTGCGCGCCGAGAAGATCATGCAGGACCGCCTGTTCCGCAACCCGAAGATCGAGGTGATCTGGAACCACACGGTCGAGGAGGTGCTGGGCGAGCCGGGCGGGGCGGGCGTGACCGGCGTGCGGCTGCGGCACGTCGCGACGGGCGAGACGCGCGAGGTGCCCTGCGCCGGCTTCTTCGTGGCGATCGGCCATGCGCCGGCATCGGAGCTGGTGAAGGACCAGCTCGAGACCCATCACGGCGGCTACGTCGTGGTGAAGCCCGGCACCACCGAGACCTCGATTCCCGGCGTCTTCGCTGCCGGCGACATCACCGACCACGTCTACCGCCAGGCGGTGACGAGCGCGGGAATGGGCTGCATGGCCGCGCTCGAGGCCGAACGCTGGCTTGCCGCGCAGGCGGGCGAGACGCCGCGCGCGATCGGCGCGCAGGCGGCCACGGCCGACGCGGCCGAGTAAGGGCGGGCGTCACCACGCGTTGACAGGATCCGGCAAGGGTGGGACGGTGCGCTTCCGCTCCTGCCGACCCGATGCGCCGCATGTCCAGCCACCTGCCCCTCGCCGCCGGCGACCCCGCCCCGACCTTCGTCCAGCGCAGCCCCTCGAACCCGCGCTACACCTTCGACACGGCGGCGGGGCGCTACCTCGTGCTCGCGCTCCTGCCCGGTGCGCAATCGCCCGAGGGCCGCGCGGCGCTCGCCGCCGTCGCCGCGCGGCGCCAGCTCTTCGACGACCGCTTCGCCTGCCTCTTCGTGGCGAGCGCCGACCCCGACGACGAGGCCGCCGGGCGGCCGGGGAACAGCCTGCCCGGCATCCGCTGCCTCTGGGACGGCGACCGGAAGGTGGCCCGGCTCTACGGCGCAGCACCCCGGGAGGGCGAGGGGGCGTTCCTGCCCCGGCTCGTGGTGATCGACCCGACGATGCGGGTGATCGAGGTCGCACCGCTGACGGCGGACCCCGAGGCGGCGGGGGCGGCGCTCGACCGCCTTGCCCGCCTGCCGCCGCCCGAACGTTTCGCGGGCATCGAGCTTCAGGCGCCGGTGCTGTTCCTGCCGCGCGTGTTCGAGCCCGAGCTCTGCGCCCGGCTGATCGCCGCCTACGAGGCGCAGGGCGGCGAGGTCTCGGGCTTCATGCGCGAGGAGGGGGGCCGGACGGTCGGCGTGCACGACACAAGGCACAAGAGCCGCCGCGACGTGACGGTCAGCGACCCGGCGCTGGTCCAGGCGATCAACGACCGCATCCGGCGCCGCGTCGTGCCCGAGATCGCCAAGGTCCACCAGTTCAGGGCGACGCGGATGGAGCGCTATCTCGTCGGCTGCTACGATGCCGGCGAGGGCGGCCACTTCGCCCCCCACCGCGACAACACCACCCCCGGCACGGCGCACCGGCGCTTCGCCGTGTCGATCAACCTCAACGACGATTTCGAGGGCGGCGAGGTCAGCTTTCCCGAATACGGTCCGCGCGGCTTCAAGGCGCCGACGGGCGGGGCGGTGGTGTTCTCCTGCTCGCTGCTGCACGCGGTCTCGCGGGTCACGCGGGGGCGGCGCTATGCCTTCCTGCCCTTCCTCTACGACGATGCGGCCGCCGCGATCCGCGACGCCAACCGCGGGACGATCACCGCCTGAGGCCTGTCGATCCGCCGCCACGCGCCGGTCATTCCGACCGCGCAAGGCGGCCTTGCGCTTGAACTTCGCGCGCTTCTGCGGCTAATGCGGCCGCGCGCGCTCTGCCCCTCAACCCCCGAGACCCAGATGACCCTGCCGAACCTCGCCCCGATCCCGGAACTCTTCGTCTCCTACGAGAGCGCCCAGAAGCTGAAGGCCGAGGCGGCCGACCTGCCCTCGTGGGATCTGACGCCCCGCCAGATCTGCGACCTCGAGCTGCTGATGAACGGTGGCTTCTACCCGCTCAAGGGCTTCCAGACCCAGGCCGACTACGACCGGGTGGTGGAGGAGATGCGCACCGCCGACGGCACGCTCTGGCCGATTCCCATCACGCTCGACGTGAGCCAGAAGTTCGCCGACACGGTGGAGCCCGGCCAGGACATCGCGCTGCGCGACCAGGAGGGGGTCATCCTCGCCATCCTCAGCATCACCGACAAGTGGGTGCCCGACAAGCGGCGCGAGGCCGAGAAGGTGTTCGGCGCCGACGACCTCGCGCATCCGGCGGTGAACTACCTGCACCACGTCGCCGGGCCGGTCTATCTCGGCGGGCCGATCACCGGCATCCAGCCGCCGGTGCATTACGACTTCCGCGCCCGACGCGACACGCCGAACGAGCTGCGCGCCTTCTTCCGCAAGCTCGGCTGGCGGCGCATCGTGGCCTTCCAGACGCGCAACCCGCTGCACCGGGCGCATCAGGAACTGACCTTCCGCGCCGCCAAGGAGGCACAGGCGAACCTGCTGATCCACCCGGTCGTGGGCATGACCAAGCCGGGCGACGTCGACCATTTCACCCGCGTGCGCTGCTACGAGGCGGTGCTCGACAAGTATCCCGCCGCCACCACGCACCTGAGCCTTCTCAACCTCGCCATGCGCATGGCGGGCCCGCGCGAGGCGGTCTGGCACGGGATCATCCGCCGCAACCACGGCTGCACCCACATGATCGTGGGGCGCGACCATGCGGGGCCGGGCAAGAACTCCCAGGGTGTCGATTTCTACGATCCCTATGCCGCGCAGGAGCTCTTCGCGAAGCACCAGGCCGAGATCGGCATCGAGATGGTGGACTTCAAGCAGATGGTCTACGTGCAGGAGCGCGCGCAGTACGAGCCGCGCGACGAGGTGGAAGAGGGTGCGACCATCCTCGACATCTCGGGCACCGAGCTCCGCCGCCGCCTGCGCGAGGGGCTCGAGATCCCCGACTGGTTCAGCTTCCCCGAGGTCGTGGCCGAGCTGCGCCGCACCTCGCCGCCGCGGTCCAAGCAGGGCTTCACGGTGTTCTTCACGGGTCTGTCGGGCTCGGGCAAGTCCACCATCGCCAACGCGCTGATGGTCAAGCTGATGGAGATGGGCGGGCGGCCCGTCACGCTGCTGGACGGCGACGTGGTGCGCAAGCACCTGTCCTCGGAGCTCGGCTTCTCGAAGGAGCACCGCGACATCAACATCCGCCGCATCGGCTATGTCGCCTCGGAGATCACCAAGAACGGCGGCATCGCGATCTGCGCGCCGATCGCGCCCTACGCCGCCACCCGGCGGGCGGTGCGCGAGATGATCGAGCAGTTCGGCGCCTTCGTCGAGGTGCATGTCGCAACCTCGCTCGAGGAATGCGAACGCCGCGACCGCAAGGGGCTCTACAAGCTGGCGCGCGAGGGCAAGATCAAGGAGTTCACGGGGATCTCCGACCCCTACGAGGTGCCGGAGAACCCCGAGCTGCGCGTCGATACCGAAAGCGTCGATGTCGACTACTGCGCCCAGCAGGTGCTGCTGAAGCTCGAATCGATGGGCCTGATCGCCGCCTGAGCCGACCCGGCGGCCGGCTCAGGGCCGCATCCGGCCGAGCAGCCCGTCCTTCAGGACGAAGTGGTGGTAGAGCGCTGCGGCCGTGTGCACGGCGATCACCGCGAGCGCGAGGTTGACGAGCACGCCGTGCACCTCGGCCGCCGTCTCCTCGCCCTGGAACCAGGCGACCATCCCGGCCATCGGGATCACGAGGAGCAGCCCGTAGAGCGCGAGGTGGCCGAGATGCGCGGCGCGCGCGAGCCAGCCCGTGCCGGCCGGCGGCGGCGCGCCGCGGGTGGAGCGCAGGCCGAGCCGGACCACCATCAGCACCATGACCGCGATGCCGACCCACACATGGGCCTGGGCCGCAAGCCCCGGCCCGGCCGCGCGGGCGGCGGCCGCTCCCTCCTCCCAGAACGCCTCGAAGGCCTCCGCGATCGGGTCGGAGACGATGTAGTTGAAGGCGAAGAGCGCGACGATCAGCCAGTGGAGCACGATCTGCGCGGTCGAATACCTGTCCTGGGTCGCTGCCATTCCTGCCTCCGGAGGTCGCCTGACGCGGCAGAGCCTACGCCCGAGCGCGCGGACCGCAAGACGGCCGGTGCGTCGGGGGCTGCCTCACAGCAGGATCTCGCCACGGATCAGGACATGGGCGCGCCCCGACACCCGCACGCCGCGGATCGCGCCGCGCGGGCCGAGGACCTCGACCTCGGCCTCGCCGGGCCGGCCCATCCAGTGCCCCTGCTCGGCGGTGAAGGCGGGTGCCTCGATCAGCCCCCGCGCCCAGAGGTAGGCCGCCATCGCGCCGGTCGCCGATCCGGTGAAGGGATCCTCGGGCGGCGAGGGCGGATCGAGCAGGAGCCGCGCGAAGGTGCGCCCGCGCGGGGTGGCGCCGGCGAGCGTGACGAGGAAGGGTTCCATCGCCGTGCCGCCCTCGAACTGCGCGCGGAACCGGGCGAGCGCGCCGGGGCTGAGCCGCGCGCGACGCAGCGCGTCGTGGCCCGTCAGCACGGTGATGCAGAACGGCAGCCCGGTCGAGACGATCTGCGGCACATGCGCGATGTCGCCGGGCGCGAGGCCCACCACCTCGGCGACGATCCCCTCGGGCACCTCCTCGCCGAAGACGGGGGCCGGCTGGGTCATCGTGATGCGGCCGTCGCCGTCGATCTCCACCGGCACCGCGCCGGCCCCGGTCTCCAGCGTCACCCGGCCGCCCGCGACCATCCCGCGCTCGGCCAGCGAGGCGACGGTGGCCAGCGTGGGGTGGCCGGCGAAGGGGATCTCCTGCCGGGCGAGGAAGTAGCGCACCTTCCAGTCGGCGGTCCGCGACGCGCCGACGAAGGTGCATTCGACAAGCCCCGTCTCGCGCACGATCGCCTTGCAGGTCTCGTCGTCGAGCGCGCCGCCGTCATGGACGACGGCGCAGCCGTTGCCGCCGAACGGGCGGTCGGTGAAGGCATCGACCCAGTCGATCGGCCAGGCGCGCCTCAATGGGCGTTGACCGGGGCCAGGTCGTTCTGCCGGGCGATCACGAAGGCGAGCGCCCGATCGCGCACCAGCGCAAGCCGCTCACCGTCCTCGGCATGGACCGCATAGAGCGTCTCGAGCCCCGCGGCCTGACGCCGGATCTCCTCCGGCAGGTCGGCGACCGCGATCGGGCGGACATAGACGATCCGCTCTCCGCTCTCGGGTCCGAAATCGAACTTCGTGTTCATGGTCCTGCCTCCGTTACCGCTTCCTGATCTCGATCGTCTGCACCACGTTCTGCGGTTCGGCCCGCTCGAGATCGACGTGCAGCAGCCCGTTCTCCATCACGGCGCCCTTCACCTCGACACCCTCGGCGAGGACGAAGCTCTTCTGGAAGGCCCGCGCGGCGATCCCGCGGTGCAGGAACACCCGCTCGCCCTCCTCGGCTGCGTTCCTGCCGCGGATCACCAGCTGGCGATCCTCGACCGTGATCGAGAGGTCGGCCTCGCGGAATCCGGCCACCGCGAGGGTGATCCGGTAGCCCCGCTCGCTGGTCTGTTCGATGTTGAACGGCGGATAGCCGTCAGCCGAGGCCTTGGCGGTCCGCTCGACCAGGCGCTCCAGCTGCTCGAACCCAAGCAGGAATGGGTGCGAACCGAACGTCGGTTTGGTCATCTCTGGCAAGCCCTTGCAGAAGCGACGTTGCATGACGCGGCCCCGCATCGGCGACCGCATCCCAGATATGGGGCGCAGGCCGGCCTGCTGCAAGACCGGCGCGCGGCCGGCGGGCGAGTGGAAATGCGCCCGCCGCGCCCCCAAATGCGGTAGGATGCGGCAGGCAGGGAGATGATTCAGGGCGATCATGAACGCACCGACCGAGATGGAGTTCGACGAGGTCCTGCGGGTTCAGCTCGAGGTGCTCCGGCGCGAGCACCGGGACCTCGACCAGGCGATCCACGCGCTCGAGGAGACCGGCCGGGGGGACCAGCTGGCGCTCAGGCGACTCAAGAAGCAGAAGCTGATGCTGAAGGACCGCATCGCCCTGATCGAGGACAGGCTCACGCCCGACATCATTGCGTAGGCCGGGCCGGCGGCTATAGTGCGCGCCTCTTGCAGGGGGTTCGCGCATGGGCGTCAGCGTCGGCATCGTCATGGGCAGCCAGTCCGACTGGGCCACCATGAAGGAGGCCGCCGCCGTCCTCGACGAGCTCGGCATCTCCTACGAGGCGCGGATCGTCTCGGCGCACCGCACCCCCGACCGGCTCTGGGCCTACGGCCGCTCGGCGGCCGAACGTGGGCTGAAGGTGATCGTCGCGGGCGCCGGCGGGGCGGCGCACCTGCCTGGCATGATGGCCTCGAAGACGCGGCTTCCGGTGATCGGCGTGCCGGTCGAGACCAGGGCGCTCGGCGGGCTCGACAGCCTCTATTCCATCGTGCAGATGCCGAAGGGCTTCCCCGTGGCCACGATGGCGATCGGCGCCGCCGGCGCGGCCAATGCCGGGCTTCTCGCCGCGGCGATCCTGGCGCTCTCCGATCCCGCGCTCGCGCTCCGGCTCGAGGCGTGGCGCGAGGCGCTCTCGGCCTCGATTCCCGAGGAACCCGCCGATGACTGAGCCGCTGCCGCAGGGCGCGACGATCGGCATCCTCGGCGGCGGGCAGCTCGGCCGGATGCTCGCGGTCGCCGCCGCGCGCCTGGGCTACCGCAGCCATGTCTACGAACCCGCGCCCGACTGCCCGGCCTCGCACGTCGCCGCCCGGACGACGACTGCCCCCTACGAGGATGCCGCGGCGCTTGCCCGCTTCGCCGCCTCGGTCGACGTGGTGACCTACGAGTTCGAGAACGTGCCCGCCGAGGCGCTCGACGCGATCGAGGCGCGGGTGCCGATCCGCCCGAACCGCCGCGCCCTGGCGGTGAGCCAGGACCGGCTGTCGGAAAAGGAGTTCCTCTCGGGCCTCGGCCTGCCCACCGCGCCCTTCGCGCCGGTGGCGACGGCAGGCGAGCTGGCCGCCGCGCTGGCCGAGATCGGGATGCCCGCCATCCTCAAGACGCGCCGGCTGGGCTACGACGGCAAGGGCCAGGCCCGCATCGCGGGCCCGCGCGACACCGAGCCCGCCTTCACGGCGATGGCCGGAGCGCCGGCGATCCTCGAGGGCTTCGTGGAGTTCTCGCGCGAGATCTCGGTGATCGCCGCGCGCGGGCTTTCGGGCGAGGTCGCGGCCTACGATCCTGGCGAGAACCTCCACGAGGGGGGCATCCTGCGCACGACGCGCGTGCCCGCCGAGCTGCCGCCCGAACACCGCACCGCCGCCGTGCTGATGGCCGGCAGGATCCTCAACGCGCTCGACTACGTCGGCGTCATCGGGGTGGAGCTCTTCGTCACGCGCCACGGCCTCGTGGTGAACGAGTTCGCGCCCCGGGTGCACAACTCGGGGCACTGGACGCAGAACGGCTGCGCCATCGACCAGTTCGAGCAGCACATCCGCGCCATCGCGGGCTGGCCGCTCGGCGACGGCAGCCGCTACGCCGACGTCACGATGGAGAACCTGATCGGCGACGACATCGCCCGGCTGCCCGCGATCGCGCGCGAGCCTGGCGCCTCGATCCACCTCTACGGCAAGGCCGAGGCGCGCGCGGGGCGCAAGATGGGTCACGTCAACCGCGCCATGCCGCGCCGCTGAGCGGCCGCGTCAGGGCCGCGCCTGCGGCCGGGCGAGCCTGCGCACGGCCTCGGCGAACGTCAGCTCGTGGTCGAAACGGCCGTGCTCGAGGAACTCGATCACCTCGGCGATGACGAGCGGGTTGTTCATCATGAAGGTATGGGTCACGGGCAGCACGATGTGGTCGTCCATGCCGACGATCTTGGTGCTTTCGACCGAGACCTTGCCGTCGTCGGGCCCCTCGATCACCGTCGAGTAGATCGGGTTCAGCGACCGATCCCCGGCGATCACCCCGAGTTCGAAGCGCGGGAAGCCCAGCCGGTTCGGCGCGCTGTCGGGCCCGGTGCCGAGCTCGAGCCCGGCGGGGCCGTTCAGCCACCGGAACACGCCGAGGTCGCCGAATTCGTCAACCAGCTCGCTGCCGTGGTTGGGCGGCGCAAGCATGACCACGCGCCCCATCCTGGGCGGGCGGTTCTCCTCGAGCCAGGCGCGCGCCAGGATCCCGCCCATCGAATGCGTCACGAAGTGCACCCGGTCGGCGCCGCAGGCGGCGACCGAGGGCGTCACGTCGGCCACGAGCTGCTCGAGCGGCGCCGAGGTGGAGGGATAGCCGCGGTTGACCACGTGGTAGCCCTGCGCCGACAGCGCCTCCTCCATCAGCAGGAACGAGGCCTGGGTCCGTGCCAGGCCATGGAGCAGCACCACGCAGTCGGCGCGCGCGGCCGCGGGGATGAGGGCGAGGACGAGGGCAAGCCACCGCATGCGGCAAAGATAGGAAGCTCGCCCGCCTCTGGACAATCGCGCCCCTGCGTCATTTCCTTCACCCCATGCGGTTCACGTCCCCGAGGCTGGCGGTGCGCGCCCTGATCCTGTCGGAGGACCGGCTGCTTCTGGTCAACGCCTACCCCGGCGGGATGAGCGACCTCTGGTGCGCGCCCGGCGGCGGGGTGGAGCCGGGCCGTTCGCTGCCCGAGAACCTCGCCCGCGAGGTGATGGAGGAGACCGGCCTGGCCGTGGCGGTCGGTGCGCCGGCACTCGTCAACGAGTTCCACGACCCGGCGAGCGGCTTCCACCAGGTGGACCTCTACTTCCGCTGCCGCCCGCTCGGCCGCCTGCCCGAGCGCTGGACCGACCCCGCGGGCATCGTCTCCGAGCGGCGCTTCTTCTCCCGCGACGAGCTTGCCCGCCTGCGCTTCAAGCCCGACAGCCTGCCCGCCGCCGCCTGGGGCGGCGGGCTCCTCTACGACCCGCTGGAGCCGATCGTCCGATGAGCCGCGCCTTCGTCCGCGAGGACCGACCCGATACCGAGCCCTTGCCCGACCTGCCGCTGAGCCCGCATCCCAACCTCGTCACGCCGCGCGGGCTCGCCGCGCTGAAGGCCCGGCTCGAGGCGGCGCGTGCCGAACTCCAGCGCCTGCGCGCGCGCCCCGACCGGCTCGACACCCTGCCCGAGCGGGCCGCCGAGCGCGACATCCGCTATCTCGAGGCGCGCATTGCCTCGGCGATTCCCGTCGATCCCGCGCTCCACGATCTCTCCGAGGTCGCCTTCGGCCTCGTCGTCACGGTGGAGGCAGACGACGGCGCGACACGCAGCTACGAGATCACCGGCGAGGACGAGGCCGATGCCGCCGCGGGGCGGATCGCGCCGCATGCGCCGCTGGCCCGCGCGCTCCTCGGCGCGCGGGTGGGCGACACGGTCGAATGGCGCAGGCCCTCGGGCACCGAGCTGCTCGAGGTCGTCGCCATCGCGCGCCCCTCGTGAGCCCCGCGATCCGTCCGCTCGAGGCGGCGGCCGACCTTGCGCGGGTCGCGGACTTCTGGCGCGCGGCGCCCGACTACTGGCTTCTGGCCGAGGGGGAATGCGACGCGCAGGCAAGGGCGCGCGCCTTCTTCGAGGATGCGCCGCCCGGCTGCGACCCGGCGCTGTCGCAGCGGCTGGGGCTGTTCCTCGGCGGACGGCTGTCGGGCGTGGCGGAGCTCTCCTTCGGCTATCCCGAGCCGGGCGACGCCTACCTCGGGCTCATGGTGCTCGGCCCCTGGGCGCAGGGCGCCGGGCATGGCCGGACCTTCCTCGCCGAGGTCGGGCGGCGGGCCCGCGCGGCCGGGGCGCGCACGCTGTTCCTCGCCGTGCTGGAGCGGAACCCGCGCGGCCGCACCTTCTGGGAGCGCGAGGGCTTCCGCCCCACCGGCGTCGGGCGCGCCGACCCGCTCGGCGGGAGGATCGAGCGGCTGGCGAAGGCCCTCTGACCCCAGACGCGGGCCCGTCGGCCGACGCCGGGGCAGCCGCGCGCCAGCCCTCACCTCCGACCCCGCCCGCGCGGCCGCCGTCGGCCCGCCCACCTAGAGGAGGCTGAGCAACGCGTAGCCAAGCAGGGCGATCCCGACGAGCAGCATGAGCACGCCCCGCAGGCGCCCGAGGCCCGGTCGCGGGTCGCCGGGCCCCGCCCCGGCAACCTCTCCGACGGCCTCCCCGACGGCCTCGGCCGCCGCGGCGGCCGAGGATCGCCGGCCGGCAGCGCCGGGATCGGGCGCGTCTCCGGTCGCGGAGCCTGGCCCCGCCGCGCGGGGCACCGCGACGGGGGCCATACCCCCGGCCCCCGCAGCGGCCTCGGCGGGCGCGTCCGGCCGGGTCGGCCCGGCCCGCAGGCCGGCCAGACCGGGATCGTCGGCGACAGGCCGGGCAGGCCGCGGCGCCGCGCCGGGCGCCGCGGCAGCGGCGTGCGGGGGTGCAGGACGGGCCGCGGGCGCGGCGGCAGCGGTGGGCGGGGGCGCGGCGGCCGTCGGGGGCGCGGCGGTCGGATCGGGGACCGGCCGGGCCGCCATGATCGCGCCGAACAGGTGCGAGAGGTTGAAGCCCCCCTCCGGCACCTCGCCCGGCTTCGGCAGGCGGTGGCGCTCCAGCGCCTCGGACATCCGCTCCATGATCTCGAGCCGCGCGCCCTCCTCGCTCGCCCAGTAGCTGCCGGGGGGCGCGCCCTGCCCGGCCGCCTCCTGGCCGAAGCCCGATTCGGCGAGGAAGGCACGCACCGCCGGCGGCGCGGCGCGCAGCGCGGCGACCGTGGCGGGGTCGCGGAACAGGGCGCGGCTCTCCCCGCCAGGCCCCGGCGCGATGGTGAAGTCGTAGTTCAGCGGCATCGGCCCGGGCCCTCCCTTGCAGCACCGCAGCCTACGCCCCGCCCCGCGACCGTGCCAGCCCTGCAGCCGCTTGGCAGCCGCGGTGTTGCCGAATAGGCTCCGCGCCCGCGGAGGTTCGGATCGGGCAGCGGGCGGCATCATGGCTCATCCGTCGGGGCAGGGGCAGGGCGCGGCGGCGCATCCGGTGTTCGCGCGGATCCTCGCCGAGGGCCGGATGGACCTGACGGCGCTGCGCGGCAAGGCGGTGACCGAGCTCAACCGCGTCAACGCCCAGCTCGTGCAGGTTCGCTGCGGCCATCTCGTCGCGGTTCCGGTCTCGCGGCAGGCGCGCGAGCCCGGCCCGCTCGCCGACTTCCTGCTCGACATCGGCCTCGACCCGTTCGGCCACTGGAACACGCTCTACTACGCTGCCGACCCCGAGGGCGCGAAGGTGATGGATGCGCTTTCCTTCCGGCCCGAGGTCGAGGGGCTGTTCGACGCCGAGTTCACCGCGGTGATCGCGCGCGCCCGCGCCGAGTGGGAGGCGTTCCTCGCCGACCCCGCGTCGCTCGACGAGCCGACGCTCAGGGGCTACCGCGCCGCCCTGGCCGACGCGCTCCGCGACCTGGCGGGCGTGCTGCAGGACCGGGCCTATGCCGGCCGGGCGCACCGCTGGATGCACCTGTTCGGCATGACACCGCGCGACCCGGCCGCGCCCCCCGTCGCGCGGCGGGCCGCACTGCCGCCCTCGCCCGCGCGCCGCGCTGCCGCAGCGCAGGCCGCCGCGGCCCCTGCCTCCGCCCCCGACCCGGCCCCCGGCCCGGCGC
>JANZZL010000123.1 GCA_026419405.1 Paracoccaceae bacterium | reverse complement strand
GCCCGGCAGCACGCCGCGCAGCATCGGCCGCTCGATCAGGCGGGCCACCTCGCCGGCGCCAAGGCCAAGCGAGGCGGCGAGCCGGAACCGTTCGGCCGGCACCGCGAGCCAGCCTTGCAGGACAAGGCGCGTCGCCAGCGGCAGGTTGAAGAAGACATGCGCCAGCACGATGCCGTCGAAGCCGTAGATGTCGAGCGGCGGCAGGCCGAGCGCGGCGAGGGCGCGGCTGACGAGCCCCGCCCGCCCGTAGACGGCGAGCAGACCGAGCACCGCGACCACGGCCGGCAGCAGGAAGGGCGCGCCGAGCAGCGTCACGAGCAGCCCCCGGCCGGGAAAGCGGCGCCGGGCGAGGGCACGCGCGAGCGGCACGGCGAGCAGGCACGAGAGCCCGGCCGAAACCAGCGCCTGCACGACGGTGAAGCGCACCGCCGCCCAGTCCGCCGGACCGAGCGACGCCGGCCCCGCCGCGCGCAGCGCCACGGCGGCGAGCGTGCCGAGCGCGAGCGCGAGGATCAGCGCCGCGGCCGCCGCGCCGGCGAGCTCGAGCGGCCGGGGCCGCCCGTGCATCACCGCGCCGCTCCTGCGCCGGCCGCTCACCGGCTGAGCGCCGTGCGCCAGGTCTCGATCGCCCGGTCGCGTGCCGCGGCGGCCTCTCCCGGCGGCAGCAGCAGCGCCCGGTCCGGCACCATGAGCGTCTCGAATCCGGCCGGAAGCCCCGCCTCCGGCATCACCGCGGGATACATCCAGTTGGTCGTCGGGATCACCGACTGGAAGGCATCGCTCACCATGAAGTCGAGGAAGGCCCGCGCCAGCTCGGGCTCCTGCGTCGAGGCGATCATCCCGGCAACCTCGACCTGGAGGTAGTGCCCCTCCGAGAACCGTGCGGCGGCCTTGGTGGCATCGTTCTCGGCGATCAGATGGTAGGCCGGAGAGGTCGTGTAGGAGAGAACCATGTCGGCCTCGCCGTTCAGGAACATCCCGTAGGCCTCGGACCAGCCGGGGGTGACGGTCACGATGTTGTCGGCAAGCGCCCGCCAGATCTCGCCGGCCCGCTCGCCGTAGGCCGCCTCCACCCAGAGCAGGAGGCCGAGGCCGGGCGTGGAGGAACGCGGGTCCTGGATGATCACCTTCACGTCCGACGCGGCGAGTTCCTCGAAGCTGCCGGGCGGTTCGGGCAGGCGCGTGGTGTCGTGCACGAAGGCGAAGTAGCCCCAGTCGTAGGGCACGAAGAGGTCGTCCTCCCAGGCCACGGGCAGATCGAAGGCGGCCTCGACCGACACCGGCTGGAACAGCGCGGACTCCGCCGCCGCCGCCGTGAGGTTGGTGTCGAGGCCAAGCACCACGTCGGCCTCGGTGCGCGCGCCCTCGAGCCGGACGCGGGCGAGCAGCGCGGCCCCGTCGCCGGCGGCGACGAAGCGCAGGTCGCAGCCGCAGGTTGCCTCGAAGGCGGCCTCCACCGCCGGGCCGGGGCCCCATTCGGAGACGAAGCTGTCGTAGGTGTAGACGGTGAGAACGGGGGTCTGCGCCAGCACCGGGCTGGCGAACAGGGCTCCCGCGGCGAAGGTGGCAAGGCGCATGGCATCCTCCTCTGCGACGGGCGGCACGGAGGATCGTGGATCGACCTTCCCTCCGCCGGTCCTAACCGGTTCAGGTTCGACGGGTTCGCGCGGTCACGCGCGTCTCAGCCCCTTCGCGGGGCACCCCGAGGTGCCGCCGAACCTACAGCACCGCGCCGCGGGCGCAAGGGATGTCTTTCACGCTGCGGCCGGGGATCCGCCGGCGGGCCGGGGCTTGCATCGGCCCCGCGCTCCGCTAGAGCGGGGACGGAACGGGCACCGGACCTGCGCGCCTGGCGGCCGCTCGCCCCGGCAACCACGCATGGGGGTGGCAGGTGGACATCCGCGCGATCCTGATGGGGCTGGCCTTCGCCTTCATGTGGTCCTCGGCCTTCACCTCGGCGCGGATCATCGTGGCCGACGCCCCGCCGCTTGCGGCGCTTGCCGTGCGCTTCGCCATCTCGGGGCTGATCGGCGTCGCCATCGCGCGCCGGCTCGGCCAGACCTGGCGGCTGACGCCGGCGCAGTGGCGCGCCACCCTCGTCTTCGGCCTCTGCCAGAACGCGCTCTATCTCGGCCTCAACTTCGTGGCCATGCAGCGGGTCGAGGCCTCGCTTGCCGCGATCATCGCCTCGACCATGCCGCTCATCGTGGCGCTGGCCGGCTGGCTGGTCTTCGGCGAACGCATCCGGCCGCTGGGCATGGCCGGGCTGATCGCCGGCGCGGCCGGCGTGGCCCTCGTCATGGGCGCGCGGCTCGACGGGGGTGCCGACCCGCGGGCGGTCGCGCTCTGCGCCGTCGGGGTCCTGGCGCTCGCCACCGCCACGCTCGCGGTGCGCGGCGCCTCCTCGGGCGGCAACGTGATGATGATCGTCGGCCTCCAGATGCTGATCGGCGCCACGGCGCTGGCGCCGTTCGCACTGGCATTCGAGCGCTGGGACGTGCGCTGGAGCTGGCCGCTCGCGCTGGCCTTCGCCTATACCGTGCTGGTGCCGGGGCTGCTCGCCACCTGGGTCTGGTTCCTGCTCGTCAACCGGATCGGCGCCGTCCGGGCGGCGACCTTCCACTTCCTCAACCCGCTTCTCGGCGTCGGCGTCGCCGCGGCGCTCATCGGCGAACGGCTGGGCCTCCCCGACGCGGTCGGAGTGGCGGTGGTGACGCTGGGCATCCTCGCGGTGCAGGTGTCGCGGATGCCGGGGCGGTGAGGGTGGCGGCGCTGGCGCGCCGCGCCTCGGGGCAGAACGGCGGAACGCCGCAGCGCCCTACCGCCCCACCCGCGCGTTGCGCGCCGCGATCAGCCGCAGCCTGAGTGCATTGAGGCGGATGAAGCCCTCGGCGTCCTTCTGGTCGTAGGCGCCGGCGTCCTCCTCGAAGGTGACGTGCTTCTCGCTGTAGAGCGAGTGCTCCGACCAGCGCGCGACCGTGCGCGCCGCCCCCTTGTAGAGCTTCAGCCGCACCGTGCCGGTCACGTGCTCCTGGCTGCGGTCGATCGCCGCCTGGAGCATCTCGCGCTCGGGGCTGAACCAGAAGCCGTTGTAGATCAGCTCCGCATAGCGGGGCATCAGCGAATCCTTGAGGTGCCCCGCGCCGGCGTCGAGCGTGATCTGCTCGATGCCGCGGTGCGCCTCGAGGAGGATCGTGCCCCCCGGCGTCTCGTAGACGCCGCGCGACTTCATGCCGACGAAGCGGTTCTCGACGAGGTCGAGCACCCCGACGCCATGGCGCGCGCCAAGCTCGTTCAGCCGCGCGAGCAGGGCGGCGGGCGAGAGCCGTTCGCCGTTCACCGCGACCGCATCGCCCCTCTCGAAGGTGATCTCCACCATCTCGGGCGTGTCGGGCGCCTTCTCGACGGGCACCACGCGCTGGAGCACGTATTCGGGGAACTCCTCGGCGGGGTTCTCGAGCACCCGTCCCTCGGAGGAGGTGTGCAGCAGGTTCGCATCCACGCTGAACGGCGCCTCGCCCCGCTTGTCCTTGGCGATCGGGATCTGGTGCGCCTCGGCGAACTCCAGAAGCTTCGTGCGGCTGGTGAAGCTCCATTCCCGCCAGGGTGCGATCACCCTCAGCCCGGGGTCGAGCGCGGCCACCGAAAGTTCGAAGCGCACCTGGTCGTTGCCCTTGCCGGTCGCGCCATGCGCCACCGCGTCGGCCCCGTGCTCGCGCGCGATGCGCACGAGGTGCTGCGCGATCAGCGGCCGGGCGATCGAGGTGCCGAGCAGATAGAGCCCCTCGTAGAGCGCGTTGGCGCGGAACATCGGGAACACGAAGTCGCGCACGAACTCCTCGCGGATGTCCACGATGTGGATGTTCTCGGGGCGGATGCCCAGCATCAGCGCCTTTTCGCGGGCGGGCGCGAGCTCCTCGCCCTGGCCGAGGTCGGCGGTGAAGGTGATCACCTCGCAGCCGTATTCGGTCTGCAGCCACTTCAGGATGATCGAGGTATCGAGGCCGCCGGAATAGGCGAGGACGACCTTCTTCGGCGCGGGTTTCTGGGGCGCGGGCATCGGCGGGATCCGGGATCTCGGCTCAGGGTTCGCCGCGATCTATCGGGTCTTGTCCGCAGCGGCAAGGCCGGGGCGGGGCCGGGGGCCGGCAGACGCGCAGGGGCGGCCTGCGGGCCGGCCCCGCGCGATGCATCCGCGGGCTACCGCAGGATGAGGAGCGGATCCCCCGCCCAGGCGCCGTCGTCCGGCTCCGGGTCGCCCGCGTTCCCGCCCTCGGCCGGCTCGGTTCCGCCGACAGCGGATCCGATCGCCCCGGCATGCGGCGCGAGCCGGGCGCGGAGCGCCTCGAGCAGCCGCTGCTCCTCCTCCGTCAGCACGGCCGGGTCGGCGTCTCGGTTCTTGTTCCAGGAATCGAGCAGTGCCTGCTCGGCGGCCGTCACCGCCGCAAGCGCGCCCTCGGCCTCGGCGATCTCAGCCAGCAGATCCTCGTCCACCGCGCCGAGGCCGGCGATCGCGGCCTCGACTGCCGGGTCGGCGCGTGTCGGGTCGGCGGCGATGGCGGCCTCGTAGGCGGCCAGATCGGCATGGCCGGCCGCGGCGAGCGCCGCGGCGAGCGCGCCGGCGCCGAGCCCGGCGGCGGCTGCGTCGATCGCCGGATCGGCCAGCGTCGGGTCGGCGGCAACGGCGGCCTCGTAGGCGGCAAGGCTGTCGTAGCCCGCCGCCGCCAGCGCGTCGCGCAGCGCGATCTGCTCCTGCGCGGCGGTGCTGCCGAGCAGATCGCGGGCCCCCGCGGCCCCGGCGTCGGCCACCGCGAGGCCGGCGAGCCTGCCGACCGGACCGTTCGTGTTGCCGTTGCGGATGTGGGCGAGCACTGCGTTGATGTTGGCGTTCATCGCACCGTTCATGTTGCCCAGTTCGCTGGCATGGAAGCCGGCGCGCTTGGCCTCGCGCACGGCCGGGTTGCCCTTGGGCGCGCCGCCCCCGGCCGACGAGCCGCCGTTGCTGGCCCTGCCATTCCCGCGGCCGTTGCCTCTCGCCTCCGGCGCGGCGCGGCTCGCGCCGCGGCTGGCGGGCGCGGCGCCGCTGCGCGCGGCGGGCCGGCCGGTGCCGCGGTCGCCGCCGCGGTTTCCGTTGCCCGCAGCCTGTCCGCTTCCGGCACCGTTGCCGCGTTCGGCCCCCTTGCCACCGCCGTTGCCGTTTCCGTTGCCACCGCCGTTGCCGTTGCCCTTGGCCTGGGCCGCGTCGGCCGAAAGCAGCGACACCGGGAGGGTCAGGATGGCGGCCGGGCCCAGTGCGAGGGCGGCGACGCCGGCCGCGCCGGCGAGCGTCATGAGGGTGCTGCGCATCACGGTCTCTCCTTCGCGATGATTCGCCTGGCGCGGCACGCGTGCCGCCCCGACCCCGAAGGAACACGACGCCACGTGAACCCGCGCTGAACCGCGCATTCGAAGTCCGTTCAGCTTTTCCGACGGGGCGCCGCGGGCGGCGGAACCCCGCCGAACGAAACCGCTGGATCGGCGGGCGACCCCCTGCTAGCCGGTAGGCGGCGTTCGGGCGCGAGGGGGTGAGGCGATGAGGTTCGAGGATGCCGCGCGTGCGGCAGAGTCGGCGCTGCGCGCGCTGTTCCCTCCGACGCCGCTGCAGCGCAACGACCATCTGTCGGACCGCTATGGGGCCGAGATCTGGCTGAAGCGCGAAGACCTGAGCCCCGTGCGCAGCTACAAGCTGCGCGGGGCCTTCAACGCGATGCGCAAGGTCCTGGCCGATCCTGCGGGGGAACGCGCCTTCGTCTGCGCCAGCGCCGGCAACCACGCGCAGGGCGTGGCCTATGCCTGCCGGCACTTCGGCGTGCCGGGCACGGTGTTCATGCCGGTGACGACCCCCCAGCAGAAGATCCAGAAGACCCGCATGTTCGGCGGCGGCATGGTCGAGATCCGCCTCTTCGGCGACTATTTCGACGATGCGCTGAAGGCGGCGCGCGCGCATGCGGCGGCCGAGGGCGCGCATTTCCTTGCGCCCTTCGACGATCCCGACGTGATCGAGGGGCAGGCGAGCGTCGCCGTGGAGATCCTGGCGGACATGCCCGGCGGGCCCGACCTGATCGTGCTGCCGGTGGGCGGCGGGGGGCTGTCGGCCGGCGTGGTCGGCTACTGCCGCACCGCCGCCCCCCGGACCGCCTTCCGCTTCGTCGAGCCGGCCGGCGGCGCGTCGCTCTCGGCCGCGCTCTCGGCTGGGGCGCCGGTGACGCTGCCGCGGCTCAACACCTTCGTCGATGGCGCCGCGGTGGCGCGCGTGGGCGACCTCACCTTCGCCGCCCTGCGGGGCATCGACCCCGCCCATGTCCTGACGGCGCCCGAAGACCGGATCTGCGTGACGATGCTCGAGATGCTGAACGTCGAGGGCATCGTGCTCGAACCCGCGGGGGCGCTGTCAATCGACGCGCTGCCGGACCTTGCCGCGGACATCCGCGGCCGCACGGTCGTCTGCGTGACCTCGGGGGGCAACTTCGACTTCGAGCGCCTGCCCGAGGTGAAGGAGCGCGCCCAGCGCTATTCGGGCGTGAAGAAGTATTTCATCCTGCGCCTGCCGCAGCGGCCCGGCGCGCTGCGCGACTTCCTCACGGTGCTCGGCCCCGACGACGACATCGCGCGCTTCGAATACCTCAAGAAGTCGGCGCGGAACTTCGGCTCGGTGCTGATCGGCATCGAGACCAGCCGCGCCGAGAACTTCGACGCGCTGTTCGAAAGGCTCGACGCCGCCGGGTTCGACTATCGCGACATCACCGGCGACGAGACGCTGGCCCAGTTCCTGATCTAGGCTACCGCGCGGGTGGCCAGCGCCGACACGAAGGCCTCGCGCGAGACGGCGTAGCAGCGCAGCAGCGCGGCCAGGTCGGGGGTGGAGCCCCGGGCCGCGGCCCTCTCGCCTTCCTGGCAGAGGCGGCTGAAGGCGTCGAAGCCGAGATTGAGCGCGCTGCCCTTCAGGAAATGCAGGTCGTCGCGCAGCCGGCTGCCATCGGGCGCGAGGGCAAGCCTCGCCGTCACGCCATCGACCTCCTCCAGGAAGAGGTCCACGACCTCCGCAAAGTCCTCCGGCCCGACCTCCTCGCGGAGTTGGGCCACCCTGTCCCAGTCAATCATGTCGCACCTTGCCGGATCCACCGGCCCCCGTCGGCCGACACTAGGCAAGGCGCCTTAACGGAAGGTTGGCCGGCGCCCGGCCGTTGCCGAGAAGTTTAACGTTCATCCGCAATTAAGCGCGTCCCTGCAGAACGGTCGGATGCGGCAGGCGGTTTGACGATGACGGCAGTTCCCCAGTCCCTCCACGTTCCGGTTCCCGGCGCGCCTGCCGGCATGAGGCGCCGCGTGCTGGTGGCCGACGACAGCCGCGTGCAGCGCCGCATCCTGCTCGCCTCGCTGCGCCGCTGGGGTTACGCCGTTGACGAGGCGGCCGACGGGACCGAGGCGCTCGCGCTCATCACCTCGCGCCCCTATGACTTCGTGCTGTCCGACTGGATGATGCCGGGCCTCACCGGCCTCGACCTCTGCCGGCGCTTCCGCGCGATGCCGCGCGAGGGCTACGGCTACTTCATCCTGCTGACGGCCAAGGCCGAGAAGGAGGAGGTCGCACGCGGCCTCGAGGTGGGCGCCGACGACTTCCTGGCCAAGCCGGTCAGCGCGGCCGAGCTGCACGCGCGGATGCTGGCGGGAGAGCGGATCCTCAACATCGAGCGCGAGCTGAGCGAGAAGAACCGTCTTCTGAACGCGACGCTGACCGAGATGCGCGGGCTCTACGCCGCGCTCGACCGCGACCTGGTCGAGGCACGCAAGCTGCAGATGACCCTCGTGCGCGAGCGCAGTCGCGATTTCGGAACCGCCGAGATCGCGATCCTGCTGCGGCCCTCGGGCCATGTCGGGGGCGACCTCGTCGGCTACATCCCGCTGACCGCCCGGCGCCTCGCGCTGTTCTCGATCGACGTCTCGGGGCACGGCGTCGCCTCGGCCATGCTCGCGGCGCGTCTGGCCGGCATGCTCTCCAGCGCGACGGCCGCCGGCAGCATCGCCTGGGCGCCCACCTCCTGGCGCGGGGCGAAGGCCTGGCCGCCCGAGACCGTGGCGTCCCGGCTGAACCGGATGATCCTGCACGAGATCGGCCTCGACCAGTACCTGACCTGCGTCTACGCCGATGCCGATCTGGTCACCGGGCGCGTCGCCCTGGTCCAGGCGGGGCATCCGCATCCGCTCCTGATCCGCGCGGGCGGCGGCATCGAGCGCCTGGGCAACGGCGGCCTGCCGGTGGGGCTTCTCCCCGGCGCGCGCTACGAGCGCATCGACCTCAGGATGCGGCCCGGCGACCGGCTGCTGCTGATGTCCGACGGGCTGACCGAGGCGGCAGACCGCGATGGAACCGAACTTGGCGAGGAGGGCGTGCGCCGCTCCCTGGCGCGGCACGCCGGGCTTTCGGGCACGGCGCTGCTCGAGGCGCTGCTGCGCGATGCCGACGAGCATGCCCGGGGCGGCGAGGACCGCGACGACATCTCGGCGGTGCTCTTCGCATACCGCGGCCCCCCGGCGGGCTCCCGCCGTGCCTCAGGCCAGGAGTGAGAGGAACCGCCGGTCGCCCTCGTTCCCGACGATCCGGCAGGCGACGGCGAGCGGCGCCCAGACGGCGGTATGGCCGGCCTCGGCCGGCGGTCCCAGCCGCCGGACCGGGCGGGCGAGGTAGACGGTGCAGATCTTCTCGGCCCAGAGGTCGTATTCCGGCATGTAGGTGAAGCGCCGGAACGCGCCGAGCCGCCGGCCGAGCGCCATGGTCCAGCCGGTTTCCTCGAACACCTCGCGGTGCAGGGCGGCGATCGGCTGCTCGCCCGGATCGAGCCCGCCGCCGGGAAGCTGGAACTCCGGCACCGGCTCGGCCTGATGCGTGAGAAGAACCTCGCCCGCGCGCCACAGCACGGCATAGACGCCGGGGCGCCGCACGTAGCGCCGCCCGGCCTCGACCCGTTCGCCAAACCGCCTGATCATGCCTGCCCCGCACCGCCCGGAACGTTCGGCCCTTTGTCGCGCCTCCGCGCGGGCCTATATTGGCCTCATGCCAGAGGCAGGCAATCAGGGAAACCACGGAAGGGCAGCCATGTCGCTCGGGTCGCAGATCGCGTGGGACGACACCGTCCTGCCCTTCCAGCTCGACCGGTCGGACATCCGCGGCCGCGTCGCGCGGCTCGACGGGGTGCTCGACCGCGTGCTGGCGCAGCACGACTACCCGCCGCAGGTCGAGGCGCTGGTGGCCGAGGCGGCGCTGCTCACGGCGCTCATCGGCCAGACGATCAAGCTCCGCTGGAAGCTGTCGCTGCAGATCCGCGGCGACGGGCCCATCCGCATCATCGCGACCGACTACTTCGGCCCGACGGATGACGGCAAGCCGGCGCGGATCCGCGCCTGGGCGAGCTTCGACCGCGCGCGGCTCGACCCCGCCCGGCGGCCGTTCGACCAGATCGGCCGGGGCTATTTCGCCATCCTGATCGACCAGGGGCCGGGCACGGCGCCGTATCAGGGGATCACCCCGCTCGCCGGCGGCTCGCTCTCGGCCTGCGCCGAGACCTACTTCGCGCAGTCCGAGCAGCTCCCCACCCGGTTCGCGCTGACCTTCGGCCAGTCGATCCTCGCCTCCGGGCGGCGCGGCTGGCGCGCCGGCGGCGTGATGCTCCAGCACATGCCCGCGGCCGGGGTCCATGTCGCCCGCGACGGCGGCTCGGGCGAAGGCGGGCTGCTCAGCGCCGCCGACATCCTCCATGGCGACGACGAGGAGAACTGGACGCGGGCGAACATGCTCCTCGACACGGTGGAGGAGATCGAGCTCGTCGGCCCCGAGGTGCAGCCGACCGAGCTTCTCGTGCGCCTGTTCCACGACGAGGGTCCGCGGGTGTTCGACGCCCAGCCGGTGGCGTTCGGCTGCACCTGCTCGGCCGACAGGGTGCGCCAGTCGCTGTCGATCTACTCGGCGAAGGATATCGCCCACATGACGACGCCCGAGGGCATCGTCACGGCCGACTGCCAGTTCTGCGGGGCGCACTACGAGTTCGACCCCCGGACACTCGGCTTCGAGGCGGAGGAACGGCCGGGTGACCCTGGCTGAAGCGCTGGTCCGGGCCGCCAGGCGCGAGGGGAGCGAGAGCTCCGACTTCGACCTCAACCCCGGGTTCGCACTGCCCGAGGGCCGCGCGCTCAGGCCCGCGGGCGTGCTGCTCGGCGTGATCGACGCCCCCGTGCCGGCCGTTGTGCTGACCCGCCGCTCGTCGCGGCTCAAGCACCACCCGGGGCAGATCGCCCTTCCCGGCGGCAAGGTCGATCCCGGAGACGGCGGGCCGGTGGGGGCCGCGCTGCGCGAGGCCGAGGAGGAGATCGGCCTCCCGAGGTCGGCCGTCGAGGTCGTGGGCCTGCTGCCGGGGCACGAGACGGTGACGGGCTTCGCGGTGACGCCGGTGCTGGCCCGCATCGCCGCGCCGTTCCGGCCGGTGCCGGAGGCCGGCGAGGTCGACGAGGTCTTCACCGTGCCGCTCGCGCATCTCGCCGATCCGGCGAACTACACGGTGCAGTCGCGCCTATGGCGCGGGCAGCGGCGCTTCTACTACGCCGTGCCCTGGGGCCCTTACTACATCTGGGGCGCCACCGCCCGCATCCTGCGCGGGCTCGCCGATCGGCTCGCGCCATGAGGCCCGCCGCATGAGACTCGAGGGCGCCTGGCTGTCGGAAGCCGCACCCCGCGCCGTCATGGCGATGCTGGAGCGCGGCGGGCACCGCGCGCTCTACGTCGGCGGCACGGTCAGGAACGCCCTTCTCGGCCTGCCCCCCGGCGACATCGACATCGCGACCGACGCCCGGCCCGAGCGGGTGATGGAGCTCGCCGCTGCCGCGGGGCTGAGGCCGGTGCCCACCGGGGTGGACCACGGCACGGTCACGGTCGTGGCGGACCACCGGGCCATCGAGGTCACCACCTTCCGCCGCGACGTGGCGACCGACGGCCGCCGCGCGGTGGTGGCCTTCTCCGACCAGATCGAACACGACGCCGAACGGCGCGACTTCACGATGAACGCGCTCTACGCGACCGCCCAGGGCGAGGTGATCGACCCGCTGGGCGGCCTGCCGGACCTGCTTGCGCGCCGTGTCCGCTTCGTGGGCGATCCGCAGGCGCGGATCCGCGAGGACTACCTGCGCATCCTGCGCTTCTTCCGCTTCCACGCCTGGTATGGCGATCCCGCGGGGGGGCCCGACCCCGAGGGGCTCGCGGCCTGCGCCGCGAATCTCGACGGGATCGGCGGGCTGTCGCGGGAACGGGTGGGGGCCGAGATGCGCCGGCTCCTCGCCGCGCCCGATCCGGCACCGGCCGTGGCCGCCATGGCGCAGGCCGGGGCGCTCGCGCGGGCGCTGCCGGGCGCCGACCCCCGCGCGCTCGCGCCGCTCGTCCACCTCGGGGCCGAGGCCGGCCTCGCCCCCGACCCGATCCTGCGCCTCGCGGCCCTGGGCGGCGAGGATCCGGCCGGCGCGCTCAGGCTCTCGCGGGCCGAGGCCAGGCGGCTCGAGACCCTGCGCGAGGCCGCCGCATCGGGTGCGGGCGCCGCGGAACTGGGCTACCGCCTCGGCGCCGATGCGGCCCTCTCCGCGCTGGTGCTGCGGGCTGCGCGCGAGGGCGTGCCGCTGCCGCCCCAGGCCCGCGACGAGGTCCGGCGCGGCGCCGCGGCCGTCTTCCCCGTGCGGCCCGGCGACCTGATGCCGGCGCTCGAGGGGCCGGCGCTCGGCGCCCGGCTCAGGGATCTCGAGGCGCGCTGGATCGCCTCGGGCTTCGCGCTCGGGCGCGAGGAGCTGCTCGCCTCCTAGACGGCGCGATGGCGGCGGCCGCCGGAGCACCCGCGCGCGGCCCGCCCGCTGCCGCCCGTGACATTCCCGCGCGCCGGCGCTAGGCAGGGGCCTCCACCGGAAGGAGAACGCCGTGGCACCCGGAGCCGACGGCGTCCGGCGCTGCCCGGACCCCGGTTCCGTTCAAGCCGCCGGCCGCCTC
This sequence comes from Paracoccaceae bacterium, assembly GCA_026419405.1. Classification (GTDB taxonomy): domain Bacteria; phylum Pseudomonadota; class Alphaproteobacteria; order Rhodobacterales; family Rhodobacteraceae; genus JANZZL01. The sequence goes on along the minus strand of JANZZL010000123.1, from coordinate 16,935 downwards.
GCCGCCCGGCCCCCCGCGTCCTATCTCGCTCGTCAGGAGCGCCTTCCATGTTCCGCTACTTCGAAAACCTCGTCGATCCCTACGCGCCCTATCCCGAGACGGACCGGCCGCCGCAGAGGCTCTGGCCGTTCCTGAAGCAGTATGTGCAGCCCTTCCGCGGCGTCTTCGTCGTGACCGCGCTGCTCAAGATGGCGGTTGCGGGCGTCGAGATCCTGCTCATCTGGTACGTCGGCCGCATCGTCGATCTGCTCGCCTCGGGCACGCCCGAGCGGATCTGGGCCGAGCACGGGCCCGAGTTCCTCGCCGCGGGTCTCTTCGTGCTCGTCGTGCGGCCGCTGATCTCGGGCATCGACGTGGCGCTGCTGCACAACACGATCCTGCCGAACTTCGGCACGATGATCCGCTGGCGGGCGCACCGCCACGTCCTGCGCCAGCCCGTGGGCTGGTTCGAGAACGACTTCGCCGGCCGCATCGCCAACCGGATCATGCAGACGCCCCCGGCGGCGGGCGAGGCGGCCTTCCAGCTCTTCGACGCGGTGGCCTTCGCCACCGCGACGCTGATCGGCTCGGCGGCGATGCTCTCGGGGTTCGATCCGCGCCTCGCGGTGCCGATGGTCCTCTGGATCGGCGGCTACCTCTGGCTGATGCGCTGGACGATCCGCCGCGCCGGCCCCGCCGCGCAGGCCTCTTCGGATGCGCGCAGCGCGATCACCGGTCGCGTGGTCGACAGCTACAGCAACATCCATTCGGTCAAGCTTTTCGCCCACCACGACCGCGAGATCGACTACGCGCGCGAGGCGATCGAGAACGCCCGCCGCGCCTTCTTCCGCGAGATGCGGATCATCACGCGGATGGACGTGACGCTGACCACGCTGAACGGGCTGCTGATCGTCTCGGTCACGGGGCTGGCGCTCTGGCTGTGGTATCACGGCCAGGCCTCGCCCGGCACGGTCGCCGCCGCGGCGGCGCTGGTGCTCAGGCTCAACAACATGACCTACTGGATCATGTGGGCCACGACGAACCTGGTGCAGAACCTCGGCGTGGTGGCCGAGGGCATGGAGACGATCGCCCAGCCCGTCACCCTGACCGACCGGCCCGGCGCGAAGCCCTTCGTCTTCCGCGAGGGCCGGATCGAGATCCGGGGCGTGTCGCATCACTACGGGCGCGGATCCGGCGGGCTCGACCGGATCAGCCTGACCATCGCCCCCGGCGAGAAGGTCGGCCTCGTCGGCCGCTCGGGCTCGGGCAAGTCGACGCTCGTCAAGCTGCTGCTGAGGTTCTACGACCCCGAGGGCGGGCGCATCCTGATCGACGGGCAGGACATCACCGAGGTGCGGCAGGATACGCTGCGCCGCGCCATCGGCATGGTGCAGCAGGACAGCTCGCTGCTGCACCGGTCGGTGCGTGACAACATCCTCTACGGCCGCCCCGAGGCAACCGAGGCGGAGATGATCGCGGCCGCGCAGCGCGCCGAGGCACACGACTTCATCCTGACGCTGGAGGATCCCGAGGGCCGGAGGGGCTACGACGCCCATGTGGGCGAGCGCGGCGTGAAGCTCTCGGGCGGGCAGCGCCAGCGGATCGCGATCGCGCGCACGATCCTGAAGGACGCGCCGATCCTGCTCCTCGACGAGGCGACGAGCGCGCTCGACAGCGAGGCGGAGGCGGCGATCCAGTCAACCCTCTACGGCGTCATGGAGGGCAAGACGGTGATCGCCATCGCGCACCGGCTTTCCACCATCGCGCACATGGACCGGATCGTGGTGCTCGACGACGGGCGGATCGCCGAGGAGGGCACCCATGCGCAGCTTCTGGCGAGGGGGGGTCTCTACGCAAGGTTCTGGAACCGGCAGTCGGGCGGGTTCATTGTGACGGAGGACGACTCCGCCGGAAAGGCCGCCGAGTGAGCTACGACCCCTTCGCCCGCATCCAGGACGCCCCGCCGCAGCGGCTCGGACCGTTCCTGCTGTGGTGCCTCAGGGGATCCTGGCCGATGCTCGGGGTGGCGGCGGCGGCCTCCTCGCTCGCCGGCACGCTCGAGGTCGTCTCGGCGCTGCTGCTGGGCTGGGTGATCGACGCGGCCATGGCCGCGGGGCCGGAGCGGTTCCTCGCCGAAAGCCTCTGGCTGATCCTCGGCTTCGTCGCCTTCTACCTGATCGTCCGCCCGCTGGTCTTCGGCGCCTCGGCCTATACCCAGTCGGTCCGGCTGGCGCCGAACCTGCTGCCGCAGGTGCTGAGCCGCATCCACCGCTGGACCCTGGGCCAGGCCGTCACCTTCTTCGACAACGACTTCGCCGGGCGCATCGCGCAGAAGCAGATGCAGGCGGCACGGGCGGTGACCGATGTCGCCACCGAGACGATCAACACCGTCTGCTTCGCGCTGGCCTCGATCGTCGGCTCGGCGGTCTTCCTGCTGGCCATCGACGCCTGGGTGGCGCTGGCGCTCACGCTCTGGCTCGTCGGCTACCTCGCCCTGATCCGCTTCTTCCTGCCGCGCGTGCGCGCCACCTCCACGGCGCGCGCGGCGGCGCGGGCGAACGTGACCGGCCAGGTGGTGGACACGATCACCAACATCAAGACGGTCAAGCTCTTCGCCCATGCCGAGCACGAGGACCGCGCGGCGCTGCGGAGCATGGCGCGCTACCGCGAACGCGCGCACGACTTCGGCGTGGTCTCGGCCTGGTTCCGCTTTGCGCTCATGGCGCTGGCGGGGCTGCTGCCGGTGATCCTGGTGGGGGGCGCGCTGCTCCTGTGGACGCGCGGCGGCGCGACGGCGGGCGACATCGCCGCGGCCGGCGCGATCTCGATCCGCATCGCGCAGATGACGGGCTGGGTCAGCTTCACGCTGATGTCGATCTACGCCTCGATCGGCGAGGTCGAGGACGGCATGCGCACCCTCACCCCGCCCTACACCCTGGCCGACGCCCCCGATGCGCGGGATCTGGGCCGCGTCCGCGGCGAGATCGTATTCGAGGGGGTGGGCTTCGCCTACGGCCGGCAGACCGGCGGGGTGGAGTGCGTCGACCTCACCATCCGCCCCGGAGAGAAGGTCGGGATCGTCGGCGCCTCGGGGGCGGGGAAATCCACCCTGGTCGCGCTGCTGCTGCGGCTCTACGATGCCGAGCGGGGCCGCGTGCTCATCGACGGGCACGACGTTCGGTCGGTCACGCAGGAGAGCCTGCGCCGCCAGATCGCGATGGTCACGCAGGAGACCGCGATGTTCAACCGCTCGGCGCGCGAGAACATCCTCTACGGGCGCCCCGAGGCGAGCGAGGAGGAACTCGTCGAGGCCGCCCGCCGCGCCGAGGCGCACGACTTCATCCTCCGCCTTGCCGACCACAAGGGACGCAAGGGCTACGAGGCGCACCTGGGCGAGCGGGGGGTGAAGCTTTCGGGCGGCCAGCGGCAGCGCATCGCGCTGGCGCGCGCCTTCCTGAAGGATGCCCCGATCCTCGTTCTCGACGAGGCGACCTCGGCACTCGACTCGGAGGTCGAGGCCTCGATCCAGGGGGCGCTGCGCCGCGTGATGGAGGGCAAGACCGTGCTCGCCATCGCGCACCGGCTCTCCACCCTGTCGGAGATGGACCGCATCGTGGTGATGGACGAGGGCCGGATCGTCGAACAGGGCAGTCACGCCGAGCTGCTGGCCAGGGGCGGCCTCTATGCCCGCTACTGGGCGCGGCAGTCGGGCGGCTTCATCTCGACGACGGCCGAGGCCGCCGAGTGAGGGCCGGGGCGGCATGATCCTCACCGTCTCGCGGCTCGGCCACCTGGGCGACGGCGTGGCCGAGGGGCCCGAGGGCCCGGTCTACGTTCCCGGCGCGCTGCCGGGGGAACGGGTCGAGGGCGCCGTCGCGGGCGGACGCATGGCCGCACCCCGCATCGTGGAGCCCTCGGCCCTCCGGGTGAAGGCACCCTGTCCGCACTACCGCGCCTGCGGCGGCTGTTCGCTGATGCACGCGCGCGACGAGTTCGTGGTGGAGTGGAAGGCCGGCGTGGTGCGTGCGGCCCTGGCCGCGCAGGGGATCGAGGCGCCCCTGCCGCCGGTGCTCACCATGCCCGCGCGGTCGCGCCGCCGCGCCACCTTCCACGGACGGCGCACGAAGAAGGGCGCGCTGGTCGGGTTCCACGGGCGCGCGTCCGGCGCGCTCGTCGCCGTGCCCGGCTGCCTGCTCGTCACGCCGGCGCTCGTCGCCACGCTTCCCGCGCTCGAGGCGCTGGTGGCCGCCGGGGGGTCTCGCACGGGTGAACTGGCGCTGACCGTCACGGAGACCGAGGGCGGCCCGGACGTGGCCGTCGAGGGGGGCAAGCCGCCGGACGCGGCGCTGCGCCGCGAGCTCGCGGCCCTGGCGCCGCGCTTCGCGCTGGCCCGCCTGACCTGGAACGGCGAGACGCTGGCGCTCCGCGCGGCGCCAGAGCTGCGGTTCGGCCCCGCGCGGGTGACGCTGCCGCCCGGCGCCTTCCTCCAGGCGACGGCCGAGGGCGAGGCGGCGCTTGTTGCCGCCGTGGCGGAGACCGTCGGCGGCGCGCGGCGCATCGTCGATCTCTTCGCCGGCGCGGGCACCTTCGCGCTGCCGCTCGCCGGGCAGGCCGAGGTGCACGCGGTCGAGGGCGAGGCAGAGATGGTGGCGGCGCTCGAGCGCGGATGGCGCGCGGCGGGCGGGCTCAGGCGGCTCACGGCCGAGGCGCGCGACCTGTTCCGCCGGCCGCTTCTGCCCGACGAGCTGGCCCGCTTCGACGCGGCCGTGATCGACCCGCCCCGCGCCGGGGCCGAGGCGCAGGTGACGGAGCTTTCGCGGTCGGGCCTCGGGCGCATCGCCTATGTCTCGTGCAACCCCGTGAGCTTCGCGCGCGATGCGCGGATCCTGGTGTCGGCGGGCTTCCGCCTCGACCGTCTGAAGGTGATCGACCAGTTCCGCTGGAGCCCGCACATCGAGCTTGCCGCCGCCTTCGTCCGCGACCATATGGCGCGCTGAAACAGCAGCGGACGGGTCTTCATGCAGTTTCGCGCACGACTGGCGGCCTGGCTGGAACAGGCCTGGGTGAGGAACGCGATCCTCGGTGTGATCCTGTTCAACGCCGTGATCCTGGGACTCGAGACCTCGCGCCCGGTGATGGACCGCTTCGGCCCGGCGATCGTCCTGCTCGACAGGCTGTGCCTCGCGATCTTCGTGGCCGAGCTCTCGGCGAAGCTCGTCGCGCATGGGCGCGCCTTCTTCCGCTCCGGCTGGAACATCTTCGACCTCGCCATCGTCGCCGTCGCGCTGGTGCCCGGCGCGCAGAGCTTCAGCGTGCTGCGCGCGCTCAGGGTGCTGAGGATCCTGCGGGTGATCTCGGTCCTGCCGCGGCTGCGCCGCGTGGTCGAAGGCTTCGTGAACGCCCTTCCCGGCATGGGGTCGGTGTTCCTGCTGATGGGGATCGTGTTCTACATCGGCTCGGTGATGGCGACGAAGCTCTTCGGCGCGGCCTTCCCCGACTGGTTCGGCAGCCTCGGCCGGTCGGCCTACACGCTGTTCCAGATCATGACGCTGGAGAGCTGGTCGATGGGCATCGTCCGGCCGGTGATGGAGACCTATCCCTACGCCTGGGCCTTCTTCGTGCCCTTCATCATGGTCACCACCTTCGCGGTGGTGAACCTGCTCGTCGGCCTCATCGTCAACTCGATGCAGGCCGCGCATTCCGCCGAGGACGAGGCGCGCACCGACGCCTACCGCGACGAGGTCCTGGCCCGGCTCGAGGCGATCGAGCGCCGCCTCGCCGAACGGCCGAAGTAGGCCCGGTCTTTTCAGGCCGTTGCGTTCTGCGCTATACATCCGCAAAACAAGGACAAACGGCATCGAGGCAGACGGACGTGCGCACCGGCATCCTGCGGGTCTTCCTGATCCTTGTCACGGCGATCGCCCTTTCGGGCTGCGGGTCGAAGTTCCGCACCTACAACGGCCCGGAAGTCACCCGCATCGTGGTGATGAAGGCCGACCGCCGGATGTACCTGATGCACCACGACACGGTGCTCCGTTCCTTCGCCATCGATCTCGGCTTCGCCCCGACCGGGCACAAGCAGTTCGAGGGCGACGGCCGCACGCCCGAGGGCCGCTACTACATCGACCGGCGCAACCCCAACAGCACCTATCACCTCTCGCTCGGCATCTCCTACCCCAACGAGCGCGACCGCGAGATCGCCTCGTCGATGGGCAAGCCGGCGGGCGGCGACATCTTCATCCACGGCGGCCCGCGGAAGGGGCTCGACCGGCGCGGGCCGGACTGGACGGCCGGGTGCATCTCGGTGACCGACCGCGAGATGGAGGACATCTACGCGATGGTCCGCGAAGGCACGCCGATCGACATCTATCCGTGACGTCCGGCGGCTCAGCCGCCGGTTTTCCGTGACGTCAGGCGGCTCAGCCGCCGGTGATCAGGGTCCACCAGATCTTGCCGTTCGGTTCCTGGTAGAACGAGAAGCCGAGCTCGCGCGCGGTGGGATCGAGGATCACGTCCCGCGTGTCGATCTGCGACATCCAGGCTGCCAGCGTCTCCAGCTCGGTCTCGTAGGTCTCGGAGATGTTCTCGCCGCGGAGCTGGCCGGGGTAGCCGGCGCGCCGGACCCGGTCGATCGGCGAGGAGCCGTCGGAACCGAAGTGCCAGGGCCGCTGCTGAAGCGCCATGTCGCGGGAATGCGCCGCGGCCGCGTTGTTGAGCTGGGCATTGAGCGTGAGCGTGCCCACCCCCGCCGCGGCGCGCAGCGAGTTCACCGACTCCAGCACGCGCGCCTGGATGCGCGGCGCGTCGGCCGCCGAGATCCGGTAGCCGACCGGGCCCTCGGCCATCGGGGCGCATGCCGCCGCAAGCGCGGCCATCGAGAGGATGAACACACGTCTGATCAAGGGAACCTGTTCCTGCCCGACTCGTTTCTGGCGCGTAGCCATAGCCGGAACCTCGTGGCACTTCAAACACTGTGTCACGCGACGATCGGCGAAGTGACGCCGGTTTGATTTGCCCGATGCTCGCGTCGGATTTAGGTTCCGGCCGATTCGATACTGGAGACGACCGCGATGAGCACCGACATGCCCAACGCTTTCAATCGCCGCCGATTTCTCGGAACGGCCGCCGTGGCGCTCGGCGCTGCCGCAGCCCCGGCCGCCTTCGCCCAGGCCTTCGAGGATGCGCCGGCCGGCGTGCGTCACAACATCGCCAGCTTCCGGGCGCGCGACTGGCGCCCCTATTTCGACAACACGCGCAACGGGGCGATCCTCGTCGACATCAGCTCGCGCGCCGTCCACTTCTGGAACGACGACCAGACGATCTACCGCCTCTACCCCTCGTCGATCCCGCTCAGCGAGGATCTGACGCGGCGCGGGCGGACGCAGGTGGTGAAGAAGGATCCCAACCCCGACTGGCGGCCGACGCCGGCGATGAAGCAGCGCAACCCCGAGTGGCCGGACTACATCCCCCCCGGCCCCGACAACCCGCTCGGCACCCGCGCCCTGCACCTCAGCTGGCAATACTACCGCATCCACGGCACCCACGACACGCGCAAGATCGGGCGCCGCTCGTCGAACGGCTGCATCGGCCTCTACAACGAGCACATCGAGGAGCTCTACGAGCTGGCCAAGGTCGGCACCCAGGTCCTGGTGATCTGACGCGACCGGCGCAGGACGACGGCACGGGCCCGGGCGGCAGCGTCCGGGCCTGTTGCCGTTCAGTCCGCGGTCGGCCGGTCGATGGCGAGGCGGGCCGCGTCGCAGGCGCGCCGCTCTGCCGGATGGCCGCCAGACGTCCTGCCGGACGCGGCCGACTGCGCAGGGGGCACCCCGCCCGCCTCGTCACCGGTCGAGGGCCGCTTCCGGCGTGCGTGTCCGCAAGGTGCCGGTCGGGTGCCCGACGGCGGAGGCGCCCGCCGGGCGTGCCGCCGGGACGGGGCCGACCCCATCGTCAGGGGCGGCCGGGGCTGTCGGGGATCAGGCGTCTTGTCCTCGGCAGCGTCGCCGCCGCCGTTCTCGCCGAGGCCCCCTGCGATGTCCTGGCCGTGCCGCCCGCGGGCTGACGCAGCCGCGGCTCAGTCCACCCAGCCGGCCAGGTTCTCCTCGATCACCTGGGTCAGGGCGGCGATGTGGGCATCGTCGTCGTTCAGGCAGGGAATGTAGGTGAACTCCTCGCCGCCCGCGTGTTCGAAGGCCTCGCGGATCTCGCCGTTGATCTCCTCGAGCGTCTCGATGCAGTCGGCCGAGAAGGCGGGCGCAATGACGGCGATGCGCTTCCTGCCCTGCCTCGCGAGGTCGGCCACGGCATCGACCGTGTAGGGCTTGAGCCATTCCTCGGGGCCGAAGCGCGACTGGAAGGTGGTGAGGATCGAGTCCGGCCCCCAGCCCAGCCGCTCGCGCAAAAGCCGCGTCGTCTTCTGGCACTGGCAGTGGTAGGGATCGCCCTCCATCAGGTAGCGCCGCGGCACGCCGTGGTAGGAGGCGACGAGGATGTCGGGCCTGCGCTCCAGCCCGGCATAGGCCCGCTCGACCGACTGCGCCAGCGCCTCGATGTAGGCCGGGTGCTCGAAGTAGGCGGGCACGGTGCGGACGGGCGGCTGCCATTTCTCTGCCATCAGCGCACGGAAGAACGCGTCGTTCGCCGTCGCCGTGGTGGCGCCCGCATACTGCGGGTAGAGCGGGAAGAACAGGATCCGCCGGCACCCCGCCTCGGTCATGGCGCGCACCTTCGAGCGCGTCGAGGGGTTGCCGTAGCGCATGCAGAAATCGACGACCACCCTGTCTCCGTGGCGCGCCGCCATCGCGTCGGCGATCTTCGCCGTCTGCGCCTTGGTGATCGTCATCAGCGGGCTTTCGTTCAGCTCCTCGTTCCAGATCAGCCTGTAGTTGGCGCCCGAGGAGAAGGGCCGCTTCGACAGGATGACGAGCTGCAGCAGCGGCTGCCAGATCAGCGGCGAATAGTCGATGACGCGCCGGTCCGACAGGAACTCGTTCAGATACCGCCGCATCGGCCAGTAGCTGTAGTGGTCGGGCGTTCCGAGATTGGCAAGCAGAACGCCGACCTTCCCCGTGGGCACGCGGGGATGGTCGGCCGGCAGATGCGCCCGCGCCCCCGATGCCGAGGGCGCCGCGGCCGCACCCGCTGCGGCCCCGGTGGTGGCCTTGGTGTCGAACATGCCGGCCCGTCCGTTCGTGTCGTTCATGCAGCCATCCGGGAGATAACGGGTTCCGGTCCGGCGTCAACCGGGGTGCGCCGGTTCGACGCGGCCGGCGCCGGGGCAATGCGCATGCGCGTCATCCTAGCAGAAGTCGCCCGCCTCCGGGCGCGGAACCTGATGCCGGCCTGCCGTGCGGCGGCGCCGCGCTGCGGGGGCATCCGCCGCCCGGCGGCGCCGCCGGGGCGACCCTATCGGCCCGCCTTCTCGCCCGCGCTCTGCTCGACGGTGCCCAGCGCATCGGCAAGCCTGTGCCGGGCCGAGCCGGGGCGCAGCGCCCGCGGCTGCGAGGGATCGGGCGCCCAACCGGTGAGGAAGATCATCTCGACGGTGGCGGGAACGCGGCCGTCGGGCGTGCCGAAGGCTTCGGCATAGATCCGGGCGGCCTCGGCGAAGAGCGCCCGCGGCGGTGGCGTGCGCCGGCGCCCGGCCAGCGCGTTTCCCTCGCCCATCGCGCGCAGGTCGCGCATCAGGTGGAAGGCGGTCTCGTAGCTGAGCGTCAGGCTCACGCTGTCGGCCACCGGCAGGGCGAGCCCGGCCCGCTGGAGAAGCGCCCCGAGGTCGCGGATCTCGCCCATCGGCAGGACGCGCGGGCCGATCCCCCCGGTCAGGCGGGTCTCCGCCTCGGCGAGGCTCGCGCGCAGCTCGTGCAGGCTGCGCCCGCCGAAGAGGACGCCGAGGTAGAGCCCGTCCGGCATCAGCGCCCGGCGCGCCTGCACGATCCGCCCCACGGGATCGTCCGCCCAGTGCAGGGTGAGCGCGTCCACCACGAGATCATGCGCGCCGCCCGCCAGGTCGAGCGGATCGGCATCCGCGACGATCCGCGCACCGGGGAAGGCCGGGCCCCATACCGCCGGCGCCCCGGTGATCAGGGCCGGCCGCGTAAAGGATCTGTTAACCTCCGCCAGTCTTTCCTGAACCTCGCGCAGGGCCTCCTCGTGGAGGAACCAGGCCGGCCGCCCCGCAGCACGGGCGCGCTGGCGGGCAAGCTGGGCGCGGTCGGTCAGGAGGGGCGGGGCCATGCCCGCGATGTAGGCGATGGCGCGGGCGGTTGAAAGCGCCTTGAGGCTGATCTACCCGCCACAATGCGTGCTCTGCGGCGGGCGGACCGATGCCGAATTCGCCCTCTGCGGCACCTGCTGGCGGGGGGCGGAGTTCACCGGCGGGCTGGTCTGCGACCGCTGCGGCCTGCCCCTGCCCGGCGAGGATCCGGGCGAACCGGTGCATTGCGACGACTGCCTCGTGACCGCGCGGCCCTGGAGCCGCGGCCGCGCCGCCATGCTCTACGGCGAGACCGGCCGGCGCCTCGCGCTGGCGCTCAAGCACGGCGACAGGCTCGAGCTTGCCCGCCCGGCGGCAGAGTGGATGGCGCGGGCGGCGCGACCGATCCTCGTGCCGGGCATGATCGTGGCGCCGGTGCCGCTCCACTGGCTGCGGCTGTTCCGCCGGCGCTACAACCAGTCGGCGCTGCTCTCGGCCCGGATCGCGCGGCTCGCCGGGCTCGAGCACTGCCCCGACCTGCTGGTGCGCGCCCGCCGCACCGCCAGCCAGGAGGGGCGCGACCGCGAAGGCCGCTTCGCCAATCTCGCCGGCGCGATCCGCGCGCATCCCCGGCGGCGTCACCGGCTCGCCGGGCGCCACGTGCTGCTCGTGGACGACGTGATGACCTCGGGCGCCACGCTCGCCGCCGCGGCCGAGGCCTGCCTTGCGGCCGGCGCAACCGAGGTCTCGGTCGTGGTTCTGGCGCGCGTTGCGAAGGCGCCCTAAATCCCTATCATGCCCGGCCGGGCATGCTGGGGACCTTGGGCGATGCAACCCGTTGAAATCTATACCACACCCTTCTGCGGCTATTGCCATGCGGCAAAGCGGCTCCTGGCGCAGAAGGGCGTCGCCTTCACCGAGATCGACGTCTCCGCCGACCCGGCGCTCCGCCAGGCGATGACCCAGCGGGCGATGGGCCGCACCACGGTGCCGCAGATCTTCGTCGGCGGCGCCCATGTCGGCGGCTGCGACGACCTCTATGCCCTGGACCGCGCCGGCAAGCTCGACGCGCTGCTCGGGGCATGAGGGCGGCGCTGCTTCAGCTCTGCTCGTCCGACGACCCGGCCGAGAACCTCGGCACGGTGCGCGAGATGCTTGCCGAGGCGAAGGCGCGAGGCGCGGACTTCGCGCTGACGCCCGAGGTGACGAACTGCGTCTCGTCGAGCCGTGCGCGGCAGGAGGCCGTGCTGTCTCCGGAGGAGGACGACCCGACCCTCGCCGGCCTGCGCGCCGAGGCGGCCCGGCTCGGCCTCTGGCTGCTGATCGGCTCGCTCGCGCTCCGCACGGGCGAGGCCGACGGGCGCTTCGCGAACCGCTCGTTCCTGATCGGGCCCGACGGCGCGATCCGCGCGCGCTACGACAAGATCCACATGTTCGACGTCGAGGTGACCGAGCAGGAGACCTACCGCGAATCCGCCGCCTTCCGGCCGGGCGATGCCGCAGTGGTCGCCGACACGCCCTGGGGCCGACTCGGGATGTCCGTCTGCTACGACATCCGCTTCCCCCGCCTCTACCGCAGCCTGGCGCAGGCCGGCGCCACGATGCTCGCCGTCCCGGCCGCCTTCTCGCCCGTCACCGGCGCGGCGCACTGGGAGGTGCTGCTGCGCGCCCGCGCCATCGAATGCGGCGCCTGGGTGCTGGCGCCCGCGCAGACCGGGACGCACCGGCTGACGGAGGGCCGCCCCCGCCGGACGCACGGCCATTCGATGGTCGTCGCGCCCTGGGGCGAGGTGGCGCTCGACGCGGGCACGGCGCCGGGCGTTCACATCGCCGAGATCGACCCGGCCGCTGCCGCCGAGGCGCGCCGCAGGGTGCCCTCCCTCGGCCACGACCGCGCGTTCCGGGGGCCGGAATGAACGACTCCGGCGATCCGCTCGCCACGGCGCTGTTCAGCGAGATCTTCATGGCCGACCAGCTCGCGCGGAGCCGGCTCGGCAAGGCGCTGCCCAAGGGCATGGAGATCAGCCACTTCTCGGTGCTGAACCACCTCGCCCGCACGCAGGAGGAGCGCACCCCCGCCCAGCTCGCGCAGACCTTCCACGTGACCCGCGGGGCGATGAGCAACACGCTCGCCCGGCTCGAATGGGCCGGCCATATCCACATCCGCCCCGACTGGGACGATGCGCGCCGCAAGCTGGTCTCGATCAGTCCGGCGGGGCGCGCGGCGCGCGACGCCGCAATAGCGGCGATCGCCCCGATCCTCGCCGGGCTGGTGCGCGACATCGGCGCCGACAAGGTCCGGGCCGCGCTCCCGGTTCTGCGGGAGTTGCGCAGACGCCTCGGCGAAGAGGGCTGATCCCGCCGGCTCCTTCCCCTTTGAGAAATATCCCGCGGGGGGTCCGGGGGGTGCGAAACCCCCCGGCCCGGGCCGATCCTTCCGCCACGCCCGACAGCCGGGCCACCTCGCCCGAGGCCAACCGGAGCCGCCGCGCCTGCCTCGGGGCGGAACCGGGTCCCGAAGAAGCACCCCGAGGAGTCCGGACAGCCGCCGCGCGCGGTCGCCCGCCGGCTGATCGATCCTCTCCGGCCGTCCGACCGCCGACTCCGCCCCGCCTGCCGGGTCACCCCCGTGCAGGACTCGGCGGAAGGTCCCGGTCGTGACCGTGAAAGGCTTGCCCTCTGCCGTGGAAGAGCGCGCCCCTGCCGCAGCCGCGTCCGGATCCCCTCGGGATCCTGCGGCCTCGGCCTGTCCTGCGGAAGGCGCGCTCAGGGCAGGGCGGGCAGGTCGGTGCGGCGGTGGCCTTCAACCAGGCGGCGCAGGGGCTCGGGCTCCAGAACCTCGACCGCGTCGCCCCACTGGTAGAGGTGCCAGGCCATCTCCAGCCAGCCGCTGGCCACAAAGCGCACGGTCAGCGACCCGTCGGGTTCCTCGGTGACCTCCTGGCCCGGATGGAACAGGAAGTCGCGCGCCACCGCCGCCGCCTGCGGGGCGAACCGCCAGACGACGGGGCCGTATTCGGCCGGGTCGTGGTAGGAGCCGAAGGCGCACGCGGCGTGGTCCTCCAGCCGGAAATCCGGGTCGCGGACGAAACTGTCGGCTTCCAGCCGCGCCGCCTCGATCCGGTCCAGCCGGAAATGGCGCAGGCGGCCGTCGCGGGCAGCGGGGTCGCGCGCCACCAGATAGCGGCGGATGCCGAAGAGCACGCCGTAGGGCTCGATCCGCCGGGTGCGGGCCTGGGCGGCGTTCGGGCCGCGGTAGCGGATGGTCATGACATGCGGCGCCTTCAGTGCTTCGGCGATCAGCGGCAGAAGGGCAGGGTCGCCGCGCGCGACCGGTCCGGGGCGGCAGGCCCAGCCATGCGCCTGGAGCAGGGCCTCGGCATCAGCCTCGGCCCGGCGGGCATGGGGCGCGGGCATGGTCGCCAGCAGCCGGTCGCGCAGGGACGAGAGCGCCGCCACCTCGTGCGTTGCCGCCTCGCGCCCGGCGCGCTGGATCGCCAGCTCCAGCGCCGCAAGCTCGCCATCACGCAGGCCGCGGGCGTGCAGCAGGCGCGGATCGCCGCGCAGCCGCCAGTACCGGCGGCGGGCCTCGTCGGTCAGCGTCTCGACCCCCTGGAAGGCCGTTTCCAGCGCCCGGGTCATCCGCTGCGCGGTGCGCCGATCCACGCCGAACTCGGCCTCGATCTCGGACAGCGACACCCCCATGTGCCGCGCCGCCGCCATCTCGGCCAGCCGCAGAAGATCCAGCGCCTTGGCAAAGGACATCGCAACCCAGACAGCTTCTGTCACCCCCGCAGACTAGTCATGAAGGCGCGGCCTGTCGATGCGATTCCGCCTGTTGAATGGTGGTCGCTTGTCAGTTCCCGGCAGGACCTTCGGCGGGCCGCACCCGAGAAACCATTGCGGACAAGAGCATGATGCAGCAAATTCCACCGTGTGTTGCGGAGGGACGGCGATTGTTCCCGCATGGATTGATCTGGGAACGCATATGACGCCGTTGTCGGCAATTCTTGAACGAAACGCGCTGTCACAGCCCGATGGCCGCCCGCTGCATGGCTATCGACTGACCGACGAGGACATGGCCGCGTTTCGGCAGTCGTTGCCGACGCGCATTGCCAACGAAGAGCGCCTTGGCTCCACGGCTCAGGGCTTCGTCCTCTGGGCGGCCGAGCGGATCCGGCAACACTGGCCGGGCGGATCACTGACTTGGGCCTTCGTCTATCAGGGGCTTGACCTTGCGCCGCCTGACTATGGTTTCACCCGATGGCTGGTGGAAACCGGCCTCAACGCATGGCGCCGGCCACTGCGGCGCGGGGATGCTGGGCACCGCGAGTACCTGTTTTCTCTTCTGGCCGAAGGTGGCCTGCCCGATGCGGCACTGGCCCAGGCGAACCGCTACCGGACGGTGCTTCTGGGGCTGATCGGCGCGCTTGAGGCCGAGGGGGCGCTGGCGGCTGCGGCTGCCGAGACGGCAGCCCTGCGCGCGGTTCAAGATCTGCCGCAGGTGCTGCGCGACGAAGGGCAGGCCCGGTTGATGGCGGATCTGGCGCTGGCGCTGATCGCCCTGCGCCGGGCCTTGCCCGAGGATCTGCCGGTCGAGACGGCCTTTGCCTGGCTTGATGCGCAGCGCTCGCACTGGCGCGCGACCTTGCCGCTGCGCCTCTCCGACCGGGCGCTGGAAACCATCGTCCGCCCGGCGCTGACGGCGGCGCGGGTGCGGCCGGATCGGGGCGGCGCACCGGTCCGGCGCCTGCTCCTGCGCGACGCCACAGGGCAGTGGCACGGAGCCGCCGAGATCGTCGAAGGCGCGATCGTGCCCCGTGCACTCTTGCCGTCCGAGGCGCAGGGCCTGACCCTGCGGCTGCTCGCGACAAGCGGGGCAAGTTTTCTGGCTCGCCCGGACGAATCCGGGTGGCGGCTGATGCTGGTCGGCGGCGCGGCGCGCCTGGCACTGGACCCCTCGGCGCCGGTGGTCCTGTCGGCGCATTCCGACGGGCGGCCCCTGGGCGACGTGCTGCTGGATCCCGGTCTGCCCACCCCCGACGAGGCGCCGGGCCTGTGGCATGCTGCCGACCGCGCAGAGGCGGCACCCGAAGCACTGGTTCCGCTGACGGGGCGCGCGCGCACGCGGGCAGCGCAGCTGTTCGTGCTGCTGCCCGATGCCATCGAACCCCGGGCTGGCGATGGCGTGACGCTGGGCGCCCCGGCGCCGGGGCCAGGCGGACGGCTCTGGCCGCTTGCGGGGCGCGGGCATGTGCAGATTGGCAGCCAGAGCATCGCGCTGGAGACCGGAGCAGAGGCAGGCGCCGAACCGGCACGCCTGATGGCATCAGGGCCGTTGCTGCCCGGGCTGGCC
Source organism: Paracoccaceae bacterium (assembly GCA_026419405.1). Lineage (GTDB taxonomy): Bacteria > Pseudomonadota > Alphaproteobacteria > Rhodobacterales > Rhodobacteraceae > JANZZL01. The sequence goes on along the minus strand of JANZZL010000123.1, from coordinate 1,405 downwards.
TGTGCCGATGGCACCCGGGTGTTTCTGGGCACCCCCCGGATCTGGGCCACCGAAGGCGACGGGCCGTTGCGGCCGCTGGCCGGGGCGGCGCTGAACCTGCGCCCCCTGCCGCGCCTTCTGGGCGGTCAGGTCGCGGAATGGGTCGCGGGCGGCGCGGTGCTGGCCCGGCTGCGCTTGATCGTGCTGCCCGCAACGCTGCGGCTGACGCTGCGCGAGACGGGGCCGGGTCGGCTGCGTCTGACGGCGGAAGGGCTGGCGCAGGGATGGCATCTGGCGCTGACCGCGGGGGGTGATGCGTCGGCGCATGCCGTTGCGGACGCACAGGGCCGGGCGGAGCTGGAGTTGGCCGCCCAAGGCGCGCCGGGGCTGGTCGGGCTGCGACTGTCCGATCCGGGCAAGGGCGCGGCGCTGGCGCTGACAGGGCTTTGGCCAGCATTGGAGCCGCGCCTGATCGACCCCGAGGGGCAGGTGCTGCGCCAGGATCGGCAGGTCGCTCTGGCCAACCTGTCCGGTTGGCGCGGGCATCTGCCGCCGGGCGCCGGCGCGGTTCTCCTGCGCCTGGTGGGGCAGGGGGCCCAGGTGGGCCTTGCCGCCTCGGGAGAGGTTCGTCCGGCAACCCATGCGATCGTGCTGGGGCAGGCGCTGGCGCTGACGGGCGCAGACGGCCAGGTGAACCTGCGCTTGGCCTTGGGGCGTGAGACACCGCGCCTGTCGATCGCCCGCTACGACTGGTCCAGCAAGTGGTCCAGCGAGGAGGCAGGGCCCTTCCGCCATCTTGGCGCGGGGCATACGCGGCTGGCCGCCGTTTGCCTCGACGATCCCGCCCGCACTGCCGAAACCGAGACCGAAGGACGTATCGACCTCGGCGCGTGGCTGGGCGATGACGACGGCCTGTGGTTCATCCAGGGCAAGAACGACCGGCATGGCGTGATGCGCCCCTTCGTCTGGGCCGCAACCCCGCAGCCCCACAGCACGCGCGAGGAGCGGCTGGCGCGGTTCGCGGACGACTGGCGGACGCTGCTCGAGCGGCCCGAGGATCCGGGATGGGACCGGCAGGCGGCGCTGATCGCCGCGGTCCGCGCCGCCGGGGACTGCGGGGCGCTCGACCAGGTTCAGGCGCTGGAGTGGGTTCCGGCGGCGGCGGCGGCGCTTCTCCTGATGGCGCCGCGCGCGGGACGCGCCGCCGCGCTGGCGCTGGAAGGCGAGGCGCCGATCTGGTGGCCGCTGGTGCCGGTCGCGGACTGGGCGCGGGGCCTGCAATCCGCGCATCGGCGCGTCAGCGCGCGCCTTGCGGCAGCGGGGCTGGAGGATGCCGCGGCCGAGGCCGCAACGGCGATGGCCCGCGCGGCGGGCGAGATCGTCGCGATACGCCCCGAACTCGCCGCGCATCTGGGCGCGGCACTCG
>JANZZL010000089.1 GCA_026419405.1 Paracoccaceae bacterium | reverse complement strand
CCCGTGAGCATGCTGGCGCCCGGCACCGGCAAGACCCAGACGGCCCGGCTCTGGACCTATGCGCGTGACGAGCGCCCTTGGGGCGGGCTGGCCCCACCGGCAGCCTGGTATCGGTTCTCCGGCGACCGCAAGGGCCAGCATCCCAAAGACCATCTCGCCCGCTTCCGTGGCTGGATGCATGCAGATGGCTATGCCGGGTTCGAGGATCTCTATCGGACCGGTGCCATCCGCGAGGTCGCCTGCATGGCCCATGTCAGGCGCAAGTTCGTCGACATCCACCGGTCGCAAGGTTCCCGCATCGCCGAAGAGGCCATCGGTCGGATCGCCCAGCTCTATGCCGTCGAGAAGGAAGCTCGCGGTTCCCCACCGGATCGCCGCGCAGAACTCCGCCGCACCCATGCCGCCCCAATCTTGGACGATCTGGAGGTCTGGCTGGCCATGCAACTCACCACGATCTCGGGCAAATCCCCACTGGCCTCGGCCATCCGATACGCACTGACCCGGATGGACCGCCTGCGCCCCTACCTCGACCACGGCATCCTTGAGTTGGATAACAACGCGGCCGAACGCGGCATGCGCGCGATCGCCCTCGGCCGGAAGAACTACCTCTTCGTCGGTTCCGAGGCAGGAGGCAAGGCCGCCGCCATCGCCTACACCCTAATCGAAACGGCCAAGCTCAACGCCATCGATCCCCATGCCTGGCTCGCCGACACCCTGGCCCGTATCCCTGATTACAAGGTCACAAAGGTCGATGACCTGCTGCCTTGGAAATGGCGCGGGTAGCGGTCAGGCCGGACGGTTACATGCCAACCGGAAGAGCGCCCGCTGAATCCATTGTCGAGCGACCTGCGAAACCCGCTGGAAACGCTGGGCTTCGTGAAGCCGAACCAGGCCTGACGAGGTTCGCTCGGTTAGAGACGGAGGGCCGTTCAGAGACGGAAATTGGACCCGGCGCCAGTCTCCGAGGTTCGGCTGCATCGGCTAAGCGCCTTTGAAACAAAAAGAAAATGGCCCCCAACGGGAGCCTCATCTCGGGTTCGCTACAGGATAATGGCGGAGACGAAGGGATTCGAACCCTCGAGACGGTTTCCCGTCTGCACCCTTAGCAGGGGTGTGCCTTCGACCACTCGGCCACGTCTCCGCCGACCCGTTTAGCGGCAGGGCACAGGCGCCACAAGGGCCAAAGGGCGGGCCTTGTGGGGATCAGGCGTTGAACAGGAAGTGCAGGACGTCGCCGTCCTTCACCTCGTAGTTGCGGCCCTCGACGCGCAGCTTGCCCGCCTCGCGGGCGCCGGCCTCGCCGCCCAGCGCCACGTAGTCCTCGTAGGAGATCGTCTCGGCGCGGATGAAGCCGCGTTCGAAATCGCCGTGGATCACGCCGGCCGCCTGCGGCGCGAGCGTGCCCTTCGGGATCGTCCAGGCGCGCGTCTCCTTCGGCCCGGCGGTGAAGTAGGTCTGGAGCCCGAGCAGCGCATAGCCCGCCCGGATCAGCCGGTCGAGCCCGGCCTCCTTCAGGCCGAGCGTGGCCAGGAACTCCTTCTGCTCGTCGGGGTCGAGCTGGGCGATCTCCTCCTCGATCCTCGCCGAGATCACCACGGCGGCGGCCCCTTCGGCGGCGGCCCTCTCGGCCACCTTCGCGGAATGGGCGTTGCCGGTCGCGGCCTCGTCCTCGCCGACATTGCAGACGTAGAGCACGGGCTTCTGGGTCAGGAGCTGGAGGCCGGACCACACCCTGCGGTCCTCCTCCGACACGGCGACGGTGCGGGCCGGACGCCCGGCCTCGAGCGCCGCCTTCGCGGCCAGCAGCAGCCGCTCCTGCGCCAGCGCGTCCCGGTCGCCGCCCTTCACCTTGCGGGCGAGGCCGGCAAGACGGCGGTCGATCGACTGGAGATCGGCGATCATCAGCTCGGTCTCGATCGTCTCGATGTCCGAGACCGGATCGACGCGGCCCTCCACATGGGTCACGTCGCCGTCCTCGAAGCAGCGCACGACATGGGCGATCGCGTCGCATTCGCGGATGTTGGCCAGGAACTGGTTGCCGAGGCCCTCGCCCTTCGAGGCGCCCTTCACCAGGCCGGCGATGTCCACGAAGGTCATCCGCGCGGGGATCACCTGCTTCGACTTCGCGATCTCGGCCAGCCGGTCGAGCCGCGGGTCGGGCACGGCCACTTCGCCCACGTTCGGCTCGATCGTGCAGAAGGGGAAGTTCGCCGCCTGTGCCGCCGCCGTCCGTGTCAGCGCGTTGAAGAGCGTGGACTTGCCCACGTTCGGCAGCCCGACGATCCCTGTCCTGAAGCCCATGGCGTCCGCTCCGATTGCAAGGCGCCCGCGCTTCTAGGGCGGCGCGGCCACCGGCGCAAGAAGGGGTTCGCGGCCCCGCCCGGCCGCGGCCGGCCCCCGGGCCGGGGGGCCGCCGATGGCCGTCGTCCCGGCCACCGTCTCGGCCGCACCAGCAACCAGGCGCGCGCGGGCCGCACGACTTTGGCGTAGGCGGCCTTGGTGCGCGGTGCCCTGCAACCAGGCGCGCGCGGACCGCACGCAACCGACCGGGACCACCCCGACCAGATTGTTCCTGCAACGAGGCGCGCGCGGGCCGCGCGGCGTCCGGCTGGTCGGTTTCGACGACGACGGGCCTGCAACCAGGCGCGCACGCGCCGCACCAGGGTCGCCGGTGGCACGGTCGAGGCGATGATGCGCCACGCAGGCCTGCCCCAGGGGGGCGAGGCGCCCGCGGGGCGGGCGCATCTCGCGATGCATGCCTCGAGGCGCGCGGGCGGCACGCTGCTGCTGGCGTCGGACCCGATGCGGCCCGGCCCCCCCCCGGCGCGTCGGTCGTCAGCCTCTCCGGGGGCGTCGACGACGTCGAGCGGGCACGGCGCGCGTTCGGTCGCCCCGCGAGGGGCGGCGAGGTCCCGATGCCCTTCGCGCCGACCTTCTGGTCCCCCGGATCCGGCCGGTGCCGGGGCCGCTTCGGCGCCGACTGGATGATCGGGATGGACACCCCCGAAGGCGCGACCGCCATGCCCGCTTGATTTCCCCCGCCCGCTCCGGCAACAGGAGCCGGACGCGAGGCGGGGAGGGCAGGATGAGCCGGATCGACGCGAGGTTCGCCGCGCTGCGGGCCGAGGGCCGCAAGGCCTTCGTCGCCTATGTCATGGCAGGCGATCCCGACTATGCGACCTCGCTCGAGATCGTGAAGGGCCTTCCCGCCGCGGGGGTGGACATCATCGAGCTCGGGATGCCCTTCACCGATCCGATGGCCGACGGCCCCACCATCCAGCTCGCCGGCCAGCGCGCGCTCGCGGGCGGGCAGACGCTGCAGAAGACGCTCGACATGGTGGCCGAGTTCCGCAAGGCCGACCGCGAGACGCCGGTGGTGATGATGGGCTACTACAACCCGATCTACTCCCGCGGCGTGGAGCGCTTCCTGACGGAGGCGAAGGCCGCCGGGATCGACGGTCTCATCGTCGTGGACCTGCCGCCCGAGGAGGACGAGGAGCTCTGCATCCCGGCGCGCGAGGCGGGGCTCAACTTCATCCGGCTGGCCACCCCCACGACCGACGACCGCCGCCTGCCGAAGGTGCTGCAGAACACCAGCGGCTTCGTCTACTACGTCTCGATCACCGGCATCACCGGGGCGGCGGCGGCGCAGGCGGCCGAGGTCGCCCCCGAGGTCGCGCGGATCAAGCGGCAGACCGACCTGCCCCTGGTCGTGGGCTTCGGCATCCGCACGCCCGAGGCGGCCGAGGCCATCGCGCGCGTGGCCGACGGCGCGGTGGTGGGCTCGGCCATCGTCCGGATGATCGGCGAGGGGCGCCCGGTGCCCGAGATCCTCGCCTTCGTGAAGGGCCTCGCCGAGGGCGCCCACCGGGCCTGACGGCCCGTGCCCCGCGTGGCGCGATTGCCAGTTCCGGCCCCGATTGGTAAAGCGGCCTGACCACATGCCGCAAGCGGAGGCCGAAGTTGCCCGTCATCACCGAGATCGAGGACCTCAGGCGCCTCTACCGCCGCCGCGTCCCGCGGATGTTCTACGACTACTGCGAGAGCGGGTCCTGGACCGAGCAGACCTTCCGCGACAACGTCTCCGACTTCGGCCTGATCCGGCTCCGCCAGCGCGTGGCGGTGGACATGGAGGGCCGCACGACCGAGTCGACCATGGTCGGCCAGAAGGTCGCGATGCCGGTCGCGCTTGCGCCGGTGGGCCTCACCGGCATGCAGCACGCCGACGGCGAGATCCTCGCGGCCAAGGCGGCGGCGCGGAAGGGGGTGCCCTTCACGCTCTCCACCATGTCGATCTGCTCGATCGAGGACGTGGCGGCCTACACCGACGCGCCCTTCTGGTTCCAGCTCTACGTGATGCGCGACGAGGACTTCCTGCGCCGCCTGATCGAACGCGCCAGGGCGGCACGCTGCCCGGTGCTGGTGCTCACGCTCGACCTCCAGATCCTCGGGCAGCGGCACCGCGATCTGAAGAACGGGCTCTCCGCGCCGCCGAAGCTGACGATCCCGACCCTTCTCGACCTCGCCACGAAGTGGCGCTGGGGGCTGGGGATGCTCGGCACGCCGCGGCGCCGCTTCGGCAACATCGTCGGCCATGCGAAGGGCGTGACCGACCCCTCCAGCCTGATGACCTGGGTGGCGCAGCAGTTCGACCCCCGGCTCGACTGGGAGAAGGTCCGCGCCATCCGCCGGATGTGGGACGGGCCGATGGTCCTCAAGGGCATCCTCGATCCCGAGGACGCGAAGGCCGCGCTCAAGGTCGGCGCCGATGCCATCGTGGTCTCGAACCACGGCGGGCGGCAGCTCGACGGGGCGCTCTCGTCGATCCGCATGCTGCCCGCGATCCTCGATGCCGTGGGCGGCAAGGTCGAGGTGCATCTCGACGGCGGCATCCGCTCGGGTCAGGACGTGCTCAAGGCCCTCGCCCTCGGCGCGCGCGGCACCTACATCGGGCGGGCCTTCGTCTACGGTCTCGGCGCGATGGGTCAGAGGGGGGTCGAGACCGCGCTCGACGTCATCCGCAAGGAGCTCGACACCACCATGGCGCTCTGCGGCCGCAGGGACGTGAAGGCCCTCGACCGCGACATCCTGCTCATCCCCGAGGACTTCGCGGGCCGCTGGGCAGCGGCGCCGAAGCGGCGCGCAGCGGCCAGAGCAGGAGCGGCACGCTGAACATCAGCAGCGCGATCAGGCCGAACGAGGCGCGCAGGCCCATCGCCTCGGAGACGAAGCCCATGGTCGGCGGGCCGATGAAGAAGCCGAGATAGCCGATCACCGCGACGCGGCTCACCGCCAGCGCCCGGTCGCGCGGGCGCACCATCTGCCCGGCGAGCGCCAGCGCCAGCGGCGCGGCGACCGAGACGCCGAAGCCCAGGATGCCGAAGCCGAGATAGGCCACGAACGGGCTGGGCGCCTGCGCCGCCAGCGCCGCCCCGCAGCCCGAGACCAGCGCGGCGACCAGGATCACGCGCCGTTCGCGGCCCCGCGGCGTGACGAAATGCCCGATCAGCCGGCCCACGCCCATCGTCAGGCCGAGGATCGTCGGCCCCAGCGCGCCCTCGGCCGCCCGGCCGCCGAGCGTCCGCTCGATGTGCAGCGCCGACCACGCCTCGGTCGCGTTCTCGGTCATGAAGGCGATCAGCGTGATCAGCCCCGCCCAGACCACGATCTGCCCGAAGCCGCGGCCCGAGGGATGCGGCGCGTCGTCCTCACCCTGCGTATCGGGCGCAAGCCGCAGCCGCGCGGCGATCGCCAGCGTGAGCAGGCCGAGCACGGCGAACACGGCGGGCGGCGCGATCCCCGCCTCGCGTGCCAGCCCCGCCGAGAAGGCCGAGGCGGCATAGGCGAAGGAGAAGGTCGCGTGGTTGAGGTTCATCAGCGCCGTGTCGTGGCGCGCCTCGATCTGGCTCACGCGGGCGTTCATCACCACATCGAGCAGCCCGCTGAAGCCGGCGGCCAGGAACATCGCCGCCGCAAAGCTCGCCACCGTGGGCGCAAGCCCCGGCAGCTGGAAGGCCGCCGCCACCCCGAGCGCGGCGAAGGGCATCGTGCGGGCGCCGAGGCGCGCGTCGATCCGCGGCGCGAGCCACATCGCCGAGACCGCGCCGACCGCCCCGCAGAGCAGCGCGAGGCCGAAGGCGCCGTCCTCCGCCCCGATCCCCGCCTTGAGGTCGGGCACCTGGGCGGCGAAGGCCCCCCAGAAGATGCCGATGACGGCGAAGGCCGGCAGCGGCGCGCGGCAGAGCGCGATGGAACGGGCGAGCGACATGGGGGCGATCTCTAGCGCCCCCGGCGGCGCCCGCAAGGGGCGGCGCCCCCCAGATTCCGCTTTTCAAGCGCGCGGAAGCGGTCTATAGGCACCCGCTCATGCGGGCCTGCACCCTTGGAGGAGGCCCGCGTCTGACAACCTGGAGAAGACCCATGGCCGGTGAGATCCCCGATCTGATCGCCACGGTACGGACGGGGACAGGCAAGGGGGCCGCCCGTCAAGCTCGCCGCAACGGCGACGTGCCCGGCATCGTGTACGGCGGCGGCGTCGAGCCGCTTCCGATCAACATCAACTACAACTACCTGCTCAAGCACCTCAAGGCGGGCCGCTTCCTGTCGAAGCTGTTCAACCTCAAGGTCGAGGGGCACGACGACGTGCGGGTGATCTGCCGCGGCGTGCAGCGCGACGTGGTGAAGGACAAGCCGACGCATGTCGATCTGATGCGTCTGCGCCGGACCAGCCGGATCACCCTCTACATCCATGTCGAGTTCATCAACCACGACAAGGCCCCGGGCCTCAAGAAGGGCGGGACGCTCGTCGTGGTGCGCCCCGAGGTGGAGCTCGAGGTGACGGCGGGCGACATCCCCGAGCGCCTCGTGGTGGACCTGACGGGCCGCGACATCGGCGACGTGATCCACATCGGCGACATCGAGCTGCCCCCGGGGGCGACGCCGACCATCCGGCGCAACTTCGTGATCGCCAACGTCTCGGCGCCGTCGGGCCTGCGCGCCGCCGACGCGGACGAGGGCGCCGAGGGCGCGGCCGGCGAGGGCTGAGCGGCCCCCCGCTGCGATTCGGGTGAACAGGCGCGGGGCCTTCGGGCCCCGCGTTGCGTTCCGGGCGCTTGCCTGCCATGAAGGCACCGGGAGGCGGGCGATGAAGCTCTTCGTGGGCCTCGGCAACCCCGGGGCGAGATACGCCGGCAACCGGCACAACATCGGCTTCATGGCGGTGGAGCGGATCGCCGCCGACCACGGGTTCTCGCCCTGGCGCAAGGCCTTCCGGGGCCAGGTCTCCGAGGGCCGCCTCGACGGCGAGAAGGTGCTGCTGCTCAAGCCCGAGACCTTCATGAACCTCTCGGGCGAATCGGTGCGCGCGGCGATCGACTTCTACAAGCTCGCGCCCGCCGACGTGATCGTGTTCCACGACGAGCTCGACCTTGCCCCCGGCCGGGTGCGGGTCAAGCAGGGCGGCGGGCATGCGGGCCACAACGGCCTGCGCTCGCTGCACCAGCACCTCGGCGAGGCCTACGGCCGGGTGCGGATCGGCATCGGCCATCCCGGTCACAGGGACCGGGTCTCGGGCTACGTGCTCAGCGACTTCGGCCGCGACGAGGCCGACTGGGTGGAGGCCGTGCTCTGCGGCATCTCCGAGGGGGCCGGGGCGCTGGCGGCCGGCGATGCCGCGGGGTTCCAGAACAGGGTCGCGCTCAGGGTCTCGCCGCCCCGGCCGGGCGGGGAGCGGCCGGCGCGATCTCAGGCCGGGGCCGGAGGGGCGCCGCGGCCTGACCCCGCGGCCGCCAAGGCGCCGCTGCCGGAGGCCGGGGCCGGGGCCGGGGATCGGCCGGCGCGATCCGCAGCCGGGGCCGGGGAGCGGCCGCCGCCCGAGGGGCCGGACCCGCGCTCGCCCCTCCAGCGCCTCGTGGACCGCTTCCGGTGAGCCGCGCCCGGCCGATGCGCCGCCCCGGCGCCCCCCGGCCCGGCCGATGCGCCCTCCGGCCACGGCGGGGCCTGCCGGGAGCCGGTTGCCGGACCGTAGCCGCGGCGTATCTCGAAGCCCGTCGTCACAGCCTTGTTGAGGAAACATGGACAGGTCGCTGAATGTCTACGGAGAGCCGCTGGAGCCCTGTTCGGCCGCGCCGCTGACGGGCTTCTACCGCAACGGCTGCTGCGACACCGGCCCCGAGGACCGGGGCAGCCACACGGTCTGCGCGGTCATGACGGCGGAGTTCCTCGCCTTTTCCAAGTATGTCGGCAACGATCTCTCGACCCCGCGGCCGGAGTTCCGCTTCCCCGGCCTGAAGCCCGGCGACCGCTGGTGCCTCTGCGCAAGCCGGTTCCTGCAGGCGCACGAGGAGGGATGCGCGCCGAAGGTGAACCTGCGCGCGACGCACGAACGGGCGCTCGACATCGTGCCGCTCGAGGTGCTGGAGGCCTATCGCACCGAGGTCTGACCGGCGGCCTGACCGGCGGCCTGACCGGCGGCCGCCAGCGCGGTCGCGTCCATGCAGGACCCCTGCGCGGGCCCTGCGCGGGCCCTGCGCGGGGCGTCCCGCGCGGGGCCTCAGGCGGCGGCGCCGCACCGCCGGGGTGCGGCGCACCCTCCGCCGGGCGCCCGTCGGGCCCGGGTCGGGCTCAGCCGGTCTTCGAATCCTTGCCCGCCCCGCCGTCCCGGACGACCTCGATCCTGACGCGGCTGCACAGCGCGGCAAGCGCGCCAAGCGCCGCGAGCAGCGGCGCGGCCAGCACCGGCGCATCCCCGGCCAACGGCGCCGATGGTCAGCGGAATCTCCAGCACGAGGTCGCCGTCGGGCTCGGTGATGCGGATCCGGCGGACCTGGCTTGCGGCGGCGAGCGTCTTGACGCGTTCGACCAGCTCGGCGCCGGCGACCGCGACCTCCTCGGTCCGGCTGCGGTCCGTCCTCGCGGCGGTCCCGGCCGGAGCGGGCGCCTTCGGCGCCGGCGCGGCGGCGGACCCGGTCGTCCTCGCCGTCGGCATGGTATCCTCCTTGGCCGGTGGCCGGCGGGCAGTCCGGGCGCAGGCCGCGGCCGGGCCATGACCCGCGTGAGGCTCGGCCGGCGCATCAGAAGACGTCGAAGAGGTAGAGCAGGATGATGATCGGGATCGGGATGCCGATCAGCCAGGCGAGAATGCCCTTCATGGGGGGTCCTCCGTTCCTCGGGTCCCGCCGGAACGCGGTGGACCGGTGGCAGGTTCCCCCGAAGACGGCACGGGCGGGGTCATGCCCCGCCCGGCCGGATCCGTGCGCTGCGCTGCGTGACGCCGGGCGTCAGGCCAGCGCGAGGTTCGTCGCGCTCTCGCGGCCGTCGCGGCCCCGTTCGACGTCGAAGGTCACCTTCTGGCCGTCGTTCAGCCCGCGCAGCCCCGCGCGTTCGACCGCCGAGATGTGGACGAACACGTCCTTCTTGCCGCCCTCCGGCTCGATGAAGCCGAAGCCCTTGGTGGCGTTGAACCATTTCACGGTGCCATTGGCCATCGTGAAGTCTCCTCTGAGTATCGCTGCCCGCGGGATGCGGCAGCCCGGCCAGTCGGTTCGTCATCGAGAGACTGCGGCCGCGAAGGGAGACAGTGTCGAAAGGGAACGTCGTCGCAAGGCGGCATATGCCCCGTCGCGCGGCCGATTGCAAGGGAAACCCGGCACCGGCCCGTGCTATACTTCCCGAGGGGGTTCTCCAGGGGGGAGGCGATCATGCCCTATGTCACCATCACCACGTGGGAAGTGCCCGAGGGCGTCCACCAGGAGGTGAGCCTTCGGAACCTGCGCGAGAAGCGGCTGCCGGCGCTGAAGGCGCTGGGCGCGACGCGGGTCATCGTGATCCGCACCAGCGACCGCACGACGGCCGCGATCTCGGAATGGCCCGACAAGCGCACCCGCGACGAGGCCTATGCCGCGATCGCCCAGGTGCGCGAGAAGCTGCGCACCGAGGACGGCTCGCGGATGACGGGCGAGATGCTGGGCGAGGTCATCGCCGAGGTGTGAGGGGCGGGCGGGGGGCTGCCCCGCCGCGGAAGCCGGAGCGCAACCCCATGACAGGACACAGGATCTTCGGCACGCCCTTCGCCGCCGTCTATCCCCTCTACGTCGCCAAGGCGGCGCGCAAGGGCCGCACCAGGGCCGAGGTGGACGCGGTGATCCGCTGGCTCACGGGCTATTCCGAGGCGGGGCTGGCCGCGGTGCTGGAGCGCAGGACCGACTTCGCGACCTTCTTCGCCGAGGCCCCGGCGATGAACCCGGCGCGGGACCGGGTGAGGGGGGTGGTCTGCGGCGTGCGGGTGGAGGAGGTCGCCGACCCGCTGATGCGCGAGATCCGGGTGCTCGACAAGCTGGTGGACGAGCTCGCCAGGGGCCGCCCGATGGCGAAGGTGTTGCGCGAGGGTTGAGAGGCCGCGCGGCGCCTTCACCGGCCGCCGGAGGGGCGGATGGGGGTTGCACAACCCGTGCACAGGGCGTGCACAGGGCGTGCACCGGAGAGGCGGCCCGCGGAGCGCGTCGCGGGCGTTAACCAGGTCTGCGCGGATCGGTCAGGCGGCCGAGCGGAGATGGCGGCGAAGGGCTGCGCGGGCGATTGCCCGGGAGGCGGAGGGGGTGCCTCGCCCGATGGGCGGCGGCTGTCGGTTCACCCGAGGAAACGTAGGCGCCGGTCAGTGCGACCGGCCACGTGAACCCGCAACCCCGCCGGTTCGGTTGCGGGCGAAGGGGGAATGAGGCAAGGCGCTTGACTTGGTGGCCTCGGTGGCTTGCTACAGCCGTCTAGAGGTGTTTCCCGGCGCCTCTTTCTGCCAGATGCGTCTCAATGATGAACGCGGCGGCTGCGCCAGCCATGTTGACCGCCAGGGCCGCATGACGTTGAGACGGGCGCACAGGCAGGTAAGCCCGTCCGTGGGCGTCTGATAACTTGTTGCGGAGCGTGCCAAGGCCGTGAACGACCTGTGTCACACCTCCGAGGATCCCACGTATTGCGTCGTGAGTCTCCGGAGCAGGAGCGAGGTTGAGGTGTCTTGCGACCGTCTTGTATAGCTGTGGGAGGTCGTCGGACTCATTGTAGCTGATTTCAAGGTCCTCCAACACTTTCTTGAGGACCGTTTCCAGAAGTGTCCGGGCCATTGTTTTCGCACCCTCGGGATCAGATTTTCGCCGAGAAACAGCTTTCTCCCAGGCCACCTTCACGGATTCGCTGTTGATCGAAGCTAGTGCGGTCGAGATGGTAGCATCCGAAGGGGTACGGCCTATGCCTTCGAGATGATCGAGGACTGGCCTGAATGCAGCTTCAATGATCTTTCGCCGCCCTCCCAATTTACTGACTTGCCTTGAAGGTGCGCGCGAAGACCAGAAAGATCACGAAAGTTCGAGACCAAATCTGGTAGCAACCCGGAGATTTCTGGGTTGTCTAGCAACTCCCTCCGGACGCGCCTATAGACGAGCTCAGAGTCGTCATTGTTACCGTTCCATTTTGTGGCCGCGTGGAGCATCAACCCTTTTGCCATCATCAGGAGGTCGAGCGGTTTCTCAGGAAGCTCTTCCATCGCACCACCAGCCCAATTGCCGACCGTTCGGCGTCGCGGCCAACCAGATGAGCATACTATGCACTAGGGCTCACTTGAAACATCTCGAAATCGAACTGCCATCCCCTCACCTCGCAAACTTCTTGTACTTCACCCGCTTCGGCTCCACCGCGTCCGGGCCGAGGCGGCGGATCTTGTCTTCCTCGTAGGCCTGGAAGTTGCCCTCGAACCATTCGACATGGGCCTCGCCCTCGAAGGCGAGGATGTGGGTGCAGAGCCGGTCGAGGAAGAACCGGTCGTGCGAGATGATGACGGCGCAGCCGGCGAAGTTCTCGAGCGCGTCCTCGAGCGCGCGCAGCGTCTCCACGTCGAGGTCGTTCGTCGGCTCGTCGAGCAGGAGCACGTTGCCCCCCTCGCGCAAAAGCTTGGCCATGTGGACGCGGTTCCTCTCGCCGCCCGAGAGCAGCCCCACCTTCTTCTGCTGGTCGGCCCCCTTGAAGTTGAACGCCCCGCAGTAGGCGCGGGAGTTCATCGTGGCATCGCCGAGCTGGATCACCTCGGCGCCGCCCGAGATCTCCTCCCACACGGTCTTGTCGGGGTCGAGCGCGTCGCGCGACTGATCGACATAGGCGAGCTTCACCGTGTCGCCGTAGGTGATTGTGCCGCTGTCGGGCTTCTCCTGCCCGGTCAGCATGCGGAAGAGCGTGGTCTTGCCCGCACCGTTCGGGCCGATCACGCCGACGATGCCGCCGGGGGGCAGCGAGAAGGAGAGCCCCTCGATCAGCTGCCGGTCGCCGTAGTGCTTGGAGAGGTTCTCGACCTCGATGACCTTCGACCCCAGGCGCGGGCCGTTGGGGATGATGATCTGGGCGGTGTTGATGCGGTCGCGTTCGGACTGGGCGGCGAGCTTCTCGTAGGCCTGGATGCGCGCCTTGGACTTCGCCTGCCGGGCCTTGGCGCCGGCGCGGATCCATTCGAGTTCCGCCGCGAGCGCCTTCTGCCGCGCCCGGTCCTCGCGCGCCTCCTGCGCGAGCCGCCGCGCCTTCTGCTCGAGCCAGGAGGAATAGTTGCCCTCCCACGGGATGCCGCGGCCGCGGTCGAGCTCGAGGATCCAGCCGGTGATGTCGTCGAGGAAGTAGCGGTCGTGGGTGACGATCAGGATCGTGCCCTGATACTCGATCAGGTGCTTCTGGAGCCAGGCGATGGTCTCGGCGTCGAGGTGGTTCGTCGGCTCGTCGAGCAGCAGCATGTCGGGCGCCTCGAGCAGCAGCCGGCAGAGCGCGACGCGGCGCTTCTCGCCGCCCGAGAGGGTGCGCACGTCGGCATCGTCGGGCGGGCAGCGCAGCGCCTCCATGGCGACGTCGATCTGGGCGTCGAGGTCCCAGAGGTTCTGGCTGTCGATCTCGTCCTGGAGGGCGGCCATCTCCGCGGCGGTCTCGTCGGAGTAGTTCATGGCAAGCTCGTTGAAGCGGTCGAGCTTGGCCTTCTTGGCGGCGACGCCGAGCATGACGTTCTCGCGGACGGTGAGGCTCTCGTCGAGCTGCGGTTCCTGGGGCAGGTAGCCGACGCGGGCGCCCTTGGCGGCCCAGGCCTCGCCGGTGAAGTCGCGGTCGATGCCGGCCATGACGCGCAGCAGCGTGGACTTGCCCGCGCCGTTGACGCCGACGACGCCGATCTTCACGCCCGGCAGGAAGTTCAGACGGATGTTCTCGAACACCTTCTTGCCGCCGGGATAGGTCTTGGAGACGCCATCCATGTGGTAGACGTACTGGTAGCTGGCCATGAGCTCCTCCGGCGGTATCCCTGGGTCGCGCCTGATCTAGGCGAGCGGGCGGCAAAGGGCAATCGGCCCCGGCGGGCCGCGCGGGAGGCTCTCGGGCGCTTGAGCCCGGCGCGCGCCGGTCCCATGCTGGCGGGCGGCGTGGCGCGGCGGGAGGGCGCATGCGGGCGGGGTTTCCCAGGGCGGTGCCGGGGCAGGCGGTGGGGCTGCTCGGCGGGTCGTTCGACCCGCCCCATGCCGGCCATGTCCACATCACGCGCGAGGCGCTGAAGCGCTTCGGGCTCGACCGGGTGTGGTGGCTCGTCAGCCCCGGCAATCCGCTCAAGCGCGAGGGGCCGGCGCCGCTGGCGCGGCGGATGGCGGCGGCGCGGGCGGCGATGCGGCACCCCCGGGTGGAGGTCACCGACATCGAGGCGCGGATCGGCACGCGGTATACCGCCGAGACGCTGGCGCGGCTCGTCCGGCTCTACCCCGGCGTGCGCTTCGTCTGGCTGATGGGGGCCGACAACCTGGCGCAGTTCCACCGCTGGGAGCGGTGGGAGGAGATCATGGCATCGGTGCCGGTGGGGGTGATCGCCCGGCCGGGCGACCGCGCCGCGGCGCGCACCGCCAGGGCCGCCGAGCGGTTCTGGCGCCGGCGCGTGCCGGAGCGGGCGTCGCGCCGGCTGCCGGGCCTGGCCCCGCCGGCCTGGTGCTACGTCAACGTGCCGATGCGGGCGATCTCCTCCTCGGCGATCCGCGCCCGGGGGGGCTGGACGCGGTAGCCGGGGGCGGGCGGGCCCCGGCGGCGCTTGCGGGACCGGCGGGCTTCTGGTTTTCTTGCCCTCCATGGGAGAGGGTATTCCGGGCGTTTCCCGCAGGAGCGTCCTGGCGGGGCTGATGGCGCTGCCGGCGACGGCGGCGCTGGCCGAGGCCCCGCTGCGCTCACCCCGCCCGGTGCCGCGGGGCGGCCGGCCCCCGGCAGAGGCGCGCCGGCCGGCGGCGGTTGCCGCCGAGCGGATCGTGGCGGAGGCGGGCCTCGGCGGGCAGGTGACCTTCGCGGTGGCCGACGCGCGGACGGGCGAGCTCCTGGAGGCCTCGGGCGAGACGCAGCCGATGCCTCCCGCCAGCGTGACCAAGGCGATCACCGCGCTCTATGCCGCCGAGACGCTGGGGACCGGGCACCGGTTCCGCACCCGGCTGATCGCGACCGGGCCGGTGCGGGCGGGGCGGGTGGAGGGCGATCTGGTCCTCGCCGGCTCGGGCGACCCCACTTTGGCGACCGACGACCTGGCGGCGATGGCCATGCGGCTGAAGGATGCCGGAGTGCGCGCGGTGGCCGGGCGGTTCCGCGTGCACGACGGTGCGCTGCCCTACATCCGCGCGATCGACCCCGCCCAGCCCGCGCACGTGGGCTACAACCCCTCGATCTCGGGGCTGAACCTCAACTTCAACCGCGTGCATTTCGAATGGCGCCGCGCCGGCGGAAGCTGGCAGGTGGCGATGGACGCGCGCTCGGAGCGGTTCCGCCCGGCGGTGACGGTGGCGCGGATCCGCGTCGCCGAGCGGCAGCTTCCGGTCTACACCTACGACGACCGCGAGGGGGTGGACGACTGGACCGTGGCCGCCCCCGCGCTGGGCGACGGGGGGAGCCGGTGGCTGCCGGTGCGCCGGCCGGCCGAATATGCCGGCGAGGTGTTCCAGGTGCTGGCGCGCAGCTACGGGATCGACCTCGCGCACCCCGCGCCGGCAGCCGGCCCGCCGCAGGGCCAGGCGCTGGTCGAGCATCTCTCGGCCGACCTGACCACGGTGCTGACCGACATGCTGAAATACTCGACCAACCTGACCGCCGAGGTCGTGGGCCTGACCGCCTCGGCCGCGCGCGGCGGCCCGGTGGCGACGCTCGGCGCCTCGGCGGCGCGGATGGGCGCCTGGCTCAGCGCGCGCACCGGCGTGACCGGGGCGCGGTTCCTCGACCATTCCGGCCTGGGCGGCGAGAGCCGGATCAGCGCCGCCGACATGGTGACGGCGCTGGTGCGTTCGGGGGCGGTGGACAGCCTGCGCCCGATGCTCAAGCGCATCGAGATGACCGACGCCAAGGGCCAGACGCTGCGCAACCACCCGGCGCGGGTCGCGGCCAAGACCGGCACGCTCAACTTCGTCAGCGGGCTTGCGGGCTTCGTCGAGGGCCCCTCGCAGCGCGTCCTGGCCTTCGCGATCTTCGCCGCCGACCTCGACCGGCGCAGCCGGCTCGCGCCCGAGGATCTGGAGCGCCCCGAGGGCGGCCAGGGCTGGACCCGGCGGGCGCGAGCGATGCAGCAGAAGCTGATCGAGCGCTGGGTGGCGCTGCACGCCGGCTGACGCCCCGGGCCGCCGGGGCGGGGTGCGGGGCGCGCGGCGGCGGGGCCGCGATCACCGGCCGGCGATGCGTGCGGCCTCCTCGGGGCCGAGGTGCTTCTCGACGATCTCGCGCCAGCGGCCGCTGCGGCGCAGCTCGGTCAGGCCGCGGTCGAGCACGGCGAGGAAGGCCTCGCCGTTGGGGTTGCTCCGCGGGGTGAGCACGTGCATCCCGATCACGGTGGCGAGCCGCGGCAGCTCCACCACCCGGTCGGCGATGCCGAGGGCGGCGATGTCGGCCTCGGCGGGGAGCCTGTCGAAGGTCACCACGTCGACCTCGCCGGCGAGCAGCGCCTGCCAGCAGCGCACCTGCGTCGGCGCCACGGTCATCGCGACGTTCGGCTCGACGAGGCGCTGGGCCTCGAGGTCGAAGGTGAACCAGCCGTCGGGCCGGCAGAGCCGGGCGCCGAGGAGGTCGGGGAAGGCCGTGGCCGCGGCGAGGGGATGACCCTTCAGCGTGTAGTAGCTGACCTCGGCCTCGAACAGCGGCAGCGAGGCGCGGAAGTCGGTGCAGCGGCGCGCGTTCCCGGGGCCGAGGTTGGCGAGGCGCGTGCAGTCGGGCAGGAACCAGGGGAAGCCCATGTCGAAGGCGCCGGACGGCAGGAGCGACTCGAGATGCGCGCCCCAGTCGTTCACGAAGTCGATGCGGTAGTCCTGCCGCGGATCGCCGAGGCGCATCGCCGTCTCGACCATCTCGGTGATCATGCCGCCGTTCGGCGCGTTCCGGTCGGTGAAGGGGGCGTAGCGGCCGCCGGTCAGGAAGCGGATCTGCGGCAGCGGCGAGGGCCCGGAGGCCGGCGCGCCCTGGCCGGGCAGCGTGCCGTCGGCGCAGGGGATGACGATGACCGTGCCGGGGATGAAGATGTCGGGCGCGGGCAGCACGTCGCGGTTGGCCTCGTAGAGGGCGCGCGCCCCGCCCTCGATGCCGAGGCGCGCCGCGATCCCGGCGAGCGTGTCGGAGGTGCGCAGCTCGTGCCGCGAGCAGGGCTCCTGCGCCCCCGCGCGGGGGGCGGCGGCGAGAAGGAGGCCCAGGACGGCGAGCGCGAGCGCGGCGGTGCGTGGGGCCATGACGTCGGTCTCCGGCGCTTGCGGGGCGGGCGCGGGGCGCGCCCGTCCCCTCGGGGTGGTCTCGGGGCGCGGGCCGGGCGTCAGCCGCCCTGGCCGAGCCGCGCCTCGCGCTCGGAGAGGTGGCGCGAGACGATCTCGAACCATTCGCCGTTCGCGCGCATCTGGGCAAGGCCCGCGTTGAGCGCGCCGATCAGCTCGGCCGAGCGCGGGTTGTTCTTGGCGATGAAGACATGCGTCGTCTGCACCGTTTCGAGCGCGGTCGGCACGACCTTGTCCTGCATGCCGGCCGCGACGATGTCCTCCTCGGCGGTGAGCACCGCGTAGGTCACGACATCGACCGTGCCGGCGGCGAGCGCCGTCCAGCACTCGGCCGGGGTGGGCGGCTGGATCAGCTCGGCATTGGGCGGCATCAGCCGCTCGGCCTCGAGGTCGAAGGTGAAGTGCCCCTCGGGGCGGCAGAGCCGGGCGCCGAGGAGCTGCGGGAAGGAGGTGGCGCCCTCGAAGCTGCTGCCCTTGAGCACGTAGAAGCCGGTCGGCGCGCTGATGAAGGGATCGGTGGCGTCGAAGTCGGTGCAGCGGCGCGCGTTCGAGGGTTCGAGGTTCTCGATCCGGGTGCAGTCGGGCAGTGCCCAGGGATAGGTCATGTCGTAGGCGAGCGAGGGGAGCAGCACGTCGAGATGCGCGTTCCAGTCCTCGACATAGGTGATCTCGGCGGTCAGCCCCGTGCCGCTGCGTTCGAGCGCGGTGGTGATGAGTTCGGTGAAGAAGCCCTGCTGCGGCAGGTCCTGGCCCGACCACGGCGGGAAGGTGCCGGTGACGAACCGGATCGGCGCCGGTCCGGCGGGGGGCTCGGCCGGCGCGGGCGGGGCGGCGGCGGCGACGGCTTCGGGAGCGGCAGGCTCGGGCGGCGCGGTCTCGGGCGGCGCGGCTTCGGCCGTGGCGGCCGCGGCGGGCGGCTCAGCCGCGGCGGGTTCGCCGGGCGCTGCCGCGGCAGGCTCGGCCTCGGCGGTGCGGGCGGAGGGCGCGGCGCCGTCGGGGCAGGGCATCTGCAGCACCTGGCCGACCTCGATGCGGTTGGGGTTCGACAGGATGTTCGCGTTCAGCTCGAACACGGCCTGGTAGCCGCCGGCGACGCCCGCGCGCTTGGCGATCTGGCTCAGCGTGTCGCCCCGGGCGACGGTGTAGGGCTCGCAGAGCGTCTGGGCGGCGGCGGGGAAGGCGAGGCAGACCGCCAGCGTGGCGGCGGCGGAAAGAGGCGGGACCGAGCGTGTCCGGAGCATGGGGTTCTTCTCCTTGTCTGGCCCCCCGCTGGGGGGGGCGCGAGTCGGCGACGGAGGCGGAACCTAGGCCGGAATTGTGGTCAATACGTGGCAAATGAGCCGCTATGTTGCAGGGAAGAAAGAAGTCTACCGCATGACGCGCATGAACTCCGGCAGCTCGCCTGCAGGGCGAGCAGCGGTCAGGCCGTGCGGTGCCGCACGCGGGCGCCGTGCTCGATCGCGGCGGCGGCGAGGCGGTCGATGTCGAGCTCGTAGCGCATCTCCTCGAGCAGCCGCAGCTCGCCCTCGCCCAGCCGGCCGTCGGCGGCGGCGACGTCGCAGGCCATGGCATAGGCCGTCTCATACAGCTTCTCGGGCAGCGCGTCGCGGATCAGGCCGAAGAGCGCCTCGATCCCGTCCTCCTCCTCGAACAGGTCGAAGACGACCTGCGAGACCTGCTTGAGCCGGTCCTGATCGTAGCCCTTGAACACCGGCAGGTGGTTGACGATCCGCTCGATGGTGACGAGTTCGGAGATGCGCAGCGCCTCGTCGGAGGCGGAGATGGCGATCATCACCGCGACCAGGGCGTCCTGCGCGGTCATCGAGGCGGAAACGTCGGTCATGCGGGGCCCTGTCGATGCTGCGGGCGCGAGAATATTGACGCCCCCGGCGCCCCGCAATAGGTAGCGGGCTCGCCCCTGGGGCGGGGCCCCCGGAAAGGATGAGCACGATGTCGGAACTGCGCGAGGCGGCGATGCGCTCGAAGGCCTGGCCGTTCGAGGAGGCGCGCCGCGTGCTGAAACGCTACGAGAAGGCGCCCCCCGCCAAGGGTCACGTGCTGTTCGAGACCGGCTACGGGCCGAGCGGGCTGCCGCACATCGGCACCTTCGGCGAGGTGGCGCGGACCACGATGGTGCGCCGCGCCTTCGAGATCATCTCCGACATCCCGACCCGGCTCGTCTGCTTCTCGGACGACATGGACGGGATGCGCAAGATCCCCGACAACGTGCCCAACCCCGAGCTGCTGCGCGAGCATCTGCAGCGGCCGCTGACCAGCGTGCCCGACCCCTTCGGCGAGCACGAGAGCTTCGGCCACCACAACAACGCGATGCTGCGCCGCTTTCTCGACACCTTCGGGTTCGAGTACGAGTTCATCAGCGCCACCGACTTCTACCGCTCGGGCCGGTTCGACGAGATCCTGCTGCGCGCCTGCGAGCGCTACGACGCGATCATGGAGATCATGCTTGCGAGCCTGCGCGAGGAGCGGCAGAAGACCTATTCCTGCTTCCTGCCGATCCACCCCGAGACGGGGCGGGTGCTCTACGTGCCGATCCGGCATGTCGATGCGCGCGAGGGCACCATCACCTTCGACGACGAGGACGGGCGGGAGTGGACGCTGCCGGTCACCGGGGGCCACGTGAAGCTGCAGTGGAAGCCCGACTTCGGCGCCCGCTGGGCGGCGCTCGACGTCGATTTCGAGATGTACGGCAAGGACCATTCCACCAACACGCCGATCTACGACGGGATCTGCGCGGTGCTGGGCGGCCGGCCGCCGGAGCACTTCACCTACGAGCTCTTCCTCGACGAGAAGGGCGAGAAGATCTCGAAGTCGAAGGGCAACGGGCTGACGATCGACGAATGGCTGACCTATGCCGCGACCGAGTCGCTCAGCTACTTCATGTACCAGAAGCCGAAGACGGCGAAGCGGCTGTGGTGGGACGTGATCCCGAAGGCGGTGGACGAATACCACCAGAGCCTGAAGGCCTTCCCCGAGCAGGATCTGGACGCCAAGCTCGCCAACCCGGTCTGGCACATCCACAACGGCCGGCCGCCCGCGTCCGACATGGTGGTGAGCTTCGCGATGCTGCTCAACCTTGCCAGCGTCGCAGGCGCGCGGGACAAGGCCGGTCTGTGGGGCTTCATCCGCCGCTACGCGCCAGGGGCGAGCCCCGAGACGCATCCGCAGCTCGACGAGGCGGCGGAGTTCGCGGTGCGCTACTTCCGCGACTTCGTGGCGCCCACGCGCGTCTTCCGTGCCCCGAACGAGAAGGAGCGGGCGGCGCTCGAGGACCTGAGGGCGCGGCTGGCCGCCTGGGAGGGCGGGCGCGACGCCGAGGCGCTTCAGGCGATGGTCTACGCCGTGGGCCGGGACCACGGCTTCGAGCCGATGCGGGACTGGTTCACCGCGCTCTACGAGGTGCTGCTGGGCGCGAGCCAGGGGCCGCGGTTCGGCGGGTTCATCGCGCTCTACGGGGTCGAGGAGACGATCGCGCTGATCGACCGGGGGCTGGCGGGCAGGCTCGCCGCCTGAGCCGTTGACCCTGCGTCAGGCCGCGCTATCTGGCCGGGCGTGTGAGAGGGAGGCAGCCCATGCGCACCCTGGCCTTCGCCGCCGCGATCCTGGCGCTTGCCGGCGCAGCCCTGGCGCAGGGCGACGAGATCCGGGGCGTGATCCGCAGCCAGATCGACGCCTTCCTGAAGGACGACTTCGCCACCGCCTTCACCTTCGCCTCGCCGGGCATCCAGGGCATCTTCGTGACGCCCGAGAACTTCGGCGCGATGGTCAGGAACGGCTATCCCATGGTGTGGCGGCCGTCGGAGGTGGATTTCGGCGAGCTGCGCGAGGTCGCCGGCCGCCTCTGGCAGCGGGTGATCGTGCGCGATGCCGAGGGTCGCATCCACGTCCTGGACTACCAGATGGTCGAGGGCGCGGACGGCTGGCGCATCAACGGCGTGCAGCTGTTGCGCGCGCCCGATGTCGGCGCCTGAAAGGTTAACGCGCCCTTAGGCAATTGCTGCTAGCCCTGCGGCATCCGGGACCGTTGCGTGCCCGGCCCCCCCAACGCGAGCGGACGACAGCCGAGCGGAGCCTCGGCGCCGGGTGGCGGCGCCGTCCCCGCCGGCACTGCGCCCGCGCCGATTCCGAAAGGGCATTCGATGAACAAGGCGATTACCGACGGGCTGGTGCTGATGCCCCCGCCCTTTGCGAACGGGCTCTCGGTCTGGTCGAGCGGCGACGGGGTTCCCGGCTCGGCCACCTACGAGGGCGCGCCGAACGCGGCCTTCGTGCCGGCCGACCAGGACTTCGGCGGCTGCCTCGAGCTGGTCAAGACGCAGGCGACGCAGAAGCTGCGCTACATGGGCGAGACGCCGATCCTGCCCGGCTGCTACCTGCGCATCACCGCCCGGGTGAAGGCGGTGAGCGGCAACCTGCCCACCGTGCGGATCGCCGGCTGGGCCGGCGGCGCGGGTGGCGCGCCCGTGACCGGGCTGGTCACGACCGGCCCGGCGGTGCCGCTGACCGCCTACGGCCAGGTGGTGACGGTGAGCGCGATCGTCGGCACCGGCCAGCGCGGGGGGGTCAACCTGCCCTGGACGACGCAGGTGCTCTACGGCCACTTCGGCCTCGACCTCACCGGGCCGAACGGCGGCGTGGTGCGGATCGACGACATCGAGATCGAGGACATCACGGGCGCCTTCCTGCGCACCATGATGGACTGGGTGGACGTGCGCGACTTCGGCGCCGTGGGCGACGGGACGACGGACGACCGCGCCGCCTTCGTCGCGGCCGATGCGGCGGCGGCGGGCCGGCAGATCCTGGTGCCGGCGGGCACCTACCGCATCGCCAGCTCGCTGACGCTGAACAACCCGGTGCGCTTCGAGGGCAGCCTGACGATGCCCACGGCGGCGCGCCTGGTGCTGATGCAGAACTACAACTTCATCGACTACGTGGATGCCTTCGGCGGCGACGAGGAACTGGCGCTGCGCAAGGGCCTGCAGGCGCTGTTCAACTTCTCGGACCACGATTCCTTCGACCTGCGCGGGCGCAGCGTCAACGTCTCGCGGCCGATCGACGTGCAGGAGGCGGTGAACAACCGCACCGACTTCGCGGTGCGCCGCGTGCTGCGCAACGGCCATCTCAACGCGGTGGCGGGGCCCGACTGGGGCACCATCGAGGTGACCTCGCAGGCGACCTACGCGATCTCGAACCCGCTGGAGCTGACCGGGGTCGCCAACGTCGCCAACATCCCGGTCGGCGCGCTGGTCCTCGGCAACGGCGTGGGCCGCGAGGTCTACGTGCGGGCGAAGAACGTCGCCGCCGGGACGGTCACGCTGTCGCGCCCGCTCTACGGCGCGGCCGGCACGCAGGTGTTCACCTTCCGGCGGTTCCGCTACCTGCTCGACTTCTCGAACTTCGCCTACATCGACAAGTTCGAGATGCAGGAGGTGGAGATCCAGTGCAACGGCCTGTGCTCGGCCGTGCTCCTGCCGCCCGACGGCCAGACCTTCGCCTTCACCGACTGCACCTTCAACCGCCCGAAGGACCGGGCGATCACCTCGCACGGCACCGCCTGCCAGGGGATGCTGATCGACCGCTGCCAGTTCCTGTCGAACGAGCAGGGCCTGAACGTGCAGGACCGCGTGTCGGTGGCGCTGAACGTCAACATGAACGACGTGAAGATCCGCGACTGCCGGGTGATGCGCTTCCGCCACTTCGCGGTGATGGCCGGGCTCTACCACATGATCGCCAACAACCACATCTTCAACGGCGACAGCCAGCCCGAGGGCGTGCGCGTGGCGGGGATCGTGTTCACCTCGCCCACCTCGAAATCGACCGTGACCGGCAACTACATCGACAACTGCTATCTCGAGATCGGCAACGAGCACGACCCCGAGCCCGACTTCTCGAACGAGTTCTCGTTCGGCGGCCTGGTGATCACCGGCAACGTGTTCCTCGCCTCGGGCGTGCCGTCGTGGTTCCGCTGGATCGTGGTGAAGCCGCACGGGCCCGGCCACTTCCTCGACGGGCTGGTGGTGACCGGCAACACCTTCCAGGCGGTCTCGGGCCGGGTGGACCGGGCCGAGGGCGTGGACACGAGCTTTGCGCCGCTCGACATGACGAAGGCGCGCAACGTGACCTTCTGGGGCAACTCGTTCAACAACGTGGACGTGCGGGCGCAGAACCCGGTGAGCCTGGCCTTCACCCAGAACACCGCGGCCACGCAGTGGACCTGCGACTTCGGCACGGTGCTGCCCTTCGGCGGCCGGCTCAGGGCGGTGGACGCGCTGGTGGCCGAGGGCATGATCACCACCGCCTCGGGCAGCCGGATCACCGAGATGCCCTTCGTCGAGCCCGAGCAGGGGCCGGCCGGCACCCAGGCGCGGCTCAGCTGGGCGACGGCGGCGCGGGGGCGGGTGCGGCTCACGGGCCGGATCGACGCCACGGTCTGACGGCGCCGGCGGCGGACCGGGCCCGGCCGCGCCCCGGTCGCGCCCGTCGCCGCGCCTCCCGCCGCGCCCCGGCCTGCCGCGCGCGGGCCGGGGCCTGGCGCTCAGGCGGGATCGAGGAGATCCTGCGGGGTGAGGTGATAGGCCCGGCCGAAGCCGGCGTTGAGGCTGGCCGCGAGCGGCTCGAGCACCACGAAGGAGAAATCGGCGAAGTCGGCGTAGAGCGCCGACTTCGGCCTCTGCGCCAGGTAGAAGCGGCGCAGCCGCGCGTGCTCGTCGCCGCCGTGCGGCACGAAGCGCGCCCGGGCGCGCAGCGTGAGGCGGGGGTGGCTCAGCGGATCGCCCTTGGGCCCGGGGTCGCCGACGAGGAGCGAGGCGCGCGGATCGACCCGCAGCGCACGGGTGTGGGCGGCGAGGTCGGAGACGAGGGTGACCGGCAGCCCCTCGGGCGAGAGCGCGAGCGCGACGCGCGTGACCATGGGCGCCCCGGTCTCGGGGTCGAGCGTGCCGAGCGCGCCATGCGCCGCGACCGCGAGCAGCCGCCGCGCCCTGAGGCGGGCCTCGTCGTCGGTGGGGCGGATCGGCGAGCCGTTCATGCGCCGAGGATAGGGCGGCGCATCCGGGGGCGGAAGCGGCTTGCGCCCCGGCCCGCGACCTTGGCATGCGCCTGTTGCGCGGAGTCTGCGCCGGCGCCCGGCCGCATGCGCCGGGCACCGCGGGGCGCGGCCGGGCCGCCGCCCCCGACCCGCCGCGCTCCGCCCCGGGGGGGCGCGGCTGGTGCTGCCGGAGAGGATTGAACTCTCGACCTCTCCCTTACCAAGGGAGTGCTCTACCACTGAGCTACGGCAGCACGCGGGCGGTGGCTTAGCGGCAATCCACCCCCCGCGCAAGCGGTATCTGGACCGCCCCCGCCCCCTGCGCTAGACAGACCGAATGGAGCGGAAACCCCCGAAAACCAAGGGCACGAAAGGCGACGAGGGCCGCGAGGCGCGGCTGAAGGCGGCGCTGAAGGCGAACCTCGCGCGGCGCAAGGCGCAGGCCCGCGCGCGCAAGCCCGCGGGGGAGAGGGGCTGAGGGGCAGGCATGGATTCGATAGCGGTCACCGGCGGCGCGCCGCTGCGCGGCGAGATCCCGATCGCGGGCGCCAAGAACGCCTGCCTCACGCTGATGCCGGCGACGCTGCTGACCGACGCGCCGCTGACCTTGACCAATGCGCCGCGGCTCTCGGACATCCGCACCATGACGACGCTTCTCCAGTCGCTCGGGGCGGAGGTGCAGACGCTGCAGCAGGGGCGGGTGCTGGCGCTGTCGTCGCACGACCTGACCTCGCAGCACGCCGACTACGAGATCGTGCGCAAGATGCGCGCCTCGATCCTGGTGCTGGGGCCGCTGCTGGCGCGCTACGGCTATGCCGAGGTCTCGCTGCCGGGCGGCTGCGCCATCGGCGCGCGGCCCGTGGACCTGCATCTCAGGGCGCTCGAGGCGATGGGGGCCGAGCTCGACCTGCGCGACGGCTACGTGCATGCCAGGGCGCCGGGCGGGCTGAAGGGCGCGGTGATCGAGTTCCCCTTCGTCTCGGTGGGTGCGACCGAGAACGCGCTGATGGCGGCCACGCTCGCGAAGGGCACGACCGTGCTCCGGAACGCCGCGCGCGAGCCCGAGATCGTCGATCTGGCCCGCTGCCTGCGCCGGATGGGCGCGCAGATCGAGGGCGAGGGGACCAAGACCATCACCATCGAGGGCGTCAGCAGCCTCGGCGGCGCCACGCACGAGGTCGTGACCGACCGGATCGAGCTTGGCACCTACATGCTCGCCCCGGCGATCACCGGCGGCGAGGTGGAGCTGATCGGCGGGCGCCGCGAGCTGGTCGGGGCGTTCTGCGACAAGCTCGAGGAGGCCGGGATCGGGGTCGAGGAGACCGAGCGCGGGCTGAAGGTCGCGCGCCGCAACGGCCGGGTGAACGCGGTGCATGTCGTCACCGAGCCCTTCCCCGGCTTTCCGACCGACCTCCAGGCGCAGATGATGGCGCTCCTGTGCACCGCCGACGGGGTGAGCGTGCTCGAGGAGCGGATCTTCGAGAACCGCTTCATGCACGCCCCCGAGCTGATGCGGATGGGCGCGAAGATCGACGTGCACGGCGGCACCGCGACGGTGACGGGGGTGGAGCGGCTCAGGGGCGCGCCGGTGATGGCGACCGACCTGCGCGCCAGCGTCTCGCTGATCCTCGCGGCGCTCGCGGCCGAGGGCGAGACGGTGGTGAGCCGCGTCTACCACCTCGACCGCGGCTACGAGCGGGTGGAGGAGAAGCTCTCGGCCTGCGGCGCCCGCATCGAGAGGATCGCGGCATGACCGGCGACGCCCGCTTCGAGGACGGGGCGCCGGCGCCGCTGCGCCTGATGGCCGAGACGCCGGAGGACATCCCGGTGATCTCGGCGCTGGTGCAGGATGCCGTCTTCACCTGCGCCGACATGCGCTGGGAGCCGCGCCGGCGCCGCTTCGCCGTGCTGCTCAACCGCTTCCGCTGGGAGGAGCGCGAGGCCGTGCCGCCCGAGCGCGTGCGCAGCCTGCTGGTGGCCGACGACGTGCGCGCGGTGTCGAGCCAGGGGGTGGACCGCGCCGACGCGGATCTCGTGCTGTCCTGCCTGACCCTGGCCTGGGAGCCGGGCGAGGACGGCACCGGCCGGCTGGTGCTGACGCTGGCCGGCGACGGGGCGATCGCGCTCGATGCCGAGTGCATCAACCTCGCGCTCACCGACGTGACCCGGCCCTACGCCGCGCCCTCCGGCCGGGCGCCGCGGCACCCGGAATGACCGACCGCCCCGTGCTGCGGCGGGCGCGGCCCGAGGACGGTGCCGCCGCCGAGGCACTGCTGGCCGGCTCGGCGGGCGGGGGCGGCGGGCCCGACGGGGAAGGTGCGGCCGCGGGGCTCGCCGGCCGGATCGCCGCCGCGCCGGGCCTCGTCTGGCTCGCCGAGGCGGGCGGCGCGCTCGCGGGCGTCGCCGCCGCGCGGGAGGATGGCGTCGTGACGCTGCTGCATGTCGCCGCCGCGGCGCGCGGCCGCGGCCTGGGCACCCTGCTCCTGCGCCGGATCGAGGCGGAGCTCGCCGCGCGCGGCCTGGCCGAGGCGCGGGCCGAGCCACCGGGACCGATGCGCGCCTTCTGCGCCGCGCGCGGCTGGGATGCGGGGGCGGGTGCCGACGTGGACGGGCGGGCGGGCGCGGTGATGCGCAAGCTGCTGCCCGCCGTCCGCCGGCTGGCCGCGCACGAGGCGGACCTCTGGCGCAGGATCCGCCTCAATGCCCTGGCCGCGGCGCCCTCGGCCTTCGCCGAGCGGCACGACGACTGGGCGGACCGTCCGCTGGGGGATTTCGCCGAGCGGCTGGCGAGCGCGTCGGTGTTCCTCGCCGAGCTCGGCGGCGCGGGCGTCGGCTGCATCGAGCTGACCCCCGATGCCGGGGGCGCGCCGGGCCGGGGCTGGGTGGAATCGGTCTTCGTCACTCGGCTGGCGCGCGGCCGGGGCGTGGCGGATGCGCTCCTCGCCGCGGTCGAGGCCGAGGCCCGCCGCCGCGGGCTGACCGAACTCTGCCTCGACGTCGGCGCGGCCAATGCCGCGGCGCGCGCGCTCTACGCCCGCTTCGGCTTCGCCGAGATGGCCGAGCGCCCCGCGGGCAGCGGGTGCGGCTGCGAGATCACCATGCGCCGCACGCTGGCCTGCGGCTGATCCGGCCGCGGCCGCCGGCGGCCGGCCCCGGAACGCCGCTTGAGACGCCGCGGCGCGGCGGCTATGTGGGGCCGGGAAAGGATGCCGCAGGATGCCCGCGTTCCTCGCCACCGACGCCCCCGACTTCGAGGCCCGCTTCGCGGCGCTGCTCGCGCTCAAGCGCGAGGAGGCGGCCGATGTCGATGACGCGGTGGCCGCGATCATCGCCGATGTCCGGGCGCGCGGCGACGCCGCGCTGATCGAGCTGACGGCGCGCTACGACGGGCTGGCGCTGACGCCGCAGACGCTCGCCTTCTCGCCCGCCGAGATCGCGGCGGAATGCGCGAAGGTCCCGCCCGGGGAGCGCGAGGCCCTGGAACTCGCCGCCGAGCGGATCCGCGCCTACCACCAGCGGCAGATGCCGCAGGATGCGCGCTGGACCGACGCGGCGGGCGCGGAGCTCGGCTGGCGCTGGACACCGGTTGCCGCCGCCGGTCTCTACGTGCCGGGGGGGCTCGCCTCCTATCCCTCCTCGGTCCTGATGAACGCGATCCCCGCGCAGGTGGCCGGGGTGGAGCGGCTCGTCATCGCCTGCCCGACGCCGGGGGGGCAGGTGAACCCGCTGGTGCTCTTCGCCGCGCGGCTCGCCGGGGTGGAGACCGTCTACCGCATCGGCGGGGCGCAGGCGATCGCGGCGCTGGCCTGGGGAACCGAGACCATCGCTCCGGTGGACAAGATCACCGGCCCCGGCAACGCCTGGGTGGCCGCCGCCAAGCGCCGGGTCTTCGGCCGCGTCGGCATCGACATGATCGCGGGGCCCTCCGAGATCCTGGTCATCGCCGATGCCGGCAACGACCCCGACTGGATCGCGCTCGACCTGCTCTCCCAGGCCGAGCACGACGAGAGCGCGCAGGCGATTCTGATCACCCCCGACGCCGCCCTGGGCCGCGCGGTGGCCGAGGCGGTGGCGGCGCGGCTCGAGACGCTGGCGCGCCGCGCCATCGCCGGGGCGAGCTGGGAGAGGAACGGCGCGGTCATCGTGGTGCGCGACCTCGACGAGGCGGCTGCGCTTGCCGACCGCATCGCGCCCGAGCACCTGGAGCTGATGGTCGCCGACCCCGAGGCGCTCGCCGCCCGGATCCGCCATGCCGGCGCGGTGTTCCTGGGGCCCTGGACGCCCGAGGCGATCGGCGACTACGTGGGCGGGCCGAACCACGTGCTGCCGACGGCGCGTTCGGCGCGCTTCTCCTCGGGGCTCTCGGTCACGGACTTCCTCAAGCGCACCACGCTCGCCCGGATGACGCCCGGGGCGCTCGCCGCGATCGGCCCCGCGGCCGAGCGGCTGGCGCGGTCGGAAAGCCTCGAGGCGCACGGCCTGAGCGTGCGGGCGCGGCTCGACCGGCTGAACCGGGGCGGCGCATGACCCGCATCTGCCACATCTCGATCGACGATTCCGGCCTGCCGCCGCCCACGCCCGAGATCGAGCAGGAGCGGCGGGTGGCGATCTTCGACCTGCTCGAGGAGAACCGCTTCGCCCTGCCCCCGCGCGACGGCCGCGAGATGCCCCCCGGCCCCTACCGGCTTGCGCTGTCGATCCGCGACGGGCGGCTGGTGTTCGACATCGCCACCGAGGCCCAGGAGAAGGTCGCCGCCTTCCACCTCTCGCTCGGGCCCTTCCGCCAGGTGGTGAAGGACTACTTCCAGATCTGCGAGAGCTACTTCGAGGCGGTCAAGCGCCTGCCGCCCAGCCAGATCGAGGCGATCGACATGGCCCGGCGCGGCATCCACAACGAGGGCGCGCGCGTCCTGCAGGAGCGGCTCGCGGGCAAGGCCGAGGTCGATACCGACACCGCCCGGCGGCTCTTCACGCTGATCTGCGTGCTCCACTGGGGGGGCTGAGGTTGGGTCGCTTCCCCTCCTCGGTGCTGTTCTGCTGCGACCACAATGCCGTCCGTTCGCCGATGGCCGAAGGGATGATGAAGAAGTTCTACGGCCAGCGCGCCTACGTCCAGTCGGCCGGGGTCAGGAACGACATGGAGATCGACGGATTCTCGATCGCCGTCTGCAAGGAGATCGGCGTCGAGCTCTCGCGCCACCGCTCCCGCTCCTTCGAGGAGATGCAGGAATGGGGCGACGACCTCAGCCAGTTCGACCTGATCGTGGCGCTTTCCCCCGCCAGCCAGCGCCAGGCGCTGGAGTTCACCCGCTATCACCACATCGACGTGGAATACTGGCCGATCCTCGACCCCACGGGCCTCGGCGAGACGCGGGAGGCGAAGCTCGCGGCCTACCGCCAGGCCCGCGACCAGATCCGGGCGAAGATGCTGGAACGCTTCGGCGAGCCGACCGAACCCTGAGCCGGCCCCGGGCCGGGGCCCCGCCGCGCCGTTGCGGGGGGGGGCGTTCACCGCCCCGTCCGGCGGCTGGAGGCGTGTGCACAGGGCGTGCACAGCCCGTGCACCGGGCGTGCACCGGCGGCGCGGGGGCGAGGGGGAAGGGGGCTCATGCGGGCGCTTCCCCCAGGCGCGGACGGGCGGCCCCGGCCGGCTGCCGCGCCGGCTGCCGCGCCGGCTGCCGCGTTGGGCCGCGCGCGGCCCTGGCGCGGGCGTGTCGGGCGCCTGCGGCGGGCGCTTCCTCCCGCAGACCCCGGACGAGGGCCGTGTGGTGGGCGACGGCGCCACGCGCCCGCGTCGTGCCGGAGACGTGCCTGCGGCAGGACGGGGGGCCTGGCCGCGTCCCGGAATCGCGGCAGCGGCGCGTCCTGTGGCCGAACGGGCGGAGCCCCGGTCGGGCGCCCGGAAAGGGGGAGCGATGCGGCGCCTCCGGCCCGATCCTTGCGGATCCTGCGTTCGGGGCTTCAATCGCTCCGCCGGAGCGATCGATCCGGGCCGGGGCCCGGACCGCCTCCGGCCCGATCCTTGCGGATCCTGCGTCCGGGGCTTCAATCGCTCCACCGGAGCGATCGATCCGGGCCGGGGCCCGGACCGCCCCTCACCCC
>JANZZL010000048.1 GCA_026419405.1 Paracoccaceae bacterium | reverse complement strand
CCGGTGGCTGACCTTGATGTCCATCGGCTCGACGATGTGATGCGCGGTGGAATGCAGCGCCGGCGACATGTGCGCGAGCTTGTGGAACATGTTGAGGTCGGCGATCGTCGGCCAGCGGCGGACGTCGTCGAGATCGCGCAGAAAGGGCGCGCCGGTCATCGGCACGAAGATCGAGTGCGGCCCGCCGAAGGGCAGGTTCCTCTCGGGGTTGCGCGCCCGGTAGGTCCAGGAGGACGGGATCGAGGCGATGAGCTCGCGCACCAGGCCGCGGTCGAGATGCACCCGCTCGCCCCGCACGTCCGCGCCGGCGCGGCGCCAGTCCTCGAGCGCCACGGGGTCGCGGAAGACGACGCCCACCTCCTCGAGGATCGCCATCGAGGCCGCGTCGATCCGCTCCACCTCCTCGGGCGTCATCGGCTCGCACGGGGGCAGGCCGCGCCTCAGCGCGGGCAGCATCTCGAGGTCGGGCGCGGACCGCGCGGCGCGGCGGGCGCCGCGGCCGCCGGTGCGCGCGGTCCTGGGCGAGGTGGCGGTCATGCTGGCCTCCGGCAACGTCTCGGTGCCGTGATCTCGCCCCGGATGCGCGGCGCTCACCGTCACCGCAGCGAAGCGGCGGGCCGATTTTGCGACCTGCGGCCTCCGGCAGGGCCGCCGCGGCGGCGGGCCATCGACTCGACCGCACCCGCCGGTCCTCCGTCGGCCCGCCGGACGTCGGCCGGGGCGGCAGGCGGAACGGTCCGCCGGCCTAGACCGCCATCCGCCGCCAGGGGCGCGGCCCGGCCACCACGCCCTGGTCGAACAGCCGTCCGATCTGGCCCGCGGAGAGGCCTGCCACCTCGGCCAGCACCTCCTCGGTGTGCTCGCCGAGCTCCGGGGCGCGGACCGGGGCCTCGCGCGGCAGGGCGCCGAAGGCGAGCGGCGAGCCCGGCACGGGAAAGCAGCCGATGCCGGGTTGGTCGATCTCGGCGAACATCGGGTTGGCGGGCGACAGGTCGGGGTCCTCGCGCACCGCGCGGGCAAAGCTGCGGAACTCCGACCAGGTGAGGCCCGCACGGTCGAAGTCGGCGGCGAAATCCTCGACCCGCCGCGCGGCGAAGAAGGGCGCCAGCACGGCGGTGATCGCGGCGCGGTGGCGGAAGCGGGCGCCCTCGTCGGCGAGGCTCTCGCCCAGGCGGCGCTCCAGCAGCGCCATGGCCTGGGTCGTGCCGGTCGCCTGCACGAGGCCCGTCCACTGCCGTTCGGTCAGGCCGATCACCATGACGCGGCGGCCGTCGGCGCAGACGAAGTCCTGCCCGTAGCCGCCGTAGAGCGCATTGCCCGCCTTGGGCCGGTCAACCCCGTTCACCAGGACCTCGCCGATGATCCCCAGGTGGCCGAGCATCGCCGCGGCCGCGTCCTTGAGCGAGAAGACGACCTCCTGCCCCTGTCCGGTGCGCAGCCGGTGGCGCTCGGCGGCCAGCAGGGCCGAGACCGCCATGTTGCCCGCGATGCAGTCCCAGGCCGGCAGGACATGGGCCACGGGTTCGGTGGAGCCCTCGGGCCCGGTGGCATCGGGAAAGCCGATCGAGGGGTTGACCGAGTAGTCCACCGCCGGCCGCCCGTGCCGGTCGCCCAGCAGCGTGACCATCACCAGGTCGGGGCGCAGCGCCGACAGCGAGGGGTGGTCGAGCCAGCCCTTCGCCCGCAGGTTGGTCAGGAACAGCCCGGCATCGGGGCCGGGCGCGGTGACGATCTGCGTCACGATCTCGCGCCCGGCGCCGGTCGCCAGGTTCACCGCCACCGATTTCTTGCCCTTGTTGAGCCCCGCCCAGAACAGGCTGCGCCCCTCCTTCGTGACCGGCCAGCGCCCGGCGTCGAGCCCGCCCTCGATCCGGTCGAAGCGGATCACCTCGGCCCCCATCTGCGCCAGCGTCATGCCCGCGAGCGGAATCGCCACGAAGGCCGAACCTTCCACCACGCGCATGCCCGACAGGATGCCCATGCCCTAGTCCTCCCAGGCGAAGCGGGCCTGCAGGCCCTGATGACCGGCCGGCGCCACGGTGCAGAGCGCCAGCGCCGAGGGCCCCTCGGCCGTGGCCACGAGCCGCAGGCGGCCGTCGAACATCGGATGC
Source organism: Paracoccaceae bacterium (assembly GCA_026419405.1). Classification (GTDB taxonomy): domain Bacteria; phylum Pseudomonadota; class Alphaproteobacteria; order Rhodobacterales; family Rhodobacteraceae; genus JANZZL01. Next base: position 28,150 of record JANZZL010000048.1, on the reverse strand, counting down.
ACGCCGCGGAACGAGAACCGCACCGGCACCCGGCCGGTGTGGCGCATCGCGGCCTCCATCAGCAGCGTCGCCTGCATCGGCCCGTGCACGACGAGGCCGGGGTATTTCTCGACCTCGCGGGCATAGTCGCGATCGTAGTGGATGCGGTGGGCGTTGTAGGTGGCGGCCGAATAGCGGAAGAGCCGCACCGGCCCCACCTCCACCTCCTCGGCGAACAGCGGCGCCTCGGGGGCGGGGATGGCGCGGGGGGCGCGGAAGCTGTCGGGGATCGGCAGGTAGACGATGTCCTGCTCCTCGCGGATCGCGCCGCCGCCCTCGCCGCGCAGGTCGTGGCCGACGCGCACGAAGGCCATGTCGCCGGTGCTGCCCGTCTTGAAGTCCACCGCGAGGATCTCGGAGCGCCTGGTGATCCGCTCGCCGATCGCGAAGCGGCCGCGGAACGAGAGGCTTCCGCCGGCCCACATGCGCCGGCCGAAGGGCAGGGGGGGCAGGAAGCCGCCGAGCCTGGGGTGCCCGTCGGTCGCGATCCCGGCGATCGGCACGAAGTCGGGAAAGGCCGCCCAGTGCCACAGCGGCGGCATCGGCGCGCCGGTGTGCGTCGCCGGCTGCCCCGCCGCGGGGTGGCCGAGCGCCCCCATCAGCATCCCCGCGAGTTCCGGGGTCAGCGCGCCCTCGCGCGTCTCCACGCGCCCGACCCAGGCGCGCGCCTCCTCGGGCGTCGCCGCCGAGCCGACGGGCGCGGGCGCCTGCTTCATGCCGCCGCCCGCAGGCCGAGCACGCGCGCGACCGTCTCGCCCATCGCCGAGGGCGTCGGTGCGACGGTGATCCCCGCCGCCGCGAGGGTCTCGACCTTCTCCTGGGCGCTCTCGCCGAAGGCCGAGATGATCGCGCCCGCGTGCCCCATCTTGCGGCCCCTCGGGGCGGAGAGGCCGGCGATGTAGGCGACGACCGGCTTGGTCATGTGCGCGCGGACGAAGGCCGCGGCCTCGGCCTCCTGGGGCCCGCCGATCTCGCCGATCATCATCACCGCGTCGGTGCCCGGATCGGCCTCGAAGAGCTCGAGGATGTCGCGGAAGGACGAGCCGTTGATCGGATCGCCGCCGATGCCCACGCTGGTCGAGACGCCGATGCCGAGCGCCTTCATCTGGCTCGCCGCCTCGTAGCCGAGCGTGCCGGAGCGTCCGACGATCCCGACCCGCCCCGGCAGGTAGATGTGGGGCGGCATGATGCCCATGAAGGCCTCGCCGGGGCTGATCACGCCCGCGCAGTTCGGCCCGATCAGGCGCATCTTCCGCTCGGCCGGGAACCGGCGCAGGAAGCGCTTCACCCGCATCATGTCCTGCGCGGGGATGCCGTCGGTCACGCAGACGGCCAGCCGGATGCCCGCCTCCGCCGCCTCCATGATGGCGTCGGCCGCGCCCGGCGGCGGGACGAAGACGAGGCTCGCCTCGGCGCCCGTCTCGCGGACCGCCTCGCGCACGGTGTCGAACACCGGCCGGTCCAGCACGGTCTCGCCGCCCCGGCCCGGCGTCACCCCGCCGACGACATTCGTTCCGTGCCGGATCATGTCGGCGGCATGGAACTGGCCGATCCGGCCGGTCATGCCCTGCACGATGACGCGGGTGGTCCGATCGATGAGGATGGTCATGTCCGTCTCCTTCAGGCGGCGGCGCGGGGGCGCGCGCGGACGGCGGCCGCGGCGGCCTCGGCAAGGGTGTCGGCAGAGATCAGCGGCAGGCCCGAGCCGGCGATGATCGCGTGCCCCTCCTCGACGTTCGTGCCGGCGAGGCGCACCACCACGGGCAGGGTCAGCCCCAGTTCCCGATAGGCCTGGACGACGCCCCTGGCCACCCAGTCGCAGCGGTTGATCCCGGCGAAGATGTTGACCAGCACGACCGAGACGTTGCTGTCCGACAGCACGGTGCGGAAGGCCGCGACCACCCGCTCGGGGCTCGCGCCGCCGCCGATGTCGAGGAAGTTCGCGGGCGCCCCGCCGGCGAGCTGGATCATGTCCATCGTCGCCATGGCAAGGCCTGCGCCGTTGATGATGCAGCCGATGTCCCCCGTCAGGCCCACGTAGTTCAGCCCGTGCGCGGCGGCGGCGGCCTCGCGCGGGTCCTCCTGGCCGGGGTCGCGCAGCGCGGCGACCTCGGGCTGGCGGAAGAGCGCATTGGTGTCGAAGCTCATCTTCGCGTCGAGCGCGATCAGCCCGCCCGCGCCGGTGACGACCAGCGGGTTGATCTCGACCATCGTCGCATCGCGGTCGCGGAAGGCGCGGTAGCAGCCGCGCAGCACCTGGACCATCTCAGCCACCTGCGGCCCCCTGAGCCCGAGCCCGAAGGCGAGCTCGCGGGCCGAGAACTCGGTGAGCCCCACGGCGGGGTCGATGACCATGCGCAGCAGCGCGTCGGGGCGCTCGCGGGCCAGATCCTCGATCTCCATGCCGCCCTCGCGCGAGGCGACGATCATGATCCGCTCCGACTTCCGGTCGAGCACGAGGCCGAGGTAGAGCTCCCGCGCGATGTCGGTCGCGGCCTCGACCCAGACCCGGTGCACCGGCTTGCCCTGCGCGTCGGTCTGCCTGGTCACGAGCCGCCTGCCGAGCAGGCCGGCGGCGAAGTCCGCGGCCTCCGCCTCGGTCCGGCAGAGCCTCACGCCGCCGGCGGCGCCGCGGCCGCCCGCGTGGACCTGCGCCTTGACGACGACCGGCAGGCCGAGGCGGCGGGCGTGATAGGCCGCCTGCTCGGGGCTGAAGGCAAGGCCGCCCTCCGGCACCGGCACGCCGAAGCCGGCCAGAAGCTCCTTCGCCTGATGCTCGTGGATGTCCATCGTTCTCCCCCCTCCCGGCTACTCGGCGGCCGCCATGCCTGGCCCGCGGGCGGCAATCGCATCGGCCAGCGCGATCACGTTCATCGCCATCCGCTCGGAGGCGGCGTCGATCATCTTGCCGTCGAGCGCCGCCGCGCCCTTGCCCTGGGCCTCGGCCTTGCGCAGTTCCTCGATGATCCGCCGCGCGCGCGTGACCTCGGCGGCCGGCGGGCTGAACACCTCGTTCGCCAGGGCGATCTGGCTGGGGTGGATCGCCCACTTGCCCTCGCAGCCCAGCGCGGCCGCGCGCTCGGCGGCGGCGACGTAGCCCGCCGGGTCGGCGAAGTCGCCGAACGGGCCGTCGATCGCGCGCAGGCCGTAGGCCCGGCAGGCGACGATCATCCGGGTGAGCGAGGCATGCCACTGGTCGCCCGGATAGGCCGGGTTGAGGCCGCCGATGTTGACGGTGCGGGCCCGCATCGAGGCCGCGTAGTCGGCGACGCCGAAGTGCAGCGCCTCGAGCCGGCTGCCCGCCTGCGCGGCGCGCATCGCGATGTCCTCGACGTTCGCCATCCCGAGCGCGGTCTCGATCAGCGCCTCGAGCCCGACCTTCCGGGTCAGCCCGCAGGCCATCTCGATCTGGTTGACCAGCGCCTCGACCATGTAGAGGTCGCCCCAGACCCCGAGCTTCGGGATCAGGATCATGTCCAGCCGGTCGCCCGCCTGTTCCATCAGGTCGACCACGTCGCGGTACATGTATTGCGTGTCGAGGCCGTTGATCCGCACGCTCACGGTCTTGCCGCGGGCGGCCCAGTCGATTGCGTTCAGCGCGTCGATCGCGTTGCGCCGCGCCTGCGGCTTCTCGGGCGGCGCGACCGCATCCTCGAGATCGAGGAAGACCACGTCGGCCGCGCTGTCGGCAGCCTTGCGGATCATGTCGGGGTTCGAGGCCGGCACGGCCAGCGTCGAGCGCTGCAGTCGCTGGCGGCGCAGGGGATGCAGGGTGTGGCTCATGGCAGGTTCACGCAGCGGCGGCAAGGCAAGGGGCGGCGGCCCCGGCGAAGTGCTCCTGGGCGGCGGCGACGCCGGAGCCGAAGGCGATGCGGGCGCCCGCCTCGGCCAGCGCCAGCTCGCTGACGGCAAGCGCGGCCAGCACCGCGCCCTCGTTGAGGTCGCCGAGGTGGCCGATGCGGAAGGCCCGCCCCGACAGCGGCCCGAGCCCGGCCCCGAGGAACGTGTGATAGCGCGTCCGCGCCGTTGCGATCACCTCGCGCGCATCCACCCCCTCGGGCGTGCGGATCGCCGTCACGGTCTGCGAGGCGAACGAGGGGTGCTCGGCCACGGTGGAGAGCCCCCACGCGGCGACGGCGGCGCGCACCCCCTCGGCCAGCCTGCGGTGGCGCGCGAACACCGCCGGAAGCGTCTCGGCGGCCAGCCGGTCCAACGCCGCGCGCAGGGCATGGAGCACGGTCGCGGGCGGCGTGTGCGGGAAGCTGCCCGCCTCGTGCGCCGCGAGGATCGCGCGGACATCGAAGAACGACCTCGGCGAACGCGCGGTGTCGAGCGCCCCGATGGCCTTGGGGCTCAGCGCCAGGATGCCCAGACCCGCCGGGGCCATCAGCCCCTTCTGGCTGCCCGTCACCGCGAGGTCCACGCCCCAGGCGTCCATCTCGAAGGGCATCGAGCCGATCGAGGACACGCCATCCACGAACAGCAGCGCGTCGTGGAAGGCCGCGTCGAGCTCGCGCCTGACCGCCGCGACATCCGAGGTCACGCCCGTCGCGGTCTCGTTGTGGGTGACGAAGACCGCCTTGATCTCGCCATGGCGGTCGGCACCGAGGCGGCGGCCGAACTCGCGCGCGGGGCAGGGCGCGCCCCAGGCCACGTCGATGCACTCCACGACCAGCCCCAGCCGCTCGGCCATCTCGGCCCAGAGCGCCGAGAACATGCCGTGACGCGCCATCAGCACCCGGTCGCCCGGCGAGAGCGTGTTGGTGATCGCCGCCTCCCAGGCCGAGGTGCCCGAGCCGGGGATCAGCGCGATCCGCGCCCGGCTCGTGCCGAACACCGGCGCGAGGTCGGCCAGCAGCGGCCGCAGGAAGGCCGCGAACTCGGGCGCGCGGTGGTCGGGCATCGGCGCGACCATGGCGCGGCGCACCTCGTCGGGCAGGTTGGTCGGTCCGGGAACGAAGAGATGGGCGGGGCCGGTGTGCATCGGAATCTCCCTCGGTGGAAGGAGACGATGCCTGCTGCGCGCGCGGCCGCGTAGCGAAACCGGGTTCTGCTGTAAACGCGAGAGTTTACATCTTTTCTTTTTTGTAATATTGTAAATTCAACCAAGGGAGGCGGCTTGCGCAAGACCTTCATCGGCCCGCAGTTGCGCCGGCTCCGGCAGGAGCGGGGCGAGACCCAGGTGCAGATGGCCCGCAAGCTGGGCATCAGCACCGCCTACGTGAACCTGCTCGAGAACAACCAGCGCAGCGTCTCGGTCGCGATCCTGCTCAGGATGTTCGAGACCTACGGGGTGGACTGGCGCGACATCGCCGATGACGAGGCCAGCACCCGCCTGTCGGACCTGCGCGCCGCGCTGCACGACCCGATCTTCGATTCGACCCGCCCCGACCTGCACGAGCTGCGCGCCGCACAGGCCCATGCCCCGACGCTGATCGGCGCCTTCCTGCGGCTGCACCGCAGCTACCTCGTGGCCTCCGACCAGCTCATGGCGCTGCTCGGGGCGCAGGGCGGCGAGTCGGCGCTGGGCGCCTCGCCCGAGGGCGCGGTGCACAACTTCTTCCGCCGCCACCGCAACCACTTCCCCGCGCTCGAGGAGGCGGCCGAGGGCTTCTGGCGGGGGGCGCCGCCCGAGCCCGACGACCTCTATGCCGCGCTCAAGGCCCGTCTTGCCGGCGACCACCGCATCACCGTCCGGCTCAGGCGCGTCTCCGAGATGCCCGACACGCTGCGCCGCTTCGATGCCGCGGGCGGCGAGGTCTGGCTTTCCGAGGCGCTCGACCATCCCAACCGCATCTTCCAGCTCGCGCATGTGGCCGGGCTGATCGAGGCGGGCCCGATCCTCGAGGCGCTCGTCGCCCAGGGCCCCGAGGATCCCCAGGGCCGGGCCCGGCTGCGGGTCGAACTCGCCAACTACTTCGCCGCGGCCGTTCTGATGCCCTACGACCGGTTCCTCGCCGAGGCGAAGGCGTCGAAATACGATTTCGACCATCTCGCCACCGGCTTCGGGGTCAGCTTCGAGCAGGCCTGCCACCGCGCCACGACGATGCAGCGTGACGGCGCGCAGGGCGTGCCGTTCTTCTTCCTGCGCATCGACAAGGCGGGAAACGTCACCAAGCGGTTCAACGCGACCGACTTCCACCTGGCCGAATACGGCGGCGCCTGCCCGCGGCTCGACGTGCACATGTGCTTCCGCCTGCCGGGGCGGATCGTGCCGCAGCTCGTCGAGATGCCCGACGGCTCGCAGTATTTCGTCATCGCCCGCACCGTCGATCGGCCCACCTTCGCCCGCAGCGGGCAGGACAACCGGCTTGCCGTGGCGATGGGCTGCACGGTGGAGCACGCCGAGATGATCTGCTACGCCGAAGGCTTCTCGCTGGGCTCCGCTCCGGCCACGCCGATCGGCATCAACTGCCGGGTCTGCCCGCGCGCCAACTGCGACCAGCGCGCGCATCACGCCTCGATCCTGACCACGCCGGTCGACGAGCGCCACCGCGGCGCCACCCGCTACGACGCGCCCGGCGCGGCGCGGTGAGCCCCACGGGGCGGCTCAGTCCGCCGCCGCCGGCCGGGCATGGCGCGGCCGCCCCGAGGCGGTCGCCACGACCCGCGCCTCGATGAACACCCGCCGCCCCTCGACCGTCGCCGCCTGCACCTCGCGCCGCTCCGAGACCTCGGGCGCCTCGGCGCCGGCGGCCAGCGCCCGGGCAAGCGCCTGGGCGCGCGCCTCCTCGGCCGCGCGGGCTAGCGCGAGATCCTCCGAGCCGAGATCCACCGCCCCCCCTGCCGTCGTCACCCGGAACCGCCCCTCGGCGGGCTGGGTCACCAGCGTCTCCGCCCGGACCGTCACCCGGCCCACGACCGCGCCGACCGCATTGGCCACATCCGCGTCCGCCGGGACGCGGCAGGGCACGTTCAGCAGCGCCGGCAGGCCGGCGTAGTGCAGCCCGGCCGAGGCGCCCACGCCGACCACCGGCCGGTCGAGCGCGACCGACAGCCGCACCCGCCCGCGGCGCCCGTCGAGCGCATCCGAGATCAGCCGTCCGCGCACCGCCGACGCGCCGTCGATCCCGTCCTCGCAGAGCGCGGTCTCCAGGATCACCTCGGCCGAGCGCCGGGTGAAGGCGGCGAGGAGGTCGGCGGCGAGCGCCTCGGCCGAGGCCGCGCGCGGCAGGCCGCGGCCGTCCCTCTGCGCGGCGATCAGCGCCGCGCCCGCCCGTGCCGCCTCGGCGTGCCACGTCGCCTGCCGGCCGAGGACATGCGCCGCGTCCGAGGGCGTGAAGCCGATGACCTGGAGCTGGCCGCGCCGCACCAGCCGTTCCACCGCCGCCTTCTCGGCCGCGCGGGCGGCCGCGCCCGCGGCCGGCACCGGCCGGTCGCCGATCCGGTCGAGCAGCGCGCGCTCCGCCGGGGAAAGCCCGGCGGGATCGGCGCCGAGCCGCAGCAGCATCCGGGGCATCGCCTGCCCGCCCGAGGTTCCCTTCGCAAGCTCCGAGAGGTAGCCCATCACCTCGGCCTCGTGGCGCGCCGCCGCCAGCGACAGCGGCAGGATCCGCCGCGGCCCGAAGCGGAAGCGGGCCGGCCCCTCGCCCTCGGCGAAGGCCACCTCGGAATCGCCGCCGAGGCCGAAGGTGCGCATCTCCACCGCCTCGACCAGGGTGCGGTGCCCGCCCACCGTCGCGCCCGCCGGGTCGAGCCGGGGGCGCCCGGCCTCCAGACAGGCGACATCGGTCGTCGTGCCGCCGATGTCCGAGATGAAGGCCTCGTCGAGCCCGCTCAGGTGGTGCGCGCCCACGACGCTTGCCGCCGGGCCGGACAGGATCGTCTCCACCGGCCGCCGGCCGGCGAAGTCGGCCGAGACCAGCGAGCCGTCGCCGCGCACCACGACCAGCGGCGCGGCGATGCCGCGGCGGCCGAGGAAGGCCCGGGTGTCGGCGATCAGGCGGGCGATGATCGGCACGAGGCGGGCGTTCATCACCGTGGTGAGCGCCCGTCGCGGCCCGTCGAGCCGCGCCGAGAGCTCGTGGCTCAGCGTCACCGGCCGGCCGGTCAGCCGCTCGATCTCGGCCTGCGCGGCAAGCTCGTGGGCGGGGTTGCGCACCGCGAACAGGGCGCAGACCGCGAAGCCCGAGACCCGGTCGGCGAGCGCCGGCAGCGCCGCCCGGAGCGGGCCGAGGTCGAGCGGGCGCTCGCCCCCCATGGCGTCATGGCCGCCCTGGCAGTGGATCACCGGGTCGCCGTCGAGCGCCGCGGCGAGGCCGCCGCGCGCCAGGTCCGACGGATCGAAGCCGATCAGCACCAGCGCGATCCGCTCGCCCTTGCCCTCGACGAGCGCGTTCGTCGCCAGCGTGGTCGACATCGAGACGAGCGCGACCGCCTCCGGCGCGGCGCCCGCGGCGGCAAGCACCCGGTCGATCGCGGCGGCGATCCCCTCGGCGAGGTTGCCGTGCGTCGTCAGCGCCTTGGCCTTCGCAACCAGGCCGCTTCCCTCGCGCCAGAGCACCGCGTCGGTGTAGGTGCCGCCGGTGTCGAGTCCGAGCAGCAGCGCGCCCCCGCCGCCCTCGCCGGTTCCGCCTGCATCCTCCATCGCGCCTCCCCGCCTGCCGCGCCGACGCAATCCCGATCGGCGGCGGCGGTCAAGGGCAATCGCCTCAGACCTCGACCACCACCCGGCCCAGCGGTTTCGAGCAGCAGGCGAGGATCAGGCCGCCGGCGATCTCCTCCTCGGTGATGCCGCCGTTCGGCACCATGTGCACCTCGCCCTCGGCCAGGCGCACCTTGCAGGTGCCGCAGAGGCCGAAGGTGCAGCCCGAGGGGATGTTCAGCCCCGCGGCCTTCGCCACCTTCAGCACCGTGTCGTCCTGCGTGCAGGCGACCTTCCGGCCCGAGCGGCGGAACTCGATCTCGGCGGCGACACCGGTCTGCGGCACGACATCGGTCGGCGCCTCGATGTCCTCGGGTCGCTCGGGCGGGGCGGCGAAGCTCTCCTGGTGGTAGCGCGACATGTCGTAGCCGAGGCCGTGCAGCATGTCGCGCACCGCGTGCATGAACGACGCGGGCCCGCAGCAGTAGACGTCGCGCTCCAGGTAGTCGGGCGTGGTCAGGCCGAGCATGAGCTGGTTGAACCGGCCGCGGTAGCCGGTCCAGACCTCGTAGGGTTCGTCCTGCGAGACGACGAAGTGCAGCTTCAGCCCCTGCAGGCGGCTCGCCATGTATTCCAGCCGCTTGCGGAAGATCAGCTCGGAAGGCCTGCGGGCGCAGGTCACGAAGCTGATGTCGGGCTCCTCGCCGCGTTCGAAGAGCACGGTGGCCATCGACATCATCGGGGTGATGCCCGAGCCGGCGGAGATGAAGAGGTACTTGCCGTCGGGCTGGCGCGGCAGGTGGAAGACGCCGGCCGGCCCCTTGGCGCGGAGCCGCATCCCCGGCCGCAGGTGGTCGTGCATCCAGCGGCTGCCGACGCTGCCCGGCTGCACCTTCACGGTCACCGAGATGTAGACGTTGGAGGTCGGCGCCGACGAGATCGTGTAGGTCCGCCAGACCGGCCCGCCCGGCACCGGCAGTTCGAGGGTGATGAACTGGCCGGCGCGGAACAGGAAGGTCCGTCCCGAGGGCGGGCGGAAGGCGAAGGTCTTGACCGAGGGGGTCTCGGGCAGGACCATGACGCATTCCAGCGGCTCGTCGTCGGTCCAGATCCCCGTCTCCGGGGTCGGCAGCGGGATCATGGCTCACTCCGCCGCGAGCAGCGCATTGCCGGTGATCGAGCGGACGAGCGTGCGGGCATACCAGTCCACGAACTGGATCACCCCGCTTTCCTGGCGCTCCGAATAGGGGCCGGGCCGGTAGGCGGGCGAGGAGATGCCGATCTGGTTCTCCTCCACCACGCGGCGGTCCTCGTCGTTGGTGGCCGTCCAGACCTCGGTCAGGCGGGTGAGGTCGTAGTCGCGCCCCTCGACCGCGTCGCGATGCACCAGCCAGGTGGTCTGCACCTCGGTCTCGGTCGCCGACAGGGGCAGCACGCGGAAGTTCAGCACGTGGTCCGACAGGAAGTGGTTCCAGGTGTTGGGGTAGTGGAAGAACAGCAGGCTGCCCGCATTGGCGAAGGGCATCCCCGGAAGCAGCGGCGCCGCCGCCTTGCCGTCCATGGTGTAGCTCACCGCATCGCCCAGGAAGGGAATGCGCACCAGCCGCCACTGCTCGTTGGCGCCCAGGATGTAGCGCGAGGGAAGCCCGGCCGCCTCGCAGCGCTCCACATGCGCCCGGCCCGCCGGGGAGGAGAGGCTGTCGTCGCCGCCCACCAGGTCGGGGTCGTCGTTGAAGGTGCGGCAGAGCGCGGGGTGGCTGCCGGCGCAGTGGTAGCACTCCCGGTTGTTCTCCATCACCAGCTTCCAGTTGCCCTTCTCGACGATCGTCGACTGGTGGGCGACCTTCAGCTCGTCGAGGCGGTGCGGCGCGGTGTAGCGGGCCGCGGCGGCCTTCACGGCCGAGAAGTCCGGCGCGGTCTCGGCGACGCAGACGAACACCATCCCCGCCGCCACGTCGCAATGCGCCGGCACGAGCCCGTGCTGGCCGGGGTCGAAGTCCGGCCCCATGTCGCGGGCCCAGAGCAGCCGCCCGTCGAGGTCGTAGGTCCACTGGTGGTAGGGGCAGACGAGCTTGGCGAGCGTGCCCTTCGCCGCCGCGCAGATCCGGCTGCCGCGGTGGCGGCAGGTGTTGTGGAAGGCGCGGAACGCGCCGTCGGCGCCGCGCACGACGATCAGGGGATAGTCGCCGATCCGCAGCGTCACGTAGGCGCCCGGCTTGGGCATCTCGGCGGCCGGGGCGGCGAAGATCCATTCCTTCGTCCAGATGTGGCGCAGGTCGGTCTCGTGCGCCTCGGGCGAGACATAGAAGTCCCGCGGCAGCGAGGTGCCGGGCCTGCGGGACAGAAGCTGGGTGAGAAGGTCTGGCTGCGTCGTCATCGTTCGGTCCTCGGGCATGTGCGGGGCGGTGGGGGGAGGGTCCGCCCGCAACCCGCACAATCCTGCGGAACGCCGTGCCGGACTGACCGGAAAGCGACCTTCCCGCATCGTTTCCAGACGCGGGGCCTCCGGTCGCGCCGGCCCGCGCCGGCCCCGGCCGGCCGGGGACGACCGGTGCCGCTCCCGGCCGGCGCCGATCGCGGTTGCCGCCGCCGGCGGCGCTGCTAGGATCGCGCCCGCATGCGGCGATGCGCGCCGCCTCCGCAAGGGAACCATCCGAATGTCCACCAATGCCGCCATCCTCAAGCGCCGGCACGAGGCGCTGCCCCGCGGGCTGGCCACCGCGGCACCGGTCTTCGTCACGCGCGCCGAGAACGGCGAGGTCTGGGACGCCGAGGGCAGGCGCTACATCGACTTCGCCAGCGGCATCGCGGTGACCAACACCGGCCACCGCCACCCCAAGGTCATCGCCGCGGTGGCCGCGCAGCTCGAGAAGTTCACCCACCTCTGCTTCCAGGTCACAGGCTACGAGAACTACGTCGAGCTGGCCGAGCGGCTGAACCGGCTCGCGCCGATCGCGCATGCCAAGTCGGTGTTCTTCACCACCGGGGCGGAGGCCACCGAGAACGCCGTGAAGATCGCCCGCGCCTACACCGGGCGGGTCGGGGTCATCACCTTCACCGGGGCGTTCCACGGCCGCACCCAGCTCACCATGGCGATGACCGGCAAGGCCGCGCCCTACCGGCCGCGCGGAACCCCGCCCGCCTTCGGCATCTACCACGTGCCCTTCCCGATCCCGCACCACGGCGTCACCGAGGAAGACTCGCTGCGGGCGCTCTACCATGTCTTCAAGGCCGACATCACGCCCGACCAGGTCGCCGCCATCGTGATCGAGCCGGTGCAGGGCGAGGGCGGCTTCTACCAGACCCCGCCCGAGTTCATGCGCCGCCTGCGCGAGATCTGCGACGAGCACGGCATCTGCCTCGTCGCCGACGAGGTGCAGTCGGGCTTCGCGCGCACCGGCAGGCTGTTTGCCATCGAGCACTACGGGATCGAGCCCGACCTGATCCCGATCGCCAAGGCGCTGGGCGGGGGCTTCCCGATCTCCGGCGTGATCGGCAGGGCCGAGGTGATGGACGCGGCCGAGCCGGGCGGCCTCGGCGGCACCTACGGCGGCAGCCCGATCGGGGTCGCCGCGGCCCTCGCCGTGCTCGACGTGATCGAGGAGGAGAAGCTCTGCGAGCGTGCCAACCGGATCGGCGCGGTCATGGTCGAGCGGCTCAAGGCCTTCCGTCAGTCGAACACGCTCAGGCCGATCGGCGACGTGCGCGGCCTCGGCGCGATGGTGGCCTTCGAGCTGGTGAAGGAACGCGGCGGCCACACGCCCGACCCCGACGCGATCAAGCCCGTCACCCATGCCGCGCTGGAGAACGGGCTGATCCTGCTCAGCTGCGGCTACTACGCCAACACGATCCGGCTGCTTGCGCCGCTCACCATCGACGAGGCGCACCTGGCCGAGGGGCTCGACAAGCTGGAACTCGCGCTGCGCGCCTGAGAGGCGGCCGCCTCAGCCGGCCGGCCGCGGCAGGCGCTCGCCTGCGATCCAGACGGCCGCGATGGCGCGGTCGTCGCCCATCATGATGGTGGGGAAGAGCGCCTCCCAGATGTCGCCGGCGCGGGCGGCGCGCTGGGCGATGGCCGGGGTCGAGGCGAGATCGACCGCGATCAGGTCGGCCTCGATGCCGGGGGCGAGGGTGCCGATCCGGTCGGCCATGCCGAGCAGCCGGGCGTTCCCGGCGGTGGCCAGCCACCACAGCTGCGCGGGATGCAGCGCGGTGCCGCGCAGCTGCGCGATCTCGTAGGCCGCGGCCATCGTGCGCAGCATCGAGAAGGACGACCCGCCCCCGGTGTCGGTGGCCAGCCCGATGCGCTGGCCCGCGGCGGCAAGGCCCGGCAGGTCGAACAGCCCCGAGCCGATGAAGGTGTTCGAGGTCGGGCAGTGCACCAGCCCCGCGCCGGTCTCGCGGAGGCGCGCGCGCTCGCGCTCGGTCAGGTGGATGGCGTGGCCGAAGAGCGCGCCGGGCCCCAGCAGGCCGGCCGCCTCGTAGGTGTCGAGGTAGTCCCGTGCCTCGGGGAACAGCGCGGCGACCCAGGCCACCTCGTCGGTCTGCTCCGAGAGATGGGTCTGCATCAGCGTGCCCGGCCGCTCGGCCCAGAGCGCGCCGAGCGCGGCGAGCTGCTCGCGGCTCGAGGTCGGCGCGAAGCGCGGCGTGACGACGTAGGAGAGCCGGCCCACCCCGTGCCAGCGGTCGAGCAGCCGCTTGCTGTCGTCGTAGGCCGACTGCGGGGTGTCGGTCAGGCCCTCGGGCGCGTTGCGGTCCATGCAGGTCTTGCCCGCGAAGGCGCGCAGGTTGCGGCGGGCGGCCTCGGCGAAGAAGGCCTCGACGCTCTCGGGGTGGACGGTGCCGTAGCTGACGACGCTGGTCGTGCCGTGGGCGAGCGTGAGGTCGAAGTAGCGCGCGGCGATCGCCGCGGCATGGGCCGGGTCGGCGAAGCGCAGCTCCTCGGGGAAGGTGTAGAGGTTCAGCCAGTCGATCAGCCGCTTGCCCCAGCTCGCGATGATCGCGGTCTGCGCGTAGTGCACGTGCGCATCGACGAAGCCGGGCGAGATCAGCGCCGCGCCCAGGTCCTCGACCTCGGCTGCCGGATGGGCGGCGCGCAGGGCCTCGGCCGGGCCGACGGCGGCGATCCGCCCGCCCGCCACCAGCACCGCGCCGCGCCGCTCGTGGCGGGCCGCCGCCGCGGGCTCTTCCGCGAAGGGGTCGGCGTGGAAGGCCAGGGTCTGGCCCAGGATCAGCTTCTGCCCGTTCATGGCGCATCTGCCTCCGGCTGCTCTCTGTCCCGGACACGATAGGTGCCGCGGGTTGTGGGGTAAACCGGCGCTTGGCGGTTGCCCTTCCGGGGGTTTCCGCATAGGTCTGCCGCGAACATCCGGGGGGCGGGCATGGCCGACACGGAAGACAGGGCGGAGGAGCGCGAGGAGGACGCCTACGGCCCCGCCGAGGGGACCGTCGAGGCCGTGCTCGAAGCCGTCCGGCAGGGCGACTCGGCCGAGCTCACGCGCCTGCTCGACCCGCTGCACGCGGCCGACATCGCCGACATCCTGGAACAGATCGGCCCCGCCGAACGGCGCGAACTGGTGCGGCTGTGGTCGCGCGAGATCGACGGCGACATCCTGTCCGAACTCGAGGAGACGGTCCGCGAGGAGGTGATCGAGAGCCTGCCGCGCGAGGTCCTGGCCGAGGCCGTGCGCGACCTCGATTCCGACGACGTGGTGGACCTGCTCGAGGACCTCGACGCGCCCCAGCAGGAGATCATCCTCGATGCGCTCGAGGCCGACGACCGGGCGGCGATCGAGCAGTCGCTGACCTATCCCGAGCACTCCGCCGGCCGCCTGATGCAGCGCGAGACGGTGACCGCGCCCGAGCACTGGACGGTGGGCGAGACGATCGACTTCCTGCGCGCCGAGGAATGGCTGCCCGACCAGTTCTACCACGTCATCCTGGTGAACCCGCGCCACGAGCCGGTGGGCTACGTCACGCTGGGCAAGCTGCTCGCCTCGCGGCGCGACGTGAAGCTCGCCGACATCACCGAGGACAGCTTCCGCACCATCCGCGCGACCGACGCGGAGGCCGACGTCGCCTATGCCTTCAACCAGTATCACCTGATCTCGGCGCCGGTGGTGGACGAGAACGACCGGCTCGTCGGCGTGATCACCATCGACGACGCGATGGCCGTGCTCGACGAGGAGCACGAGGAGGACATCCTGCGCCTCGCCGGCGTCAGCGACGACGCGAGCCTGGCCGACAATTCCCTCGTCACGGCACGCCAGCGCCTGCCCTGGCTCGTCGTCAACCTGTTCACCGCCTCGCTCTCGGCGGTGGTGATCTCGCAGTTCGAGGACACCATCGCCAGCCTCGTCGTCCTGGCCGCGCTGATGCCGATCGTCGCCTCCACCGGGGGGATCGCGGGCACCCAGTCGCTCGCCGTGGCGGTGCGGGCGCTGGCGACGCGCTCGATCACCAGTTCCAACGCCCGCCGCGTGGTGTTCCGCGAGATCGGCGCGGGCCTGCTCAACGGCCTCGGCCTGGCGCTCGTGCTCGGCCTCGGCGGCTTCCTGATCTTCGGCGACCTGATGCTGGGCGTGGTGCTGGGGCTTGCCATGATCGTCAACCAGATGGTCGCCGCGCTGGGCGGCGTGCTGGTGCCGCTCACCCTCAACCGCCTCGGCCTCGATCCTGCGCTGGCCTCGGGCACCTTCGTCACCACCCTGACCGACGTGATGGGCTTCTTCGCCTTCCTCGGCTTCGCCACGCTGCTGCTGCTGTGAGCCTCGACGCGCAGAAGGCGGCCGCCCGCAAGGCGGCCCTGGCGCGGCGCCGGGAGGCCGCCGCGGCCGGCGACGGCGGCGCCGGGGCAGCGCGCCTCGCCGAGGTGCTGCGGCCCCACGCCGGCCGGCCGCTCTCGGGCTACATGCCGATGCGCGGCGAGATCGACCCGCTGCCGGCGATGGCCGCGCACCGGGGGCCGGTCGGCGTGCCGGTGATCGAGGGCAGGGGCCTGCCGCTGCGGTTCCGCGAATGGCGGCCGGACGCCGAGATGGTCGAGGGGCCCTTCGGCGCCCTCGTCCCGGCCGCGGGCGGCTGGATCGAGCCCGAGGTGCTGATCGTGCCGCTCGTCGCCTTCGACCGGCGCGGCTACCGCCTGGGCTACGGCGGCGGGTTCTACGACCGCACGCTGGCGCGGCTGCGCAGCCGGCACCCGGTGGTCGCCATCGGCTTCGCCTGGGCGGCGCAGGAGGATCCGGACCTGCCCGTCGGCCCCCAGGACGAGCGGCTCGACCTCATCGTCACCGAGGCCGGGGTGATCCGGCCCGGATGACCCGGCCTGCCGCAAGGGGCGCCGCGTCCCCGCTTGCGCGGCGGCGGCGCGCGGCCTACGCAGGGCGGATGCGACTCCTCTTCCTCGGCGACGTGATGGGCCGGCCCGGCCGCGCGGCCGTGACCGGCCAGCTTGCCGCGCTCCGGCAGGAATGGCGGCTCGACTTCGTCGTGGTCAATGCCGAAAATGCCTCCTCGGGCGCGGGGCTGACGCCCGAGCATGCGCGCGCGCTGCTCGCCGCGGGTGCCGACTGCCTCACGCTCGGCGACCATGCCTTCGACCAGAAGGAGATGCTGTCGTTCATCGAGGGCGAGCACCGCATCCTGCGCCCGCTCAACTTCGCCAAGGCCGCGCCGGGGCGCGGCGCGCGGGTCTTCACCGCCGCCGGCGGGCGCAAGGTGCTGGTCGCGCAGGTGCTGGGCCAGGTCTTCATGAAGCGCCCCTTCGACGACCCGTTCTCGGCGATCGAGCCGGTGCTCCGGGCACATCCGCTCGGCGGGGCGGTGCAGGCGGCGGTCGTCGACATGCACGGGGAGGCGACGAGCGAGAAGATGGCGATGGGCCACTGGTGCGACGGCCGTGCGAGCGCGGTCGTCGGCACGCATACCCACGTGCCGACCGCCGATGCGATGATCCTCGCCGGCGGCACGGCCTACCAGACCGACGCGGGCATGTGCGGCGTCTACGACTCGGTCATCGGCATGGACAAGGCCGAGCCGATGCGCCGCTTCGTCACCGGCATGGCGAAGGACCGCTTCACGCCCGCAAGCGGCGAGGCGACGCTCTGCGGCCTGCTGGTGGAGACCGACGACCGGACCGGCCGCGCCCTGCGGGTGGCGCCGGTCCGCCGCGGCGGGCTGCTCGCGGGGGCCGAGCCGTGACCGGGCGCGCGGGCCTCGTTGCGCTCCTCGTCCTGCTCGGCGCGGCCTGGGGGGCGACGCAGCCGCTGACGAAGATCGCCGTCTCCACCGGGCACGGGCCGCTCGGGCTCATCTTCTGGCAGCTCCTGATCGGCGCAGTGCTGCTCGGCGCGCTGCTGGCCGCCCTGGGCCGCGGCCTGCCGCTGCACCGCCGGGCGCTGGCCTTCTACCTCCTCATCGCCCTGATCGGGACGATCCTGCCCAACACCGCCTCCTACCTCGCGGCGCGCGACCTGCCGGCCGGCGTGCTGGCCATCGTCATCGCGCTGGTGCCGATCCTCGCCTTTCCGGTCGCGCTCGCCCTCGGGACCGACCGCTTCAGCGGCCCGAGGCTCGCCGGGCTGGTGCTCGGCCTCCTGGGCGTCGCGCTGATCGCGCTGCCCGAGACCAGCCTGCCCGACCGCGCGATGCTGGCGGCGCTGCCGGTGGCGCTGGCGGCACCGCTCCTCTACGCGATCGAGGGCAATGTCGTCGCCCGCTGGGGCACGGCCGGGTGCGACGCGATCCAGACGCTCTGCGGCGCCTCGGCGGTCGGGGCGGCCGTGACGCTGCCGCTTGCGCTCGCCTCCGGCCAGTTCATCGACCCGCGCGCGGGCTTCGGCGCGCCCGAGCTGGCGCTCGTCCTGTCCTCGCTGCTGCACGGCCCGGCCTATGCCGCCTATGTCTGGATGATCGGCCGCGCCGGCGCGGTCTTCGCCGCGCAGGTCTCCTACCTCGTCACGGGCTTCGGGATCGGCTGGTCGATGCTGCTTCTCGGCGAGAGCTACTCGGGCTGGATCTGGCTCGCGCTCGCCGCGATGATGGGCGGCCTCTTCCTCGTCCAGCCGCGCCCGCGCGAGGGGCTTGCCGCCCCGGCCCCCGCCGTTAATGATGGGCACCGAGCGCCGTGAACGCGGGAAGCCGGCGAGGAGCACGACCGACGCGATGCTGACACTGCCCCTCGACGACTCCGGCCGGGCGCTGCTGACCCTGGCCATCGTCGCGGTCATGCTCGCGATGTTCGTGCGCGAGCGCTATCCGGCCGAGGTGACGGCGATCGCCGGGGCGGCGGCGGTGCTGTTCCTCGGCCTCGTGCCCTACGACGATGCGCGCGCGGTTCTGTCCAATCCCGCGCCCTGGACGATCCTCTCGATGTTCCTGGTCATGGGCGGGCTGGTGCGCACCGGGGCACTCGACTGGCTGACCCGCGCCGCCGAACGGCAGGTCGACGACCGGCCGATGGTGACCATGGCCATCCTCTTCCTCTTCGTGGCGCTGGCCTCGGCCTTCATGAACAACACCCCGGTCGTGGTGGTGATGATCCCCGTGTTCGTGCAGGTCGCCAAGCGGCTCGGCCTCGCGCCCTCCAAGCTCCTGATCCCGCTCAGCTACGCCGCGATCCTCGGCGGCACGGTCACGCTGATCGGCACCTCGACCAACCTGCTCGTCGACGGCGTGGCCCGGTCGCACGGGCTCGAACCCTTCACGATCTTCGAGATCGCCCCGCTCGGCATCGTGCAGGTCGCGCTGGGGATGCTCTACCTCGCCGTCTTCGGCCGCCGGCTGCTCCCCGACCGGCAGTCGATGGGCGTCATGCTCTCGGACCGGCGCAAGCTGAAGTACTTCACCGAGGTGGCCGTGCCCGAGGGCTCCTCGCTGATCGGCCAGCCGGTGACCGAAGTGGACCTGTTCCGCCGCGAGGGCGTGCGGCTGATCGACGTGCTCAGGGGCGATGCCTCGCTGCGCCGCGACCTCGGCGCGGTCCGGCTCGAGGCCGGCGACCGGGTGGTGCTGCGCACCGAGATGACCGAGCTGCTCGGCCTCCAGCAGTCCAGGGACGTGCGGATGGTCGACAAGCTCTCCTCCGTCCCGACCGAGACGGTCGAGGTGCTGATCTCTCCCGGCTGCCGCATGATCGGCCGCTCGCTCGGCTCGCTCAGGCTGCGCCGCCGCTACGGCGTCTATCCGCTCGCCGTGCACCGGCGGAACCAGAACATCGGCCGCCAGCTCGACGACCTGGTGATCGTGGTGGGCGACACGCTGCTGCTCGAGGGCGCGCCCGAGGACATCGCGCGGCTCGCCGCCGACATGGACCTCGTGGACATCTCGAAGCCCACCGTCCGCGCTTTCCGCCGCCGCCACGCGCCGATCGCCGTGGGCGCGCTGGCCGGAATCGTCGTGCTCGCCGCGCTCGGCGTGGCGCCGATCCTGGTCTGCGCGGTGATCGCGGTCGCCGTCATCCTGCTCACCCGCTGCATCGACGCCGACGAGGCCTTCAGCTTCGTCGATGGCCGGCTGCTCGCGCTGATCTTCTCGATGCTGGTCGTGGGCGCGGCGCTGGACAAGACGGGCGCGGCGCGGCTGATCGTGAGCTGGGTCGAGCCCTACCTGATCGGCCTGCCGCCCTTCCTGGTGATCTTCTGCGTCTACGCGCTTGCCTCCGCCCTGACCGAGGTCGTCTCGAACAACGCGATCGGGGTGATCTTCACGCCGATCGCGATCGAGGTCGCGCTGGCCGTCGGGCTCGACCCGCGCCCCCTCGTGGTGGCGGTGATGTTCGCCGCCTCGGCCGCCTTCGCCACGCCGATCGGCTACCAGACCAACATGCTGGTCTACGGGCCCGGCGGCTACCGGTTCACCGACTACCTGCGGGTCGGCATCCCGCTGAACCTGCTCCTCGGGGTCGCGGCCAGCCTGCTGATCCCGCTCATCTGGCCCGTGTGAGGAACCCCCATGAAGCGACTGCTCTGCATCCTGCTCCTCTCCGGCTGCGTCGCGACCGGCGGCGGGGGCGGCGGCGGGGGCGGCAGCACCGATCCGGTCTCCGCGCGGCTCTCGGCCCAGGGCGTCAGCGTCCGGCTCGCCAACGGCACCACCTGCCGCGGCGGCCCCCCGCCGGCCGGCGCCCGGCGCTGGCAGGGCGAGCTCGCCGGCTGCCCCGCGGGCTGGGTCTACTTCGTGGAGCTCGACGAGCGCACCAACCCCGCGCGCTTCCTCGTCGAGTCGGTGCTCGCCGCGCTCACGCTCGAGGATGCGCTGGCGCCGGTGGCGACGCTGACCATCGTGAACGCCGCGAACGAGGCGACCGTGTTCGTCTCGCCGCCCCGCGGCTGAGGCCCGCCCGCCACTCAGGCCCCGGCCAGCCGCTGCGCGCGGCGGCGCTGCTCCTCCAGCACCCGCGGCAGGTCGATCGTGGCAAGCCGCCCCTCCGCCACCACCCGGCGGCCCTCGACGAAGAGGTCGCGCACCCGTCCGGGCCCGCAGAGCACCAGCGCCGCGACCGGATCCCAGGCCCCGGCCGCCTCCACCCCGGAGAGGTCCCAGACCGCGATGTCGGCGCGCAGGCCGGGGGCGATCCGGCCGCAGTCGTCGCGCCCGAGCACCTCCGCCCCGCCGCGCGTCGCGATCCGCAGCGCCTCGCGCGGGCTCATCGCATCCGCCCCCCGCGCGACGCGCTGGAGCAGCATCGCCTGGCGGGCCTCGGCCAGGAGCGAGCCCGCATCGTTCGAGGCCGATCCGTCCACGCCGAGGCCGACGGGCACACCGGCGTCGCGCATCGCACGCACCGGCGCGATGCCCGACCCCAGCCGGCAGTTCGAGCAGGGGCAGTGCGCGACCCCGGTCCGCGTCCGGGCGAAGAGGCCGATCTCGGCGGCATCGAGCTTCACGCAATGGGCGTGCCAGACATCCGGCCCGGTCCAGCCCAGCTCCTCGGCGTACTGGCCGGGCCGGCAGCCGAACCGGGCGAGCGAGAAGGCCACGTCCTCGTCGTTCTCGGCCAGGTGGGTGTGCAGCATCACCCCCTTGCCGCGGGCGAGCACCGCCGCATCGCGCATCAGCTCCCGGCTGACCGAGAAGGGCGAGCAGGGGGCGAAGCCCACGCGCACCATCGCGCCGGGGCGGGGGTCGTGGAAGGAATCGGCGACGCGCTCCATGTCGCGCAGGATCGCCGGCTCGGCCTCGACCAGGTCGTCGGGCGGCAGGCCGCCGGCGCTCTCGCCGATCGACATCGCGCCCCGCGTGGGGTGGAAGCGCAGCCCGACCGCGGCCGCGGCCCCGATCGTGTCGTCGAGTCGCGCGCCGTTCGGGAACAGGTAGAGGTGGTCGGCGCTGAGCGAGCAGCCCGAGAGCGCCAGCTCGGCCAGCCCGGTCAGCGCCGAGACGTGCATGTCCTCGGGGGTGAACCGCGCCCAGATCGGGTAGAGCCGCTTCAGCCAGCCGAAGAGCAGCGCATCCTGCGCGCCGGGCACGGCGCGGGTCAGGCTCTGGTAGAGGTGGTGATGCGTGTTGACAAGGCCGGGGGTGACGACGCAGGTGCGCGCGTCGAGCACCTCGGCGCCCTCGGCGGCAAGGCCGCGGCCCACCTCGGCGATGGTGCCGCCGCGCAGCCGCAGGTCGCCGCCGGCGATCTCGGTGCCGGCATCGTCCATGGTGACGATCGCCGCCGCGCCGCGGATCAGGACGTGTCCGCTCACGGCCGCCCGTCGAGGATCGCCAGCGCGGCCGCGTGGATCTCGGCATTCGCGGCGGCAAGCACGCGCCCGCCGTCGAGCGCGGGGCTCCCGTCCCAGCCGGTCACGATGCCGCCGGCCGCCTCGATCACCGCAAGCGGCGCGAGGATGTCGTAGGCCTGCAACCCGGCCTCGACCACCAGGTCGATCTGCCCGGCGGCGACGAGCGCATAGGCGTAGCAGTCGGTCCCGTAGCGGGTCAGGCGCACGTGCCCGGCCAGGCGGTGGAAGGCGCGGCCCTCCTCCTCGGTGCCGACTTCAGGAAAGGTGCTGAACAGGATCGCCTCGGAGAGCGGCCGCGGCGGCCGGGCGCGCAGCGGGCGGCGGCCGAGCGGCCCCTGCACCCAGGCCTCGCCGAACCCGCCCAGGAAGCGCTCGCCGATGTAGGGCTGGTCGATGACGCCGAGCAGCGCGCCCTCGGCCGAGCGCAGTCCGACGAGGACGCCCCAGGTCGGCGTGCCGGAGAGGAAGCCGCGGGTGCCGTCGATCGGGTCGAGCACCCAGGTCAGCCCGCTCGTCCCGGTCGCCTTGCCGAACTCCTCGCCGTGGACCGCATCCTGCGGGCGGCGCCGGGCCAGCACCTCGCGCATCGCCTCCTCGGCGGCGCGGTCGGCGGCGGTCACCGGGTCGAAGCGTCCGGCCTCCTTGCTGTCGGCCGAAAGGCCGTCGGCGCGGAAATGCGGCAGGATGGCGCGCCGCGCCGCATCGGCGAGCTCTTCGGCCACCGCCATAAGCTCCCGCCGGTCGGACATGTCGAGGTGGATCATCGCGCACGGGCCCCGGCGCGGGAGCGATGCCCCCCGCGCCCCCCGATTAGCGCTTTCAGGCGGCGTCGCTCAAGACCCGCGCAAGGTCGAACAGCCGGCGGCGCTGCTGCTCGGGGATCGCGTAGTAGGAGCGCACCAGTTCCAGCGCCTCCTTGTCGGCGAGGATGTCGCCGGGCACGCCGGTGTCGGCGGCGGCGGCCCCGTCGAGCCCCTCGAAGAAGTAGCTGACCGGCACGCCGAGCGCATGCGCGATGTCCCACAGGCGCGAGGCGCTGATGCGGTTCGCCCCGGTCTCGTACTTCTGGATCTGCTGGAACTTGATGCCGACGCTCTCCGCGAGCTGCTGCTGGGTCATTCCGGCCAGCCAGCGCCGGTGGCGCACCCTCTTGCCCACGTGAACGTCAACCGGATGTGGCATTTCTGTCGTCTCCTGCGCGTCTGAGGCCGGAATCCCGGGTGCGGTCCGCATCGCCGCACCGTCCCGAACGGACGTCGGCGGAGACCGGAGCCGGTGTGGGCCGATCCGAAGGTGATACACGTTTCACGCGAAAAAGCAAACGAGCACGAACGCCTGGGGCTTCCGCGGGCGGTCAGGGTAAAGGCAGGATTGAGGCGCCTGTCGGGCCGCAATAGGGTGGCCCGGACGGGGCCGGAACGGAAGGGAATCACGTGCGCGCATTCGGCATTTCCGCCCGCGGGGCGGCGCCCGGGCCGCTCGACCTTCCCGCCCGCGATCCCGGCCCGGGCGAGATTTCCGTTGCGATAGAAGCCTGTGGCCTGAACTTCGCCGATCTGCTTATGGCCGAGGGCAGCTATCAGGAGATGCCCGAGCCCCCCTTCGCGCTCGGCATGGAGCTCGCCGGACGGGTGCTGGCGGCGGGCGAGGGTGCGCACAACTTCCCGCCGGGCACGCAAGTTGCCGTTTTCGCAGGTTCCGGGGGTTTGGCGGAAACGGGTTGTTTCGCGTCCGCACGCGCCGTGGCGCTGCCTCCGGGCATGCCGGCGGTCGAGGCGGCGGCCTTCCAGGTGGCCTACGGGACCAGCCACCTCGCGCTCTGGCACCGGGCGCGGCTCAGGCCGGGCGAAACCCTCGTCGTGCTGGGGGCCGCCGGCGGGGTGGGGCTGACGGCGGTCGAGGTCGGCAGGCTCATGGGCGCGCGCGTGGTCGCGGTGGCGCGCGGCGCCGAGCGCCTCGCGGTGGCCGAAGCCGCCGGGGCCCACCACCTGATCGATTCCGCCACCGCCGACCTGCGGGCGGAGCTGAAGGCGCTCGGCGGGGCCGACGTGATCTACGACCCGGTGGGCGGCGAGGCCTTCGAGGCGGCCTTCCGCGCGGCCCGGCCCGAGGCGCGGATCCTCGCGATCGGCTTCGCCTCGGGCAGCGTGCCGCAGGTCCGGGCCAATCACCTGCTGGTGAAGAACCTCGACCTGATCGGCTTCTACTGGGGCGGCTACCTCGCCTTTCGCCCCGAGCTCGTCGCCGAGAGCCTGCGGATCCTGCTCGGCTGGTATGCCGAGGGGCGGCTGCGGCCGCACATCGGCGCCGTCCTGCCGCTCGACCGGGCGGCCGAGGGGCTTGCCCTGCTGCGCGAGCGCCGCGCCACGGGCAAGGTCGTCGTCACGATCTGATCGCGGCCCGCGGCCCCGGCCAGGGCCTCGCGGCCGCGCGAATTCGCGCCCCCGCCTGTTGACTCGCCGCGCGCGGCGGGTAAAAGGCGGGCTTCGAGATTTCCGGGGGCGCCCGTCCGCGCCGCCGAGAGCGGAGACAGGACCATGGCGAAGCCGACGACGATCAAGATCCGGCTGAACTCCTCGGCGGGCACCGGGCACTTCTACGTGACCAAGAAGAACGCCCGGACGATGACCGAGAAGTTCACGATCAAGAAGTACGACCCCGTGGCGCGCAAGCACGTGGAGTACAAGGAAGGCAAGATCAAGTAATCCCGGCACTTCCTGGGGATGATCGCGGGCCGCGACGGCGGGCGCGGCCCGTCGCGTTCCGCGCCGGGCGGGGGCCCGGCCGCCGCCGGCGCCGCCCTGTCCGGGCGCCGGCGCCGCCCTATCTGAAGGCGATGGCCACGCTCGATCTCAGCCTGCGCATCGCCACCGCCGCCGACATCGCCGCGGTCGACCGGCTCCTGTCGCGGAGCTATCCGCGCCTTCTCCGGGCCGACTACCCGCCCTCGGTCATAGTCACGGCGGTGCCGCTGATCGCCCGGGCCAATCCGCACCTCGTCGCCTCCGGCCGCTACTACCTCGCCGAGGCGCCGGGCCGGGGCCTCGTCGGCGCCGGCGGCTGGAGCCTGAAGGACCGCGCGCAGGGCGTGGCCGAGATGCGTCACCTCGCCACCGACCCCGACGTGCTGCGCCAGGGCGTTGCCGGCCGCATCGTCGCGGCGGTCCTCGCCGCGGCGCGCGGCGCGGGGGCGGGGCGGATCGACTGCCTCGCCACCCGGACGGCGGTTCCGTTCTACCGCGCGATGGGCTTCCGCGCGCTCGGCCCGGTCGAGATCCCGCTGGCGCCCGGCATCGCCTTCCCGGCCGTGCGGATGGCGCGCGCGCTCTGAGCCGGGCCTAGCCGCCGATCTCCCACACGATCGTCACCTGCTTGACGATCTCCAGCTCGCCCGCCGCGACCGGCACCGATTCGCCCATCGCCGCATCCATGCGCATCATCGGCTGGGGGGGCACCATGCCCCCGGCCTCGGTGATCGACACGATCGGCCCGAGGCGCACGCCCGCCGCGCCGGCCACGAGCTCGGCCTTGCGGCGCGCGTCGGCGACGGCGGCGGCGCGGGCGGCGTCCTCGGCAGGCTGCGGGTCCTGAAGCCCGAACTGCAGACCGTTGAACGAGTTCGCCCCGGTGTCGAGCACCCGGTCGAGCACCTCGCCCAGGCCATCGAGCGCCCGCACCCGCACCGTCACCGTGTTCGAGGCGGTGAAGCCCGTGATCTCCGGCTTGGAGGGGGTCGGGGAATAGGTGGTCCACAGCGGGTTCAGCGTCAGCGCCGAGGTCTGCACGTCGCGCCCCTCGATCCCGGCGGCAGTCAGCGCCGCGAGCAGGGCCGCCACCGAGGCCGAGGCCTCGTCCATCGCGGCGCGGGCGGTGTCGGCCTCGGCGACCACGCCGAGCGTGATCGTCGCCATGTCGGGCGCGGCGGCGCTGCGCCCCTCGCCGGTCATGGTGAGCGTCGCCCGGTCCTCGGCGGCCGCACCGCCGGCCAGGGTCGCGGCGACAAGAAGGGGAAGCAGGATGCGCATGGGGTCCTCCGTCACGCAGCTGTGTCGCGCGGTAGGACGCCGACGGCAAGCCCGTCCTTGGGCGTTTTCCTTTTCTCCGGCGGTTTCCTGCTGTAACAGTCTGATGTTGGCCGGTGAACCGAGCGTGAACCGTCCGCGTTCGCCGCTGTTGCAGAAGGCCCGATGAAGCCCAGGTTCGCCCTCGTCCTGTCGCTGGAGCAGGTCTCGCTCCTGCACCGCCAGAAGCGCGGCTGGGAGGAGCTGGGCGCGGTGCCGCTCGACGATCCCGACTTCGGCGGGCGGCTCGCGGAGCTGCGCGCGGCGGCGCTGGCGCTCAGCCCCGAGGGGATCGAGACCAAGCTCGTCCTGCCCGAAAGCCAGGTGCTCTACACCGTGATCGCCAGTCCCGGCCGCGAGGACCGGGCGCGTCGCGAGGCGATCCGCCGGGCGCTCGAGGGCATGACGCCCTACGCGGTCGAGGAACTCGCCTTCGACTACGAGGCCGAGGGCGAGGTGCTGCATGTGGCGGTCGTCGCCCGCGAGACGCTCGACGAGGCCGAGGATTTCGCCGTCGGCCACGGGCTGAACCCGGTTTCGATCGTCGCGCGTCCGCGCGGCGGCAGCTTCACGGGCGAGCCGTTCTTCGGCGAGACGGCCGCGGCGGCGGCGATCCTGCCGCCGGGCGAGCGCGTCGAGCGCGACGTGCTGCCCACGCTGGCGACGCTGAAGCTCGCCCGGCCTGTCGTCGCGCCTCCCGCGCCGGCCGGGGCGCAGGGTGCCGCGGCGGCCCCTCCGGAGGCGGCCGAGACCCTGCCCGAGGCGCCGTCGGTGCCCGAGGCGGCGACCGCCGGTTTCGCCGGACCGTCCGACCCGGCGGAGGCGGCGGGGCAGGCTCTGCCGCCCGATGCCCCGGCGCCGATCGAGGCGGGCGCCTTCCTCTCGGCCGAGCCGGACGCCGAGCGCGCGCCGCCGGAACCGGTGGCCGCCGGGGCCCCCGCGGATGCCCCCGCGCCCGCCGCCGGAGCCGCGCCCCCTCCGGCGGACGAGGCGCCGTTCATCGAGGTGCCGGAAGCGACCGGCGAGGCCGAGGCGGAGGCCCTCCCGGAAGAGGCGACGGCCGGGGAGCCGCCGGCCGGAGCGATGCCGCCGGCGCCCGAAGCCGCTGCCGTCGCGGCCGTCGCGGGCGGGGCGCCGCCCGCTGAGCCTGCGCCCGCGGAACCCGCGCATCCCGAACCCGCGGCCGCCGCGGACGAGGCGCCGTTCATCGAGGTGGAGGACGCGGCCGGCGAGGCCGCCGACACGCCGGTCGGAAGAGACGCCGGGCCGGCGGCACGGCCCGGCGGGGCCGCCGCCCCGACCCGCTTTCCCTGGCAGGCGGCCGGGCGCGACCGGCGGCCGGATGCCGCCCCGCCGCCGCCCGTGCCCCCCGCGCGGCGGCCCGTGCCGCTGCCCGGCGCGCTCAAGCTGGGCGTCACCTCGGGCGAGCTGCCGCCCGGCATGCCCCTGAACCGCCCGGTCGTGCCGCCCGTCCCCGTGCCGGGACCGCGGACGGCCAGGGCCCGGGCGGCGGCGCTGGCGCAGGCGCCCGCCGGCCTGCGCAAGGTCCTCGCCCGGCCGCGTCCCGGTGCGGCGCGGGGCGCGGTTCCGGGCGCTCCCGTTCCGGGTGCGGTGCCGCGCCGCCGCGCCTCGGCGGCGCGGGGCTCGCCGCTCATGGCCTTCGTCCTGACGACCGGCCTCGTCGCGGTGATCGCGGCGGTCGGGCTCTGGTCGGCGCTGTTCAACCCGGCCGATCCCGTCTCGGACCCGGCGGGACCGGAGGACGTTGCCGCGGCGTTCCCGGCGGACCCCGCGCCGCCCGCCGGGACGGCCGCCGCCCCGGCGCCCGAGGCGGCCGCGCCCGAGGCGGCGGACCGGGTCGCCGTGCTCGAACCGCCCGAGGAGGCCGAGACGGCTCCCGTGGTCGCGGGGCCGGCCGATCCGGGGTCTGCCCGCGCGCCGGCGGCGGCGCCGGACGCGCCGGCCGGCTCGCAGCACGCCCCGGATGCCGCCGGCGCCCTGGCCCTCGCCGGGTCGGCCGCCCGGCCCGGGACCGGCGCGGCAACGGCCGGCGCGGGTGCGGCCGAGGCCGCCGCCTCCGACCGCGCCGCCTCCGACCCCGCCGCCTCCGACCCCGCCGTCCCGGACCCCGCCGTCCCGGAGCCGGCCAGCCCCGCCGTCGCCTATGCCGCCACCGGGATCTGGGTCGAGGCGCCGGACGCCCCCGAACCGCTCGCCGAGGGCGCAGCGGCAGCCCCGGTGCGCGGCGCGGCCGATCCGCGCCTGCCCGAGGAATCGCCGGACGGGCTCCCGCCTGCGGGGCTCGCCGCCGACGCCGCGCCGCCCCCGGCGGTGCCGGCGCCGCCCCCCGGCGCGGTGATCGCCTTCGGCCCCGATGGGCTCGTGATCCCCACGCCGGAGGGGACGCCGACCCCCGAGGGCATCCTGGTCACGCTCGGCCGACCCCCGCTCGTGCCGCCCGGCCGCCCCGTGCCCGCGCCGGCTCCCGAACCGGGGGCAGGGGCGGCGGCAACCGCCGGGCAGCCCGCGGCCACGCCGGAGCCCGGTGCCGGCGCCCTCGCCGCGACGGAGCCCGCAGCCGCCCCGATGCTCGATCTCGGCGGCGCGGATGCGCCCCCCGGCGCCGCGCCATCCGCTGCGCGGGCCCCGGCAGCCGCCCCTGCGCCGGCGGACGCAGCCGCCGCGGCCGCCGCCGACCCGGGGCCCTTCGCCCTGCCGGGCACGCCCGCCACCCC
>JANZZL010000109.1 GCA_026419405.1 Paracoccaceae bacterium | reverse complement strand
GCCGATGGCCGGCATGAACGTCGAGGAAAAGCAGGACATGTGCCGCTTCATCCTCGACGTCAACGACGAGTTCGGCACCACGATCGTGCTGATCGAGCACGACATGGGCGTGGTCATGGACCTCTCCGACCGGGTGGTGGTGATGGATTACGGCCGCAAGATCGGCGACGGCACGCCCGCCGAGGTGCGCGCCAACCCCGCGGTGATCGACGCCTATCTCGGCGTGGCGCACGACTGAACGGAGGCCGGAATGGAGCTGCTGCAGAGGATCCTCGTCAGGCCCTTCGCCGAGATGTTCGGCGCCCCCGATTTCCTCATGCAGGTGATCTGGGAGGGGCTCGTCTCGGGCATCCTCTACGCGCTCATCGCACTCGGCTTCGTGCTGATCTTCCGCGCCTCGCGCATCTTCAACTTCGCCCAGGGCATCATGGTGGTGTTCGCCGCGCTCACCCTCGTCGGCCTGCATGCCATGGGCCTGCCGGCCTGGGTCGCCTTCGCGGGGACGCTCGCGGTGATGTTCGGCCTCGCCGTGGCCATCGAGCGGCTGGTGCTGCGCCCGCTGATCGGCCAGCCCGACATCGTCCTGTTCATGGCGACGATCGGGATCACGCTGATCCTCGTCGGCTCGGGCGAGATCATCTTCGGCGGCGAGAACAAGGTGATGATCGCGCGCGAGCTCGGGATCCCCTCGGGCTCGGTCGAGCTCAACCCCTTCGGCGGCTTCATGCTGCTCGAGGCGCGCGACATCACGGTGGTGGCGGGCGCCGTGGCGATGGTGCTGGGGCTTCTGGCCTTCCTCAACTACTCGCGCATGGGCCGGGCCATCCGCGCGCTGGGCGACGACCACCAGGCCGCGGTCTCGGTCGGCATCTCGCTCAGCGCGATCTGGGTGCTCGTCTGGTTCGTGGCAGGCATCATCGCGCTGATGACCGGCATCGCCTGGGGCAGCCGGGCGGGGGTGTCCTTCGCGCTCGAGATCATCGCGCTGAAGGCGCTGCCGGTGCTGATGCTGGGCGGGCTCGAGTCGATCACCGGGGCGATCGTCGGCGGGCTTCTCATCGGGGTGCTGGAGAAGCTCTTCGAGATCTACTGGGGCCAGCCGCTCCTCGGCGGCTCCACCGAGGCCTGGTTCGCCTACGTGCTGGCGCTGATCGTGCTGCTGTTCCGGCCGCAGGGCCTGTTCGGCGAGCGCATCATCGAGCGCGTCTGAGGCGCCGAAGCGAGGGGACAGGGGATGCTCTACCGCACCGCCGGACAGTTCAAGACCTCCTACCGGGCCGACCAGGCGCTGTTCCCGCTGCGCCAGGACGCGATCCTGCTCGGCGTCATCCTCGCGCTTGCCTGGGTCGTCTTTCCGCTCACCGCCTCGGAGTTCGCCTACCAGACGCTGCTGATCCCGGTGCTGATCTACGCGCTCGCCGCGCTGGGGCTGAACCTGCTCACCGGCTATGCCGGGCAGCTCTCGCTCGGCACCGGGGCGTTCATGGGCGTGGGCGCCTACGCCTGCTACAAGCTCATCACCCTCTTCCCCGAGCTGAACCTTGTCGTCGCGGTCCTGCTCTCCGGGCTGTTCTCGGCCGGGGTCGGGGTGCTCTTCGGCCTGCCCTCGCTCAGGATCAAGGGCTTCTACCTCGCCATCGCCACGCTCGCCGCGCAGTTCTTCCTCGTCTGGCTCTTCGAGAAATGGGGCTGGCTCTACAACGACAACGCCTCGGGCGCGATCCAGGTGCCGAACGTGGAGATGTTCGGGATCTGGGTCGCCGGGCCGCTCGCCACCTCGACGGCGCAGTACTACTTCGTGCTCGGCATCGTCACCTTCCTGACCGTCGTCGCCATCAACCTCACCCGCGGCGCGGCGGGCCGCACCTGGAAGGCGGTGCGCGACATGGACATCGCGGCCGAACTGATCGGGATCAACCTGATGAAGGCCAAGCTCCATGCCTTCGCCGTCTCCTCCTACATCGTCGGCGTCGCGGGGGCGCTCTTCGTCTTCATGTGGCGCGGCGCGGCCGAGCCCAATCTCTTCGACATCGACCTGTCGTTCCGCGTGCTGTTCATCGCCATCATCGGCGGCCTCGGCTCGATCCTGGGGAACTACCTCGGCGCCATCCTGATCGTGGCGCTGCCGGTGCTGCTCAACACCGTGCCCGACCTCTTCGGCATCGCCATCAAGTCGGCGACGGTCGAGCACGTCAACGTCATCATCGTGGGCTGCCTCATCATCCTCTTCCTGATCCTCGAGCCGCACGGGCTGGCGCGGCTGTGGCAGCTCGTCCGCGAGAAACTCATCCTCTGGCCGTTCCCGCACTAGGGGCCGGCCGGGCCGGAGCCGACCACCACACCGAAGAACACGGGAGGAAAGACGTGAGACCCTGGACGAGACTGGCCCTTGCCGGGGCCGTGGCGGCGATGGCCGCCGGGGCGGCCGCCGCGCAGGAACTCTACACGCCGAACCTCAGCTACCGGACCGGCCCCTTCGCGGCGACCGGCATCCCGCTGATGAACGGCCAGCGCGACTACATGCTGATGCTGAACGCCCGCGACGGCGGCATCGGCGGCATTCCGGTGAACTTCGAGGAATGCGAGACCGGCTACAACACCGAGAAGGGGGTGGAGTGCTACGAGAAGACCAAGGCGCAGGCCATCGTCACCCAGCCCTGGTCCACCGGCATCACGCTCCAGGTCCTGCCCAAGACCAACGTCGACCAGATCCCGATCCTGGCGCCGGGCTACGGGTTCTCGCCGATGACCGACGGCAGGACGTTCCAGTGGGCCTTCAACCCGCCGGCCTCCTACTGGGACGGCGCCTACATGATCCTGCACCACCTCTCGGGCGGCGACCTCGGCACGCTTTCCGGCAAGAAGATCGCCTTCCTGCACCTCGATCATCCCTACGGCAAGGAGCCGCTGCCCCTGCTGGAGAAGCTCGCCGCCGACCACGGCTTCACGCTGCTGCCGATTCCCGTCGGCCTGACCGAGATGCAGAACCAGTCGGCGCAGTGGCTGCAGATCCGGCGCGAGCAGCCGGATTTCGTCATCATGTGGGGCTGGGGCGCGATGAACGCCGCCGCGATCGCCGAGGCGGTCAAGACGCGCTATCCGATGAACCAGTTCGTCGGCGTCTGGTGGGCGAGCCACACCGACGACCTCCAGCTCGTCGGCGAGGCGGGCAAGGGCTACCGGGCGATCTCCTGGTCGCTGCCCAACCCCGAGGCCCCGGTCATGGCCGCGATCCGCGAGCACGTGATCGACGCGGGCAAGTCGCTCGCCTCGGCCGAGGAGGTGGGCGAGGTCTTCTACCAGCGCGGCATCGTGATCTCGGCGATCCTCGCCGAGGGCATCCGCGTCGCGCAGGAGATGCACGGCACCGCCCAGATCACGGCGGCGCAGCTGCGCGACGGGCTCGAGAACCTCGACTTCACCCAGGAGCGCATCGACGAGCTCGGGCTCACGGGCATGATGGCGCCGTTCTCCACCAGCTGCGCCGACCACACCGGCCATTCCGGCGCCTGGATGCTGGAATGGGACGGCACGCAGTTCGTGCAGGCCTCCGACCTGCTTCAGGCCGACCAGGCCGTGATCGCGCCGCTCGTCGCCGAGAAGGCGGCCGAATACGCCGCCGCCAACGCCCCCTGGCCGGTGAACGAGGCCTGCGAGGGCTGAGGGCGCCGATGCCTTGCCCCGGACGGGCCGACCCCCGCCCGGGGACGCAACCCAGGGAGAGACGCGATGCCCGACGCCGCCCCGAGACCGAAGGACGCCCCGGCCCGCGAGGCGCTGCTGGAGGTGAACAACATCGAGGTGATCTACAACCATGTCATCCTGGTGCTGAAGGGCGTCTCGCTCTGCGTGGCCAAGGGGGGGATCACCGCGCTTCTGGGCGGCAACGGCGCGGGCAAGACCACGACGCTCAAGGCGATCTCGAACCTGCTGAAGTCCGAGCGCGGCGAGGTGACGAAGGGCACGATCACCTACCGCGGCGAGCGCGTGCAGGATCTCGACCCCGCGGCGCTGGTCAGGAGGGGCGTGATCCAGGTGATGGAGGGGCGCCACTGCTTCGGCCACCTGACCGTGGAGGAGAACCTGCTGACCGGCGCCTACACCCGCCGCGACGGGGCGGCCGCGATCCGCGCCGACCTCGAGATGGTCTATGCCTACTTCCCCCGCCTGAAGGAGCGCCGGCGCAGCCAGGCGGGCTACACCTCGGGCGGCGAGCAGCAGATGACCGCGATCGGCCGCGCGCTGATGAGCCGGCCCGAGACGATCCTGCTCGACGAACCCTCGATGGGCCTCGCCCCGCAGCTCGTCGAGCAGATCTTCGAGATCGTCAGGCGGCTGAATGAGGAACAGGGGGTGACCTTCCTGCTCGCCGAGCAGAACACCAACGTCGCGCTCCGCTTCGCCCACGCCGGCTACATCCTGGAGAACGGCCGCGTGGTGATGGAGGGCACCGCCGCCGCGCTGCGCGAGAACCCCGACGTGAAGGAATTCTACCTCGGCATGTCCGAGACGGGCCGCAGGAGCTTCCGCGAGGTGCGCAGCTACCGGCGGCGGAAGCGCTGGCTGAGCTGAGGACGCGCGATGAAGGACGGGGCGATGGGCCATTACGACAGGCTGGAGACCCGCAGCGCCGACGAGAGGGAGGCGGCGATCGCCGCCGCGCTGCCCGCGCAGGTCGCCAGGGCGCAGGCCCTGCCGGGTTTCGCCGAGACGCTCGCCGGGGTTGATCCCGCGTCAGTCACCGACCGCGCGGCGCTCGCCCGGCTGCCGGTGCTGCGCAAGTCCGAACTCTCCCGCGCGCAGGCCGCCCTGCCGCCGCTTGGCGGCTTCGCCGGGGCGGAGCGCACGCATCTCTTCCAGTCGCCCGGCCCGATCTACGAACCGGGCCGGATGGATGCGCCCGACTGGTGGCGGCTGGGCCGCTTCCTGCACGCCGCGGGCATCGGCCGCGGCGACGTGGTGCAGAACTGCTTCGCCTACCACTTCACCCCCGCCGGCCACATGTTCGAGAGTGCGGCGCGGGCGGTGGGCGCGACCGTGTTCCCCGCCGGCACCGGCCAGACCGAGCTTCAGGTGCGCGCCGCCGCCGACATCGGCAGCACCGCCTATGCCGGCACGCCCGACTTCCTGAAGGCGATCCTCGACAAGGCCGAGGAGATGGGCGAACGGCTGCGGATCGCTCGGGCGGCGGTCGGGGGCGGGGCGCTCTTCCCTTCGCTGCGCAAGGAATATGCCGACCGCGGCATCGCCTGCCTGCAATGCTACGCCACCGCCGACCTCGGCAGCATCGCCTACGAGAGCCCGGCGATGGAGGGGATGATCGTGGACGAGGGCGTGATCGTCGAGATCGTCCGCCCCGGCACCGGCGACCCGGTGCCCGAGGGCGAGGTCGGCGAGGTGGTCGTGACCACGCTCAACCCCGACTATCCGCTGATCCGCTTCGCCACCGGAGACCTCTCGGCCGTGCTGCCGGGGACGAGCCCCTGCGGCCGCACCAACATGCGCATCCGCGGCTGGATGGGCCGGGCCGATCAGGCGACCAAGATCAAGGGCATGTTCGTCCGCCCCGAACAGGTCGCCGCCTTCGTCGCCAGGCACGCCGAGGTCGCCCGTGCCCGCGTCATCGCCACGCGCGAGGGCGAGATGGACGTGATGACGGTGAAGGTGGAAACCCCGGCGGATAACCCGGAGTTATACGAAAGCTCGCTATTGGATAGCCTCAAGCTCAGGGGCAGGATCGAGCTCGTGGCGCCGGGGTCGCTGCCGAACGACGGCAAGGTGATCGAGGATCTCCGGCGCTACGACTGAACCGCTGCCGGAGGACGACCGATGCTGCTGCTGCGTGCCGCCCTTCTCGCCCTCGTGCTGGGGGCCGTGCCGGCGCTGGCCGGCGATGTCGCGCTGATCGTTGCCAACTCGGCCTACGACAATGCCCGCAACCTGCGCGACGCGGGCGGCCTGCTGCGGGCGGCGGAGACCTTCGAGGCGGCCGGGTTCGAGGTGTTCAGCGGCGCCGACCTGGGCGCGGAGGACCTGCGCGACCTCGCCGCCGGCTTCGCCGCCGAGGCCGACGGCTCGGGGCGCATCGTGATCGCGCTGGCGGGGCATTTCGCCCAGTCCGCCGCGGGCGCCTGGTTCCTGGCCACCGACGCCGATGCGCCGGGGCTCGTCGAGGCAGGCGCCGAGGGGCTGCCGCTGGCGGTGCTCTACGAGATCGCGGCGCGCGCGCCGGGGCGCGCGGTGGTGCTGCTCGGCACCGAGGACCGCGAGATCCGCCTGGGCCCCGGCCTCGCCCGCGGCACGGGTGCACTGCCGGTTCCACAGGGGGTGGCCGTGATCCGCGGCGCGACCGATGCCGTCGCGCGCTTTGCCGCGCAGGGGCTGCTCCAGCCCGGTCTGGGGCTGGCGAGCGCCGTCTCGGGCACGCGTGGCCTCAGCGCCGAGGGCTTCGTCACCGACGCGCTGCCGCTCGTGCCGGGCGGGCCGCCGACGCCACCGCCCGGCAGCGCCGCGCCGGGCCCGCTTCCGGGTGGCGAGCGCGCGGCCTGGGCCGAGGCGCTGGCCGAGGACACGGTCGCCGCCTACGAGCGCTTCCTGCGCCTCCATCCGCAGAGCGCAAGCGCCCCGCTGGCGCGCGCCGCGATCGAGCGCCTGCGCGCCGCCGACGACCCGCTCGCCGCCGCGCGGCAGGCCGAGGAGGCGCTGGGCCTCACCCGCGACCAGCGTCGGCAGGTGCAGCGCAACCTCTCGCTGCTCGGCTACGACACCCGCGGCATCGACGGCATCTTCGGCCGCGGCAGCCGCAGCGCGGTCGAGGCCTGGCAGCGCGCCAACCGCTATGAGCCGACCGGCTTCCTGACGCGCGAGCAGGTCGAGCGGATCGACGCGCAGGCCGCCCGCCGCGCCGCCGAACTCGAGGCCGAGGCCGCGGCGCGCCAGGCCGAGCAGGACCGGGCCGACCGCGCCTACTGGGCCGAGACCGGCGCGAAGGGCGACGAGGCGGGCCTGCGCGCCTACCTGCGGCGCTATCCCGACGGGCTCTATGCCGATGTCGCGCGCGAGCGCCTCGCGCCCTTCGAGGACGCACGCCAGGAGCAGGCCGCCGCCGCCGACCGGCTCGACTGGGAGCGGGCGACCGCCGAGGACACCGTGGCCGCCTACCGCCGCTACCTCGATGCCCAGCCGCGCGGGGCCTTCCGCGCCCGCGCCGAGGACCGGATCGCGGCGCTCCGGCGCGAGGGCGAGAGCTCGGATGCCGCGCGCGCCGAGGCGGCCCTCGGCCTGACCGGCTTCACGCGGAACCTCGTCGAATCGCGGCTCGATGCGCTCGGGCTGCGCCCCGGCCGCGTCGATGGCGTGTTCGACGCCGACACCCGGCGGGCGATCCGCCGCTACCAGTCGGCGCGGGACCTGCCGCCGACGGGCTACCTCAGCGAGGGCACGATCGTGCGGCTTCTGGCGGATTCCATCCTGCGCTAGCGCGGGGGGCCGCGGGATGATCGACGACATCGAGGACTACTTCACGAAGGGCTGCGGGCGCTGCCCGCGCTTCGCGACGCCCGACTGCTCGACCCGGCGCTGGGAGGACGGCCTCGGCGCGCTCAGACGGATCTGCCTCGGGTCGGGCCTCGAGGAGACGCTGCGCTGGGCCCATCCCTGCTACCGCCACGCCGGGCGCAACATCGCCATCCTCGGGGCCTTCCGCGCGGACTACCGCATCACCTTCTTCGACGCCGCGCTGCTGGCCGACCCCGCGGGCATCCTCGAACGGCAGGGGCCGAACAGCCGGCAGGCGGACGCGATCCGCTTCACCGACAACACGGGTCCGTCCGCCATGGCCCCGCTCATAACCGCCTACCTCGCAGAGGCGATGGGCCATGCCGCGGCGGGGCGGCGCCCGGCGCGCGCGGCCGGCGCCACCGAACTGCCGGAGGAGCTCGTCGCGGCGCTTGCCGCCGACCCGGGGCTTGCCGCCGCGTTCCGCAGGCTGACGCCGGGGCGGCAGCACAGCCACGTGCTGCACATCGCCGCGGCGAAGGCGCCGGCGACCCGGATCGCACGGATCGCCCGCCTCCGCGGCCGGATCCTCGCAGGCAAGGGTGCGATGGAACGCTGAGCCCCGCCGGCAAAGGGAAGGGCCGCCGGAACTTCCTCCGGCGGCCCTTCGGTGTGGCGTCGAGGCGCCTCAGCCCTGGCGGGCCTTGTAGCGCTTCTGGGTCTTGTTGATCACGTAGACGCGGCCCTTGCGGCGCACGATCTGGCAATCGCGGTGCCGCGCCTTGAGCGAGCGGAGCGAATTGCGGACCTTCATCGGTCTTCCCCTTGTCGCGGCGCCGGTCGCGCCCGGTTCTTGCATCTGCCCCGCGGTCGGCCCGCCGGGCGGCGGAATGGTGGGCGCGACAAGGATCGAACTTGTGACCCCTACGATGTCAACGTAGTGCTCTACCGCTGAGCTACGCGCCCTGACGAAGGCCCCGCCCAAATCAAAAGGACGCGGGCGGAACCGCGTCGGTCGGTGGGGTCTATAGTGAGAGTCGCGCGGGCGTTCAAGCGGTTTCGGCCGGATGCGCGGAAAGCGGGCTTTGGACTGGCGCGCGCCCGCGCTATATCTGGCGCCGAGGGAGGGCATCGCGGATGGCGCCAGCGGCCTACACCGTCAGTCTGCCGAAGCGGCGCACCAGCAGCGTCGTGTTCTCCTCGCCGCATTCGGGGCGCGACTATCCGGCCGACTTCCTGGCGGCATCGGCCCTCGACGAGCTGGTGATCCGCTCCTCCGAGGATGCCTTCGTCGATCGGCTGTTCTCGGCGGCGCCCGGGTTCGGCGCGCCGCTGATCGCCGCCCGCGCACCGCGCGCCTTCATCGACCTCAACCGCGCGCCCGAGGAGCTCGATCCCGCCCTCGTCGAGGGCGTGGCGCGCACCGCGCACAACCCGCGCATCAGTTCCGGTCTGGGCGTGATCCCCCGGGTGGTCGCGAACGGGCGGGCGATCTACCGCGGGCGGATCCCGCGCGCCGAGGCCGAGGCACGGATCGCCAGCTACTGGCGGCCCTACCACGCGCGGCTGCGGGCGCTGCTCGACGAATCCCTCGCGCTGTTCGGCGAGGCGATCCTGATCGACTGCCATTCGATGCCGCACGAGGCGATCGAGCAGGCCGGAGGGCCGGGCGCGCGCCCCGACGTGGTGCTGGGCGACCGCTTCGGCGCGGCCGCCGCGCCCGAGATCGTGGACCGCGTCGAGGCCGCCTTCACCGGGGCGGGGCTGCGCGTGGCGCGCAACGCGCCCTTCGCCGGGGCCTACATCGCGCAGGCCTACGGGCGGCCCTCGCGCGGGTCGCACGTGGTGCAGGTCGAGGTGGACCGGGCGCTCTACATGGACGAGCGGAAGGTCGAGCCGAGGGCCGACTTCGAAGCCTTCCGCGCGCTGATGACGAGCGTCGCCTCGGAGATCGCCGCGATCGGCTCGGGCGAGTCGGCGCGTCCGCTGGCGGCCGAATAGTCGGCGATCCGTCAGCGAAGCGACCGCCCCTTCACGATCGCGTCGGGGCCGAACCGGGCACGGATCGCGTCGGCGGCGCGTTCCGCCCCGGCGCGGCGCGCCGCCTGGGGGTCGAGCAGGTCGCCCGAGCGGTCGGCCGCATCCGCCCCGCAGAGGTCCGAGATCCCGACCCCGATCAGCCGGAACGGCCCCGGATCGCGCGCCTGGTCGAGCAGGTCGCGCGCGATGCGCCAGATCCGGTCGGCGATCTGCGTCGGCTCGGACAGCGTGGTGCGGCGCGTGATCAGCCGGAAGTCGGCTCGCTTGAGCCTGAGCGTCACGGTCCGCCCGGCAAGCCCCTTCGCCTTCGCCCGGTCCGCGCATTTCTCGGAAAGCCGCCAGAGGTGGCCCTCGAGCAGGTCGCGTTCGGCCGTGTCCTCGTGGAACGTCGTCTCGTTCGAGATCGACTTCGGCATCTCGCGCGGGCGCACGGGGCGGTCGTCCTCGCCCCTGGCGAGGCGATGGAGCCGTTCGCCCATCTGGCCGAAGCGCCGCGCGAGGTCCTCCGGGCTCCAGCGCCGCAGATCGGCGAAGGTGCGGATCCCGGCGCGCTCGAGCGCCTCCTGCCCGGCCTCGCCCACCCCCCAGATCAGCCGCACCGGCCGCGGCGCGAGGAAGTCCAGCGTCTCGGCCCGGCCGATCACCGAGAAGCCGCGCGGCTTGTCGAGGTCGGAGGCGAGCTTGGCGAGGAACTTGTTGTGCGACAGCCCGATCGACCCCGAGATGCCGAGCTCCGCCTCCATCCGGCGCACAAGTCCGGCGAGCAGCACCGCGGGCGGCGCGCGATGCAGCCGCGCGGTTCCCGACAGGTCGAGGAAGGCCTCGTCGAGCGACAGCGGCTCCACCGCCGGCGTCAGCGCCTCCATCATCGCCCGCACCTGCGACGAGACCTCCGCGTAGCGGTCCATGCGCGGCTTCAGCACGACCGCCTCGGGGCAGAGCGCCAGCGCCCGGAACATCGGCATCGCCGAGCGCACGCCGCGGATGCGGGCGATGTAGCAGGCCGTCGAGACGACCCCTCGCCGCCCGCCGCCGATGATCACCGGCCGGTCGGCCAGCTCGGGCCGGTCGTGCTTCTCGACGCTGGCGTAGAAGGCGTCGCAGTCCATGTGCGCGACCGACAGGTCGAAGAGCTCGGGATGCGCGATCAGCCGCGGCGAGCGGCACGTCGGGCAGCGCCCGCGCGGCGGGGCGTCGTCGAAGCGGGCAAGGCAGTCGCGGCAGAGCGCAGGCATCGCGGCAGCATACACCCCGCCGGACGGCCGGGGGAGGGCGCCCGTGTCCGCGCGGCGCGCCCGATCCCGCTTCACAGGCCCGGCGGCGAGGTCTACCCTTGCCGCGACGCCAGGGGGAGGGTCCGCCCATGCCGCTTCCGATCATCCCGATCGCCGGGGCCTCGCTTGCCGCCATCGCGCTCGCGCGCGCCCTGCGCCGGTCGCTGCGCCCGGTCAGGATCGACCAGCGCGGCGAGGATGCACTCGACGATATCGACGAGGGCCTGGGCGTCGCCCGCGTGGCCGCGCGCGCGCAGACGAACGCCTCGGGCCGGTTCCGCCGGACCATCCGCTTCGGGCCGGACGGCGCCGGGGTCGAGATCGACGTCGGCTGGCTCGCGCGCCTGCGCATCAGGCGGGTCGGCGGCGATGCTTAGACTCTACCACTCGCCGACCTCGCCCTATGTCCGCAAGGTCATGGTGCTGCTGCACGAGACCGGCCAGGCGGACGACGTGGAGCTCGTGCACGCCTCGGGCACGCCGGTCGATCCCGGCACGATGCCGCTCGCCCACAATCCCCTGGGCAAGATCCCCGCGCTGGAGCGGCCCGAGGGCGCCGCGCTCTACGACAGCCGGGTGATCTGCCGCTATCTCGACGACCGCGCCGGCGGCCGGCTCTATCCGCCGAAGCCCCGCCTGTGGGAGACGCTGACGCTCGAGGCCACCGCCGACGGGATCCTCGATGCCGCGCTGCTCATGGTTTACGAGGAGCGCGTCCGCCCGGCCGACCTGCGCTACGAGGCCTGGGTCGAGGGCCAGTGGGCGAAGATCGAGCGCACCCTCGACGTGCTCGAGTCGCGCTGGATGAGCCACCTCGGCGGGCCCCTCGACATGGGGCAGATCGCCGTGGCCTGTGCCATCAGCTATGTCGATTTCCGCCACGGCGACCGGGCATGGCGGGTCGAGCGGCCGCACCTGGCCGCCTGGCACGCCGAATTCGCCCAGCGCCCGAGCATGGAGGCGACGGTTCCGCCCGCCTGAGCCGGGGCCGCGGCGGCCGGGTCAGCCGATGCCGCGCGCGGTTGCCAGAAGCTCCGCCAGCTCGCGGCGCATGGTTGCGAGCTCCGCCGCGTGGGCGGCATGCGGATCGGCGGCGATCGCCTCGTCGAAGGCCTCGAGCACGTGGCGCTCGCCACCGCGGATCTGGTCCATCACGTCGTCGTCGATCCCGTCGAGCAAGGCGCGGATCGAGACGACCGCCCGGTTGACCGCGGACATGAACGATCCGTCCTCCTCCGGCGCGCCGCCGTGCGCGCGCACCAGCGCCGCGAGGCGGCCGGCATGGCGTGCGTGCAGGTCGCGGAACGCCTCGGCCACGGGGCGGAACTCCGGCTCGGCCTTGCCGACCATGGTCTCGTAGCCCGCAAGCGCGTCGAGGGTGCGGGTGTGCAGCGTGGCAAGCGCCTCGGCGGCGCGCGCCGAGGCATCGGTGCGGGTGGCGGCCATGGGATCAACCTCCGGGTGACGACGGGCGGGAAACGCCCCGGCGCGCCGGCCGGTTCCCCCGACTCCCCCCCCGCCCCTGCGTCGCCGTGCCGCCCCGCCGCCCGCGCGACCCGCTTGATCCCGAAACCGAGAGAACATATCAGGAACACATGGCGGCCCGCTCGCTCCAGCAGAAGCTCGCGATCCTCGCCGATGCGGCGAAGTACGATGCCTCGTGCGCGTCCTCGGGCGGCGAGCGGCGGGATTCGCGCGACGGAAGGGGGCTCGGGTCGTCGGGCGGCGCAGGCATCTGCCATGCCTATGCGCCGGACGGGCGCTGCATCAGCCTGCTCAAGATCCTGATGACCAACTTCTGCATCTACGACTGCGCCTATTGCGTGAGCCGCGCGTCAAGCCGGGTGGAGCGGGCGCGCTTCACGGTCGAGGAGGTGGTGCGCCTCACGATCGAGTTCTACCGCCGAAACTACATCGAGGGGCTGTTCCTCTCCTCTGGCATCATCCGCTCGCCCGACGACACGATGGCCGACATGGTGCGCATCGCCCGCACCCTGCGCGAGCGCGAGAACTTCCGCGGCTACATCCACCTCAAGACGATTCCCGATGCCTCGCCCGAACTGATCGACGAGGCAGGCAGGTGGGCCGACCGCCTGTCGATCAACATCGAGCTGCCGACCGAGGCGGGGCTGCGGCGGCTCGCGCCCGAGAAGGACGCCGGCGGCATCCGCAGGGCGATGGCCGAGGTGCGGCTGCGGCGGGAGGCCTCGCGCGAGGTCACGCACACCGGCCGGCGGCCGGCCCGCTTCGCGCCGGCCGGCCAGTCCACGCAGGTGATCGTCGGCGCCGACGGGGCCGACGACCGGACGATCCTGTCGCAGTCCGTCGCCCTCTACGCCAGCTACGGGCTTTCGCGCGTCTACTACTCG
The DNA here is from genome assembly GCA_026419405.1 of Paracoccaceae bacterium. Lineage (GTDB taxonomy): Bacteria > Pseudomonadota > Alphaproteobacteria > Rhodobacterales > Rhodobacteraceae > JANZZL01. Next base: position 37,974 of record JANZZL010000109.1, on the reverse strand, counting down.
GCCTTCTCGCCGATCCCCGATGCCTCGAAGGCCCTGCCCCTGGTCCGGCCGCCGCTCATGCGCGAGCATCGCCTCTACCAGGCGGACTGGCTGCTGCGGTTCTACGGCTTCGGGGTGGAGGAGATCGCGGGCGGCGGAATGCTCGACCTCGATCTCGACCCCAAGCTCGCCTGGGCGCTCGCCAACCGGGAGGTCTTCCCGGTGGACGTGAATCGCGCGCCGCGCGAGATGCTGCTGCGCGTGCCGGGCTTCGGGACGAAGACGGTGCAGCGCCTGCTCGCGGCACGGCGCCACCGGCGCCTCCGCTACGAGGATCTCGCTGCCCTGGGCGCGGTGATGCGGCACGCCCGGCCCTTCGTCGTGGCGGCCGGCTGGTCGCCCCGTGGCCTGACCGACGCGGCCGCGCTGCGCGCGCGCTTCGCCCCGCCGCCCGAGCAGCTGAGCCTGCTCTGATGCGCGAGGTCGTCCTGCCCGTGATCGGCACGGTCGCCGCCTGGCGCGAGGAGGCGCGCGCGCTCGCCCGGGCGGGCGTTCCGGCCGAGGCGGTGGTCTGGCGGGTGGGCGCCGGCGCGGGCGACCTCTTCGCCGGGGCACCGCCCGCGGTCTCGGCGCCCGGCCGCGCGCCGAAGCTGCCCCGCGCCGCCGTCGAGGCGATCGAGACGGCGCTCTGTCACCGCGACCCCGAGCGGTTCGCCCGCGCCTATGCCCTGGTGCTCCGGCTGAGCGCGGGCGCGGTGCGCTGGGCCGACCGGTCGGACCCGGCGGTCCGCCGCATCCTCGCCCAGGCGAAGGCCGTGCAGCGCGACATCCACAAGATGCACGCCTTCGTGCGCTTCCGCGAGATCCCCCCGGTCGGCCCGCGCCGCGCCTTCGCGGCCTGGTTCGAGCCCGGACACCCGATCGTCGAGGCCGCGGCCCCGTTCTTCGCCCGCCGCTTCGGCGACATGGACTGGGTGATCGCCACGCCCGCGGTGACCGCGCGCTTCGTCGGCGGGGTGCTTGGCTTCGTCGAGACGGCGCCCGGCGCCCGCCCGCCCGAGGACGCCACCGAGGAGCTCTGGCGCGTCTACTACGCCTCGATCTTCAATCCGGCGCGGCTGATGGTGAAGGCGATGCAGGCCGAGATGCCGAAGAGGTACTGGCGGAACCTGCCCGAGGCCCGGCTGATCCCCGGCCTGATCCGCGAGGCGCCCCGCCGGGCCGATGCGATGCGCGCGGCCCCGCCGACCGAGCCGCCGGCCCGTCGCGCGATGGCCGCCCGCGCCATGGCGGCGCGGCCCGCACCGGCCGCCGATGCGGATGCGCTGGCCGCGCTCCGCGCCGAGGCGTCCGGCTGCACGCGCTGCCCGCTGCACCGCCCCGCCACCCGGACCGTGTTCGGCGAGGGGCCGGCGACAGCCGCCCTGATGTTCGTGGGCGAGCAGCCCGGCGACCGCGAGGATCTCGCCGGCCGTCCCTTCGTCGGCCCGGCGGGCGCGCTGTTCGACGCGGCGCTGGCTGCCGCGGGCATCGGGCGCAGCGAGGTCTACGTCACCAACGCGGTCAAGCACTTCAAGTTCGCGCCGCACGGCCGGCGCCGGCTGCACCGGTCGCCGGAGCGCGGCGAGGTCGAGGCCTGCCGCTGGTGGCTCGACCGCGAGCGGCGGCTGATCCGGCCGCGCCTGATCGTGGCGATGGGCGCGACCGCCTGCGCGGCGCTGACCGGGACGGGGGCCGGCCTCCTCCGGCGGCGCGGGGGGGTGGAGCGGACGGCCGAGGGCACGCCGGTGTTCGTCACCCTCCACCCCGCCGCGATCCTCAGGCAGCCCGATCCGGTCCGCCGGGCGGAGGAGCGCGGCAGGTTCCTGGCCGACCTCGCCGCGGCGCGGGCGCTGCTCGAGCGGCTGGGCGGGCATGCCGCGACCGGGGCGCCGGCCTGACCGGGAAAATCCTCGGGGATGCGACAGTTGGCCCGCCGCCGGGGGCGATTGCCCGCTGGACGCGGGCAGGCGACCCGGCTAGATACCAGCCCGGACAAGGCCGCGGTCCGCCGCGGCCGGCGATGCGCATGGCCGCGGCAGGACGGCCCTGAGAACGGAGAAGGTCTCGTGTCCCACGCAGATGACCACGTAGGCACCCGGAGGGATTTCCTCTTCTACGCGACCGCCGGAGCCGGGGTCGTGGCCACCGGCGCGGCCGTCTGGCCGCTGATCAACCAGATGAACCCCTCGGCCGACGTGCAGGCCCTGGCCTCGATCCAGGTCGATGTCTCGGCCGTCGCGCCGGGCACGCAGATCACCGTCAAGTGGCTCGGCAAGCCGGTGTTCATCCGCTACCGCACCGAGGAGGAGATCGCAGCGGCGCGCGCGGTGCCCCTTTCGGACCTGATCGACCCCTTCGCGCGGAACGCGAACCTGCCCGCGGACGAGACCGCGGCCGACGAGCACCGCGCCTTCGGCGAGAACGGCGAATGGCTGGTGATGATGGGCGTCTGCACCCACCTCGGCTGCGTGCCGATCGGCGACGGGGCGGGTGACTTCGGCGGCTGGTTCTGCCCCTGCCACGGCTCGCACTACGACACCTCGGGCCGTATCCGCCGCGGTCCGGCGCCCGAGAACCTGCCGGTTCCGGTGGCCGAGTTCCTCGACGCAACCACGATCAAGCTCGGGTAGGGAGGAAGATCATGTCCGGCATCCCGCACGATCACTACGAACCCCGACCGGGCTTCGAGAGCTGGCTGCACCGGCGCCTGCCCATCGTGGCGCTGATGTACGACACGCTGATGATCCCCACGCCCAAGAACCTCAACTGGATGTGGATCTGGGGCATCGTGCTGACCTTCTGCCTGGCGCTGCAGATCGTGACCGGCGTGGTGCTGGTGATGCACTACACCCCGCATGTGGACCATGCCTTCGCCTCGGTCGAGCACATCATGCGGAACGTCAACGGCGGCCACATGATCCGCTACCTGCACGCCAACGGCGCCTCGCTGTTCTTCGTGGCGGTCTACCTGCATATCTTCCGCGGCCTCTACTACGGCAGCTACAAGGCCCCGCGCGAGGTGACCTGGATCATCGGCATGCTGATCTACCTGCTGATGATGGGCACCGCCTTCATGGGCTACGTGCTGCCCTGGGGTCAGATGTCGTTCTGGGGCGCGACGGTGATCACCGGCCTGTTCGGCGCGATCCCGTTCATCGGCGATGCGATCCAGACCTGGCTGCTCGGCGGGCCGGCGGTCGACAATGCGACGCTGAACCGCTTCCTGTCGCTGCACTACCTCCTGCCCTTCGTGATCGCGGGCCTCGTGATCCTGCACATCTGGGCCTTCCACACCACGGGGAACAACAACCCCACCGGGGTCGAGGTGCGCCGCACCTCGAAGGCCGAGGCCGAGCGCGACACGGTGCCCTTCTGGCCCTACTTCGTGATCAAGGATCTCTTCGCGCTTGCGGTGATCCTGGTGGTGTTCTTCGCCATCGTCGGCTTCATGCCGAACTACCTCGGCCACCCCGACAACTACATCGAGGCCAACCCGCTGCAGACGCCCGCGCACATCGTGCCGGAATGGTACTTCCTGCCCTTCTACGCGATCCTGCGCGCGTTCACGCCCGACGTCTGGGTGGTGCAGCTTGCCAGCCTGCTCACCGGCGGCATCATCGACGCCAAGTTCTTCGGCGTGCTGGCCATGTTCGGCTCGATCCTCGTGCTGGCGCTCGCCCCCTGGCTCGATACCTCCACCGTGCGGTCGGGCCGCTACCGGCCGATGTTCAAGTGGTGGTTCTGGCTGCTGGTCATCGACTTCGTGGTGCTGATGTGGGCGGGCGCGATGCCGGCCGAGGGCATCTATCCGATCATCGCGCTGATCGGGGCGGCCTACTGGTTCCTCTACTTCCTCGTGATCCTGCCGCTTCTCGGCGTGATCGAGAAGCCGCTGCCGCAGCCCGCGACGATCGAGGAGGATTTCAACGCCCATTACGGCGGCGCGCATGGCGGCAAGTCCCCGGCCGCGGCCCCGGCGGAATGAGGACAAGGATGACTTCGATGTTCAGGAAACTCGTTCTCACCGCCGCCCTCGCGCTCGGCGTTCCGGCCTCGGCGGCACTTGCCGCGGGCGGCGAAGGCCACGTCCGGGACTTCGCCTTCCCGCACGAGGGGCCGTTCGGCACCTACGACACGATGCAGCTCCAGCGCGGCCTGCAGGTCTATACCGAGATCTGCTCGGCCTGCCACGGGCTCAAGCACGTGCCGCTGCGCAGCCTGTCGGACGAGACGGGCCCCGCGATCCCCGAGAACCAGGTGCGCGCCTATGCCGCCCAGCTCGAGATCTTCGACCCCGAGATCAACGATTTCCGGCCGCGCGTTCCGACCGACCATTTCCCCGAAAGCCAGCTGCCGAATGCCCCCGACCTCAGCCTGATGGCCAAGGCGCGGGCCGGCTTCCACGGCCCCTACGGGCTCGGGCTCAACCAGCTCTTCCGCGGCATCGGCGGCCCGGAGTACATCGCCTCGCTGCTCACCGGCTACACCGGCGAGGAGAAGGAGGAGGCGGGCACCGTGCTCTACGAGAACACCGCCTTCCCCGGCGGCTGGATCTCGATGGCTCCGCCGCTCTACGGCGACGACGTGGTCTTCGCCGACGGCTCGCCTACCGACATCGAGTCGATCGCGACCGATGTCGCCGCCTTCCTGATGTGGACGGCCGAGCCCAAGCTCGCCGCGCGCAAGCAGGCGGGCTTCCAGGCGGTGCTGTTCCTGACCGTGCTCGCGGTGCTGCTCTATCTCACCAACAAGCGGATCTGGGCGCCGGTCAAGCGGCGCGCCAGGGGCATGCCGGCGGAATAGGCGCCGGCCGCCATCGGGCCTTCCCGGGCGCGCCCCGTCACGGCGGGGCGCGTCGTCCGTTTCGGTGGCCCTGCGGGCCGCGCCATCTCTCGCGCCCGCCGCTGCGCTCCGGGCGCTCGGGGCGGCTCCGCCGGGCGTATTTGCGACAAGGGGAAGGGATCAGGCGAATTCCTCGGCCCGGTAGCCCTGGAGGTAGAGCAGCGCCGTCAGGTCGCCGTGGTTGATGCGGACGTCGCAGCGCGCGGCGACCGCCGGCCTGGCATGGAGCGCGACCCCGGTTCCGGCCAGCGCCAGCATGCCGAGATCGTTCGCGCCGTCGCCCACGGCCAGCGCCTCGGCCGGGGTGAGGCCGAGCCGCGCCGCGGTCTCGCCGAGCGCTGCCACCTTGGCCTCGCGGCCGAGGATCGGTTCGGCGACCCGGCCGGTGAGGCGGCCGCCCTCGACGAGAAGGACGTTGGCGCGCGCCTCGTGGAACCCCAGCCGGCGTGCGATCGGGTCGGCGAAGGCGGTGAAGCCGCCCGAGACGAGGAGCGTGTAGGCCCGGTGCGCCCGCATGGTGGCGACCAGAGTCGCGGCCCCCGGCGCGTCGGTGATCCGTTCGGCCAGCACCCTGGCGATGACCGCCTCGGGCAGGCCTGCCAGCAGCGCCACGCGCTCCCTGAGCGCGCCCTCGAAGTCGAGCTCGCCGTTCATCGCCCGGGCGGTGATGTCGGCCACGCGCGGGCCGACGCCGGCTTCGGCGGCCAGCTCGTCGATGCATTCCTGGCCGATCATGGTGGAATCCATGTCGGCGACGAGGAGCCGCTTGCGCCGGCCCGCGGCCGGCTGCACCGCGAGATCGATCCCGAGCGGCTGGAGGCTCTCCCAGACCTCCCAGCGGTTGTCCGGCATGCGGTCCAGCGGGAACTCAGCCGCGATGCCGCGGGCGAGCCAGACGGCCGTCCCGCCGCCCCAGGCGCGGCGCAGCGCCTCGACGGCCGCACCGTCGAGCCGGGGTGCCGCGGGGTCGGTGAGCAGCGTGGCGACGAACATGGTTCCTTCCCGTCCGCGTGTCGCCTTCGGGACACGCCGCGTCGCCCTAGCGCGATTTTCGCGCTTGCGCCAGCGCCGGCGCGGGCTTATGCCCGGCGGCGGGACACCCCTCCCCAACGAGGGGCGCATATCTGGAAGGATACCATGTCGACGACCCCGACCCCGGCCGCGCGGCCGGCCAACCCGCGCTTCTCCTCCGGCCCCTGCGCCAAGATCCCCGGATACTCGCTGGAGCTGCTTTCCGACGCCCCGCTCGGACGCTCGCACCGCGCCGCTGCCGGCAAGGCGAAGCTGAAGCGCGCGATCGACCTGACCCGCGAGGTCCTGGGCGTGCCCGCAGGCCACCGCATCGGCATCGTTCCGGCCTCGGACACCGGCGCGGTCGAGATGGCCATGTGGTCGCTGCTCGGCGCCCGTCCGGTCGAGATGCTGGCCTGGGAGAGCTTCGGCGAGGGCTGGGTGACGGATGCGGTGAAGCAGCTGAAGCTCGACGCCACCGTGCGCCGGGCGCCCTACGGGCGGATCGTGGACTTCGGCGAGGTCGACTTCGACAGGGACGTGGTCTTCACCTGGAACGGCACCACCTCGGGCGTGCGGGTGCCTTCGGGCGCGCCGATCCCGGCCGACCGCAAGGGCCTGACCATCTGCGATGCGACCTCGGCGGCCTTCGCGATGGATCTGCCCTGGGACAGGCTCGACGTGGTCACCTTCTCCTGGCAGAAGGTGCTGGGCGGCGAGGCGGCGCACGGGATGCTGATCCTCTCGCCGCGGGCGGTCGAGCGGCTCGAGAGCTACAGCCCGCCCTGGCCGCTGCCGAAGATCTTCCGGCTGACCAAGGGCGGCAGGCTGATCGAGGGCATCTTCGAGGGCGAGACGATCAACACGCCGTCGATGCTGGCGGTCGAGGACTACCTCGTCGCGCTCGACTGGGCGCAGGGGATCGGCGGCCTGCCGGCGCTCATCGCCCGGGCCGAGGCCAATGCCGCCGCGGTGGCGCGGTTCGTGGACGCGCGCGACTGGATCGCCAACCTCGCCGAGGATCCCGCCACCGCCTCGACGACCAGCGTCTGCCTGAAGTTCACCGACCCGGCGGTGGCGGGCGACGCTAGCTTCGCCAAGGCCGTGGCCAGGCGGCTCGAGGCCGAGGGCGTGGCCTTCGACATCGGCCACTACCGCGACGCGCCGCCGGGCCTCAGGATCTGGTGCGGCTCGACCGTCGAGACGGCCGACATCGAGGCGCTGATGCCCTGGATCGAATGGGCCTACCGCGCCGAGATCGAGGGCCGCCGCGCCGCCGCCTAGCCGGCGCGACCCCAATCCCCCATCCCGCAGGCCGGGCCGCGGCCCGGCGTCCGCCCACCCATCCGAGGACCATGTTCATGGCACCCCGCGTTCTCGTCTCCGACAGGCTTTCCGAAACCGCTGTCCAGATCTTCCGCGACCGCGGCATCGAGGTGGACTACGAGCCCGACCTCGGCAAGGACAAGGACCGCCTGCTTGCGGTCATCGGCCGCTACGACGGCCTCGCCATCCGATCGGCCACGAAGGTCACCGAGAAGCTCATCGCCGCCGCCGCGAACCTCAAGGTGATCGGCCGCGCCGGCATCGGGGTGGACAACGTCGACATCCCCGCCGCCTCGAAGAAGGGCATCATCGTGATGAACACGCCCTTCGGCAACTCGATCACCACCGCCGAGCACGCGCTCGCCATGATGTTCGCGGTCGCCCGGCAGATCCCCGAGGCGAACGCCTCGACCCACGCCGGCAAGTGGGAAAAGAACCGCTTCATGGGGGTGGAGCTCTTCAACAAGACGCTCGGCGTGATCGGCGCCGGCAACATCGGCGGCATCGTCTGCGAACGCGCGGTGGCGCTGCACATGCGGGTGATCGCCTACGACCCGTTCCTGAGCGAGGACCGCGCGGCGCTGCTCGGCGTGACGAAGGTGGAGCTCGACGAGCTGCTGGCGCGCTCCGACTTCATCACGCTGCACACGCCGCTGACCGACAAGACGCGCAACATCCTCTCCCGCGAGAACCTCGCCAGGACGAAGAAGGGTGTGCGCATCATCAACTGCGCACGCGGCGGCCTGATCGACGAGGAGGCCCTGGCCGAGCTGATCCGGTCGGGCCATGTCGCCGGCGCGGCGCTCGATGTCTTCGCGGTCGAGCCGGCCACCGAGAACCCGCTGTTCGGCCTGCCCAACGTCGTCTGCACGCCGCATCTGGGCGCCTCCACCACCGAGGCGCAGGAGAACGTGGCGATCCAGATCGCCGAGCAGATGTCGGACTATCTGATGACCGGCGCGGTCTCGAACGCGCTCAACATGCCCTCGGTGACGGCCGAGGAGGCGCGGGTGATGGGGCCGTGGCTCAAGCTCTGCGACCATCTCGGCGCCTTCGTCGGGCAGATGACCGACGAGCCGATCAAGGCGATCAACGTGCTCTACGACGGCGCGGTGGCCGAGATGAACCTGGCCGCGCTGAACTGCGCCGTGATCGCCGGGATCATGAAGGCGACGAACCCCGACGTGAACATGGTCTCGGCACCGCTGATCGCGCGCGACAGGGGCATCCAGGTCTCGACCACGCGGCAGGAGCAGTCCGGCGTGTTCGAGGCCTACATCAAGCTGACGGTCGTCACCGACCGGCGCGAGCGGTCGGTTGCCGGCACCGTGTTCTCGGACGGCAAGCCGCGGTTCATCCAGATCAAGGGCATCAACATCGATGCCGAGGTGGGGGCGCACATGCTCTACACCACCAACGAGGACGTGCCCGGCATCATCGGCACGCTGGGCCAGACGATGGGCCGCAACGGGGTCAACATCGCCAACTTCACCCTCGGGCGGTCGGCCCGGGGCAAGGATGCCATCGCGCTTCTCTACCTCGATGATCCGGTCCCGCAGCCGGTCATCGAGGAGCTGATGGCGACCGGGCTCTTCCAGCAGGTGCGGCCGCTGGTGTTCAACGTGGCCTGAGATGACCGTCTATGCGATCGGCGACATCCACGGCCAGCTCGAGCTGCTGCTGCGGGCGCATGCCCTGATCGAGGCCGACCGGCGCGCGCACGGGCTCGACGGCGCGCCGGTGGTGCATCTGGGCGATCTGGTCGACCGCGGGCCCGACAGCCGCGGCGTGGTGCAGCACCTGATCGACGGGGTCGCCCGCGGCGCACCCTGGATCGTGCTGAAGGGCAACCACGACCGGCTGTTCGCGCGGTTCCTCGCCGATCCCGCCTGGCAGGATCCGGCGCTGCGGCCCGACCTCGACTGGCTCCAGCCGCCGCTCGGCGGACGGCGGACGCTGCTGTCCTACGGGGTGGAGTCGGCCGCGGAGGGGTCGCCCGCAGAGGTCCATGCCGAGGCGGTCGCCCGCGTGCCGGCCGAGCATCTGGCCTTCATCGAGGCGCTGCCGCTCTGGCACCGGACCGCCGAGGCGCTCTTCGTCCATGCCGGGATCCGCCCCGGCGTGCCGCTCGAGGCGCAGGCCGAGGACGATCTGGTCTGGATCCGTGGCCCGTTCCTGATGGAGCCCGACGACCACGGCTTCCTGGTGGTGCACGGCCACACCACGATCGAGGCGCCGACCCATTACGGCAACCGCCTCAACCTCGATTCGGGGGCGGCCTACGGCGGGCCGCTCAGCGCCGTCGCGGTCGAGGGACGTTCGGCCTGGCTGCTGACCGAGGCCGGGCGCCAACCCCTGCTGCCGGTCACCGCGGCCTGACCCCCGGCGGGGCAGGCGGCCCCGCCCGCGATCCTTCGGGCCGGCGCCTGCCGGCGGCCCTCAGATGAGCCCGGCCGCGGCGGCGGCCCAGTAGCCGAGCCGGCCGCCGCGCGTCTGACGGTAGAGGCCGAGCCGCGCCAGCCCCGCCAGACGGGCGCGCAGTGGCGCGCGCTTGGCCTCGGCGAAGGCGGCGAGCAGCGCCCGGTTCTCCGGCGTCAGCCGGTGCGCCGAGGCGCTCAGGGCGGCGACGTTGGTCTCGTTCCAGCGGCGCAGCAGGCCGCCCGCGACCATCCGGGCGCGCCTGAGCCGCGCCGCGGTCGAGGCGTTGGCGCCGATCACGTTGGCGCCGTGCTGACGGTAGAGCACCATCGGCTCGGGGTCGTAGAGGACGAGCCCGCCCGCCCCGGTGACAAGCTGGTAGAGCCACCAGTCGTGCATCACGACCTCGCCCGCCTCGGCCGCCGCCGCCTGCGCGAGGCGAAGCGCGGCGCGGTTCAGCACCATCGTGTTTCCCCCGGCGATGTTCTGCACCAGGGCGTTGCGGAACGAGGGCGGCAGGCGGAACAGCGGCGAAAGGCCGATCGGCCGCAGCCGGGCGTCGCAGAGGATGGTGCGGCCGCAGTGGATGGCCGGAAGGTCGTCCGGCACCCCGGCGAGCGCCGCCGCCGCGCGGGCGAGCTTGCCCGGCAGCCAGACATCGTCCTGGTCCGAGAGCGCGGCCAGGGCGCTGTCGGGGTCTGCCGCCCGGATCAGCCGCAGGAAGTTCGGCGCCGGCCCCCGGCCCGGACCCTCGATCAGGACGATCCGCCGATCGGGGTGGTCGGCCGCGAACCCGGCGAGGATCGCGCGGGTGGCATCGGTGGAGCCGTCGTCCGAGGCAAGCAGCCGCCAGGCGACGCCCTCCTGCGCGGCGATGCTGTCGAGCTGGGCGCGCAGGAACCGCGCGCCGTCGAACAGGCCCATCAGGATGGTGACCTCCTGTCGCGGCGCGCGGGAGGGCATCGGGGCGGGGCGGGGCATGGCATTCTCCCTCGGCTGGGAAGGCCTCGGTAATAGCCCTCCGGCCTTGCGATCCGGTTAGCGCCGGGCGGATCGCGGATTTACCACCCCCCGGCGCTGCGCTAAGAGGCGCCCCACGCCGCCAGTCGAGGATGTGATGTCAGGCCACGCCACGCCCGTTCCGATGACCGCCCGAAGGGGCGGCCCGCTGTCCGGCACCGCCGAGGTGCCGGGCGACAAGTCGATCAGCCACCGCGCGCTGATCCTCGGCGCGCTCTCGGTGGGCGAGACGCGCATCACCGGCCTGCTCGAGGGCCAGGACGTGCTCGACACCGCCAAGGCGATGCAGGCCTTCGGGGCCGGGGTCGAGCGGCTCGGCCCCGGCGAATGGCGGGTGCACGGCGTCGGTGTCGGCGGCTTCGCCGAGCCCGACCGGGTAATCGACTGCGGCAATTCCGGCACCGGCGTGCGGCTGATCATGGGCGCGATGGCGACGACGCCGATCACCGCCACCTTCACCGGGGACGCAAGCCTGGTGAAGCGCCCGATGGGCCGGGTGACCGAGCCGCTCTCGCTGTTCGGTGCCCGCGCCTGGGGGCGGCAGGGCGGGCGGCTGCCGATGACGGTCGTCGGCGCGGCCGAGCCGGTGCCGGTGCGCTACGCGCTGCCGGTCGCCTCCGCGCAGGTGAAGTCGGCGGTGCTGCTCGCCGGGCTCAACGCCCCCGGCGAGACCGTGGTGATCGAGCGCGAGCCGACGCGCGACCATTCCGAACGGATGCTGCGCGGCTTCGGCGCGGCGCTGCGGATCGAGGAGACGCCCGAGGGCCGGGCGATCGTGCTGGCCGGCCAGCCCGAGCTCGTGGCGCAGTCGGTCGCGGTGCCGCGCGATCCGTCCTCGGCGGCCTTCCCGGTCTGCGCGGCGCTGATCGTCGAGGGCTCGGACATCCTCGTGCCCGGCGTCAGCCAGAACCCGACGCGCAACGGGCTCTACACCACGCTGGTCGAGATGGGGGCCGCGATCGACTTCCTGAACCCGCGCGAGGAGGGCGGCGAGCCGGTGGCCGACCTGCGCGTGCGCGCCTCGGCGCTCCGCGGCATCGAGGTGCCGCCCGAGCGGGCGGCGAGCATGATCGACGAGTTCCCGGTGCTGTCGGCGGTGGCCGCCTTCGCCGAGGGCACGACCGTGATGCGCGGCGTGCGCGAGCTGCGGGTGAAGGAAAGCGACCGGATCGACGCCATGGCGCGCGGGCTCGAGGCCTGCGGCGTGCGCGTCGAGGAGGCGGAGGACATGCTGGTGGTGCACGGGCTTGGCCCCGGCGGCGTGCCCGGCGGCGCGACCGCGCGAACCCGTCTCGACCACCGCATCGCCATGAGCTTCCTGGTGCTGGGGCTTGCCGCGCAGGCCCCGGTGGGGATCGACGACGGCGCGCCGATCGCCACCTCGTTCCCGTCCTTCGAGGAGCTGATGCGCGGTCTCGGTGCCGGGATCGCGCGCGGGTGAGGCCGGGCCGGGGGCTCCGCCCCCGGACCCCCGGCGTATTTGGGACAAGAGGAAGGCCCATCGCGCGCGGACGGGCGCGCGGGATGCGAGGAAGGAGCGGTGCGCTTCACCGTGGCGATAGACGGGCCGGCGGCGGCCGGGAAGGGGACGATCGCGAGGGCGGTCGCGGCCCGATTCGGCTTTGCGCATCTCGACACCGGGCTGCTCTACCGGGCGGTGGCGCGGAAGGTGCTGGCGGGCATGCCGCCGGCCGAGGCGGCGCGGGGCCTCACCGAGGCGGACCTGTCGGGCGAGGACCTGCGCGCGCCCGAGGTCGGACAGGCGGCGAGCCGGGTTGCCGCCCTGCCCGAGGTGCGCGCGGCGCTCGTCGGCTTCCAGCGCGCCTTCGCCCGGCGCGAGGGGGGCGCGGTGCTCGACGGGCGGGACATCGGCACCGTCATCTGCCCCGAGGCCGAGGTGAAGCTCTACGTCGTGGCCTCGGATGCGCGCCGCGCGGAACGCCGCTTCCGCGAGCTGGCGGCAAGGGGCGTGGACACGACCGAGGCCGCGGTGCTGGCCGATCTGCGCGAGCGCGACCGGCGCGATTCGGAGCGCGCGACGGCGCCGCTGCGGCCGGCGGCGGACGCGGTGGTTCTCGACACGACCGACCTCGGCATCGAGGACGCCGTCGCCCGCGCGGTGGCAGTGGTGGAGGCGGCCCTCGCCGCGCGCCGCTGACGGGCGGCGGCGCGCCCCCGGCAGGGCGGCGGTCTGGTGCGGGGCTGTCAGCCGAAGCTGACACATTCCGTCGCAGCCCCGTGAGATTCCTGATGGCCGGCGGGAAAACTGTGCTAGTCTGCTGACAGGATGACTGTCAGCACAAGTTTACATACGCCCCGCCGCCTGCCCGAGCTCCCGGCGTTGCTCGAGCTGCTGAAGCCGATCACCTGGTTCCCGCCGATGTGGGCCTACCTCTGCGGCGCGGTCTCCTCGGGCGCCGCGCCTTCGGGGCAGTGGGCGCTGGTGGTCCTCGGCCTGCTGCTCGCGGGCCCCGTGGTCTGCGGCATGAGCCAGGCGGCCAACGACTGGTGCGACCGGCATGTGGATGCGATCAACGAGCCCCACCGGCCGATCCCCTCCGGCCGGGTGCCGGGGCGCTGGGGCCTCTGGGTGGCCCTGGCGATGAGCGCGGCGGCGCTGGCGCTCGGCTGGCTGCTCGGGCGCTGGGGCTTCGGCGCCACCGTGCTCGCGGTGCTTGCGGCCTGGGCCTACTCCGCCGAGCCGGTGCGGCTCAAGCGGTCGGGCTGGCTCGGCCCCGGCCTCGTCGGGCTGTCCTACGAGACCCTGCCCTGGATCACCGGCGCCGCGGTGCTGTCTGCCGGCGCGCCCTCCTGGCCGGTGCTGATCGCCGCCGTCCTCTACGGCCTCGGCGCGCACGGAATCATGACGCTCAACGACTTCAAGGCGCTCGAGGGCGACCGGCAGACGGGCGTGCGCTCGCTGCCCGTCACGCTGGGCCCGGCGAAGGCCGCGCGGCTCGCCTGCTGGGTGATGGCCGCGCCGCAGATCGCGCTCGTGTTCCTGATGTTCGCCTGGGACCGAGTCTGGTTCGGCGTGGCGATCACCGTGCTGCTGATGGCGCAGGCGGCCTGCATGGCGGTGCTGATGACCGACCCCAGGGGCCGGGCGCCCTGGTACAACGCCACCGGAGTCGGCCTCTACGTGACCGGCATGATGGTGACGGCCTTCGCGCTGAGGGGCATGGCATGACGCTCTCCTGGCTCTCGATCGTCCGGCTCGGCCTCGTCCAGATGTGCCTCGGCGCGATCGTGGTGCTGACGACCTCCACGCTCAACCGGCTGATGGTGGTGGAGCTGGCGCTGCCCGCCGTGCTGCCCGGCGCGCTGGTGGCGCTGCACTACGGCATCCAGATCACCCGGCCGAACTGGGGCTTCCTGAGCGACACCGGCGGCCACCGGACGCGCTGGATCATGGGGGGCATGGCCGTGCTGGCGGCCGGCGCGCTGCTCGCGGCCTGGGCGGTGACGCTGATCGACGGGGCCTTCGCGGCCGGCCTCGCCGTCTCGGTCATCGCCTATGCCCTGATCGGCCTCGGCGTCGGCGCCTCGGGCACCTCGCTGCTGGCGCTGCTGGCGACCGCGACGCATCCGCGCCGGCGCGCCGCGGCGGCCACGATCACCTGGCTGATGATGATCGCGGGCATCGCGGTCACGGCCGGGGTGGCGGGCGCCCTGCTCGATCCCTATTCCGACGCCCGGCTGCTCGGCATCGTCGCCGCCGTCTGCGTCGGCGCGGTGGCGCTCGGCGCGCTCGCCGTGGCCGGGATCGAGCGCCGCGTCGCCGCCCGGGCGGAGCCCGATCCGATGCCGTTCCGCGCGGGACTGGCCGAGGTCTGGGCCGAGCGCCGGGCGCGGAACTTCACGCTCTTCGTCTTCCTCGCGATGACCGCCTACTTCATGCAGGAGCTGATCCTGGAACCCTACGCCGGGCTCGTCTTCGGCTACACGCCGGGGCAGTCGACGCAGCTTTCGGGCGCCCAGAACGGCGGGGTGTTCCTCGGCATGGTGCTGGTCGGGGTGGCGGCCACGGGGCTCGGCATCGGCTCGCTGCGGGCCTGGGTGGCGGCGGGCTGCCTCGGCTCGGCCGCGGCGCTCGCGGCGATCACGCTGCTCGGCCAGACCGGCGGGCCGCTGATGGCGGCCGTGGTGGCGCTGGGCGTCTTCAACGGCGTCTTCGCGGTGGCGGCGATCGGCTCGATGATGGCGCTCGCGGGCGAGGGCCGCGGCCGGCGCGAGGGCACGCGCATGGGCCTCTGGGGCGCGGCGCAGGCGATCGCCGCGGGCTTCGGCGGGCTCGCCGGCGCGGGGCTGGCGGACCTCTGCCGCCTCGGGCTCGGCGATGCCGCCGCCTTCGGCCTGGTGTTCTGCCTCGAGGCCGCGCTGTTCCTCGCCGCCGCCGCGATGGCGCTCAGGATCATCGGCGCGCCGGGGCCGCGGCGGGCAATGCGCGATCTGGTTCCGGGGGAGTGAGGCGATGTCCTTCGACGTGGTGGTGGTGGGCGGCGGACCCGCGGGCGCGACGGCGGCCGAGGACCTTGCCCGGGCGGGGCGGAAGGTGGCGCTGCTCGACCGCGCCGGCCGGATCAAGCCCTGCGGCGGGGCGATCCCGCCGCGGCTGATCGCCGACTTCGCCATCCCCGACAGCCAGATCGTCGCCCGCATCCGCACCGCCCGGATGATCTCGCCGAGCGGGCGGCGGGTGGACATTCCCATCGAGGGCGGCTTCGTCGGCATGGTGGACCGCGAGCATTTCGACGAGTTCCTGCGTGCCCGCGCCGCTCGCGCCGGGGCCGAGCGGCTGACCGGCACCTTCCTGAGGGTCGAGCGCGGGGGCGGCGCGACCCGCGTCGTCTGGCGCGACAAGGCCAGCGGTGAGGAGCGCGTCGTCGCGACCCGCCTGGTCATCGGGGCCGACGGCGCCCGGTCCGACGTGGCGCGCGCCGAGGTGCCGGGCGGCGACCGCATCCCCTATGTCATCGCCTACCACGAGATCATCCGCGCCCCCGAGGCGGCGGGCGACTACGACCCGGTCCGCTGCGACGTGGTCTACGACGGCCGGATCAGCCCCGACTTCTACGGCTGGGTGTTCCCGCACGGGCCGCAGGCCAGCGTGGGCATGGGCACCGGCCGCGACGGGGTGGACCTCAAGAAGGCCACCGCCCGGCTGCGCGCCGCCTCGGGCCTTTCCGCCTGCGAGACGATCCGCAGGGAGGGCGCGCCGATTCCGCTCAGGCCGCTCGACCGCTGGGACAACGGCCGCGACGTGGTGCTCGCGGGCGATGCGGCGGGCGTGGTCGCGCCCTCCTCCGGCGAGGGGATCTACTACGCGATGGTCGGGGGGCGCGTGGCGGCGACGGCGGCGCAGGCCTGCCTGGCCTCGGGCCGCGCGAAGGACCTGGGGCTCGCGCGCAGGCTGTTCCTGAAAGAGCACGGGACCGTGTTCCGCGTGCTCGGCGCGATGCAGGATGCCTACTACCGCTCCGACGAGCGGCGCGAACGCTTCGTCAGCCTGTGTCACGATGTCGACGTGCAGAGGTTGACCTTCGAGGCCTACATGAACAAGAAGCTGGTCCGCGCCCGCCCGCTGGCGCACCTCAAGATCGGGCTGAAGAACATCGGACATCTCACCGGGCTCCTGCCGGCGACCGCGACATGACAGACACGATCCCGGCCTGGGTCAACGGCACCCTGACCCCGGTCGAGAAGCTCGAGGTGCACCGCAGGGGCCTGCGCCACAAGGCGGTATCGGTCTTCGTGACCGACGGCGAGGACGTGCTGATCCAGCGTCGGGCGCTGGGCAAGTATCACACGCCCGGCCTCTGGGCGAACACCTGCTGCACGCATCCCCTCTGGGGCGAGGCCCCGCAGGACTGCGCCGTGCGCCGGCTGCGCGAGGAACTCGGCCTGACCGGGCTCTACCCGGTGTTCCGCGACCGGGTGGAATACCGCGCCGATGTCGGCGGCGGCATGACCGAGCACGAGGTGGTCGACATCTTCCTCGCGCCGGCCCATGGGCGACCGCGGGTCGAGCCGAACCCCGCCGAGGTCATGGCGGTCGAGTGGGTCGGCTTCCACGACCTCTGCGCGCGGGTCGCGCGCTGGCCCTACCGCTTCACCCCCTGGCTGCGGATCTACCTCGAGGAGCACCGGGACCGGATCTTCGGCGCCCTCGTGCGCGCCTGACCGGGCCACTTCGGCCGGCGGCGCTCAGGGCGGCGCTCAGGGCGGCGCGAAGAGGTCGCCGCCGTCCAGCAGGATCCGGGCGGCGCGCAGCGCGCGGTCGAGGTGGCGGCGGTGCACCGGGTCGTCCGGGGCAAGCCGCGGCATCGTCCAGCCCACCGAGGCGAAAGTGCGCAGCGCGGTGAACCAGGGCAGCATCGCGAGGTCGGCGGGCGAAAGCGGACGTTCGGTGGCGTAGCCCTCGATCAGCCCTTCGACGATCGCGGGCAGGTGCGGTTCGTCCAGGCACTGGCTGAGCGCCGTGCCGAGATCGTAGAGCCGGAAGCCCCAGCCGGAATCGTCGAAGTCGATCAGCGCGACCCGGTGGCCCTGCCGGAGCACGTTCTCGCGCAGCACGTCGGCGTGGATCAGGCCCTGGTCCGCGCCGCCCGCGGC
Organism: Paracoccaceae bacterium; assembly: GCA_026419405.1. Taxonomy (GTDB): domain Bacteria; phylum Pseudomonadota; class Alphaproteobacteria; order Rhodobacterales; family Rhodobacteraceae; genus JANZZL01. The sequence continues at coordinate 20,721 of JANZZL010000109.1, read as the reverse complement.
ATAGTCCGCAAGCCGCGCCGCAGCCGCGTGCCGCGCCTGCGTGAGCAGCGCGCGCTCGTCCGGGGTGGCGGCGGGGTGCTCCCAGAACCGGCCCCAGAACGGCGCCTCGCCCACCAGACCCTCGGCATCCCAGCGCGGACGCCGGAAGGCCGGCGGCAGGGTCAGCCGGTCGGTCGCCACGTGCAGCTCGGCCACCGCGCGGCCGACGCTGGCATGCAGCCGCAGCTGCGCCGCGCCGTCGCCCGGAAGCGGCACCCCCGCGGCGCCGATCGGCCTGCCCTCGACCCAGGTCAGCATCGAGGCGATGCGTCCGTCGGCCAGATGCGCGATTCCCTCGCCGCCGGGCGTCGCCAGCGGCCGCGGCACGCCGAGCCCGCGGTCAGCCAGGGCGCCCATCCACCACAGTTCCGAGCGGATCGCGTCCTCGCTCTGATAGCCGCGCCGGTGCAGCCTGAGGACGGCGCGGCCCACCTCGGGCAGCGCCACCTCGAAGACCGCGTTCTCGCGCAGCTTCAGAAGCCGGGGCGTGCCGGTGCCGCCCCAGGCCGCCAGCGCCTCGGCCGCGAGCGCCCCGGCCTCCTGCGGCGTCATGCGGGCACCGGGGTCTGGGCCAGCGCGCGCTCCAGGCTGTCCACCAGCAGGTCGGCGTTCTCGCGCGAGAAGGGCAGCGGCGGGCGGATCTTCAGCGTGTTGCCGTGCCGGCCGATGCGGTTGAGCAGCACGCCCGCCTCGCGCATCCGCTCCACCAGCCGCGCGGTGAAGGCGCTGGCGGGGGTCATGCGGTCGTCGGTCACGAACTCCACCCCGAAGAACAGCCCCTCGCCCCGGACCTCGCCGATCAGCGGGTGGGAGAGCGCGCGCAGCCGCTCGCGCGCATGGGCGCCCACGACGCGGGCATTCTCCTGAAGCCCCTCCTCCCGCGTCACCTCCAGCGTGGCGATCGCGGCCGCGGCGCTGACCGGATTGCCGCCGAAGGTGTTGAAGTAGCCGAAGGCCTCGCGGAAGGCGGCCATCACCTCGGGCCGGGCCACCACGGCGCCCACCGGGTGGCCGTTCGCCATCGGCTTGCCCATGGTGACCACGTCCGGGGCGAGCCCGAGCCAGTCGTGCCCCCAGAAATGCGTGCCGAGCCGCCCGAAGCCCGGCTGCACCTCGTCGGCGATGATGATCCCGCCGGCGCGGCGGATCACCGCCTCGGTCGGGGCGAAGAAGCCGGGCGAAAGCGCGGGAAACCCCTCGTTGGCGAAGAACGGGCAGAGGATCATGCCGGCAAAGCCGATGCCGGAATCCTCCAGCTCGGCGATGGCGCGGGCGACGTTGCGGGCGAAGGCCTGGGGCTGCTCCGCCGCCGAGCCGCCCACCGGCCGCAGCGAATCCGGCGCGGGCACGAAGCGGACATGCGGCGGATAGCCCCCGATCGGCGGGCGGCGGGTGGACAGCTGCGACACCGCCGCGGTGTTGCCGTGATAGGTGTTGTCGGTGGCGATGATGCCGCGCTTGCCGGTCGTAGCCTGGGCCATCCGCAGCGCGATGTCGTTCGCCTCCGACCCGGTGCAGACCATGATCGCCTGGCTCAGCCCGTGGCCGAGCGTCGCCGTCAGCCGCTCGATGTAGTCGAGCACCGCCTCGTGCAGGTAGCGGGTGTGGGTGTTGAGCGTCGCGGCCTGCCGGCAGATCGCCTCCACCACCTTCGGGTGGCAGTGCCCGACCTGGGGGACGTTGTTGTAGGCGTCGAGATACTTCCGCCCGCCGGCGTCCCACAGCCACACGCCCTCGCCGCGCACGATGTGCACCGGGGTCTCGTAGAAGGTGGGCACGTTCGGCCCCATCAGCCGGGCGCGGCGCGCCAGCAGGCTCTCACTCATCCGGTTCCACCCTCCCCCTCAGGGCCTTCACCGCGCCGCGCCCGGCCTTGGCCTCCAGCCGGCGCCGCACGCTGCCCGCAGTGGGGCGGGTGGCGATGCGGCGCCTCGGCGCGACCGCCGCGGCCCGCACCAGCTCGGCCAGACGGGCGCGGGCCAGCTCGCGGTTGCGCGCCTGGCTGCGCGTCTCCTCGGCGCGGATCACGATGGCGCCGTCCGCGGTCCAGCGCCGGCCGGCCAGCCGCCTCAGCCGGCGCTTCACCGGCTCGGGCAGGTTCGGCGAGCGGTCGGCCTCGAACCGCAGCTCCACCGCCGTCGAAACCTTGTTGACGTTCTGCCCGCCCGGCCCCGAGGCGCGGACGAACTGCTCCGTCAGCTCCCAGTCCTCGATGGCGATGGCGTCGGTGATCCGCAGCATGGGCGCAAGGCTACGCCCGCCGCCGCGCGAGGGAAAGGGCGCGCCCCTGCGCCGGCAAAGGGAAAGGGCCGCCCGTTGCAGGCGGCCCCCGAGATCCCTGGAGATGGGCCAGTTAGGATCAAGCCCAACCGGTGGTGATTGCCTTCGGGGCTGCCCTCAGGCCCTCATCCTCCCGACTGTCCCGACACCGATCTCCAATATCACTCTAGACACTGGACCACCTCCTTTCTCAGGGTTTCGACAGGTCCGAGCGTGCCACAGATCTTGTGTTTGTCAAAAGGTTTTACACCACGTTCTTGACAAGCCTTCCGACGATGAGGCGGAACGGCACGAGCGCGACGAGCGCCAGCGCCAGCTTCACCAGCCAGTCGGCCACCGCGAGCGAGACCCAGAGCGGCACCGCCGGCCCCGCGCCGAGCAGCGGCAGCACCTCGTTCGCCCAGGACACGTCGTTGCCCGGCTCGAGCGCGGTGAGCGCCGCCGAGAAGGCCACGGCGAAGAAGATCGCGGTATCCACCGACGCGCCGACCAGCGTCGAGACCAGCGGCGCGCGCCACCAGGCCCCGGCGCGCATCCGGTCGAACACCGCCACGTCGAGAAGCTGCGCGGTCAGGAACGCCAGGCCCGAGCCGAGCGCGATCCGCCAGGTGACGAGCGGGCCGGCCGCCCCCTCGATCTGGGTGCCGGCCAGCGAGCAGGCGACGCCGGTCAGGAAGCCCGCGACCACCACCTTGCGCGCCGCCGCCGGGCCGTGGATGCGGTTGGTCACGTCGGTGACGAGGAAGGCCAGCGGATAGGTGAAGGCGCCCCAGGTCAGCCACTGGCCGAACAGGAACTGCACCAGGATGTTCGAGGCCAGCACGATGGCGGCCATGGCGAGGATGCCGGGGATCAGCGGGCGCGACGGGGGGCGCGACAACAGGAGCGACATGGGACGAGGCTTTCCGTTTTGACAAGGTGGTCGGAGACTTGGCCGCCGGGCCTGCGCGGGGCCTGCGCGCGGCGGCGCCGTGCCCATACTCCGCCGCCCGCCGCGTGGCAAGGTCAGTCGGCCAGGCGGTATTCCACCAGTTCGGTCGTCAGCGGGAAGGCGAAGTTGTCGTCCGAGACCAGGACGAAGCGCAGCCGGCCGTCGCCGTCGCGCCAGACCGCGATCCCCTCGAAGTTGTTCTGGAACAGCGCGCGGCTCTCGAGCAGCACCTCGCGCGGTCCCGGGCCTCCGGGGCCGAGCGCGAAGCGGCTCACGCGCGCATCGAAGCCGCGCAGGCCGCGGAAGTTGCGCTCCAGCAGGTAGAGCCGCCCGTCCGGTCCGACATCAGCGCCGACCGGCAGCCAGGCGCCGTCGCGCGGCAGGTCGAAGGGCTGCGTCCAGGCCCCGTTCTCGAGGCGGTAGACCGGAAAGGGCCGGTCGAGCCGGCCCGACCGCTCGGGCAGCGTCAGCAGCCGCCCCTCGCGGTCGATCGCCAGCGCCTCGAGGCCGGAGTTGTTCTGAAGCCGCGCGAAGTCCGGGTGCAGCGGCAGCGGCCGCGCCGGGGTGCCCGGTCCGGCGAAGGACCAGACGCGGTGCTCGGCCTCGAACGAGACATACAGCGTGCCGTCCGGCGCCACGGCGAGGCCCTCGGCATCCGCGTCGCGGCCCGTGACGGGCGCCCCGCGCGCATCGCGCAGCGGCTGGATCCGCACTCCGTCCACGCCGGACAGGCGCCCCGCGCCGTCGCGCAGGAGCCGTCCGGTCAGCAGCATGCCCCGGTCGGTCACGGCCGCGAAGGTCTCGCCGTCGTCGGCGAGCTCAAGCCCCGAGACTCCGCCGAAGCGCGGGTCGTCCGCCGTCCAGACGTGCCGGCCCACCTCCCGCGCCGGCCAGGCCGGGGCGGCGACCCGGCCCTGTCCGTCGAGCGCGATCCCGGCCAGGGCGGCGAGCCCTAGGGCGAGGACAGAACGGACCGGCATTGGCTCGGCAGGTCGGCAAGGGTGTAGTCGCGCGGGCCGCGGCGCGGCGGTTCGGGATCGGGGCGCGGGGCGTTCGGGTCGGGCGGCTCGAGGAAGTCGGTCACCCACCACATCAGCGTCTCGTCGCAGCCGTCGCCGCCCTTCGACAGCTCTCGCACCGTGGGGGTCTGCGTCTCGCAGAGCCGGTTGCCCGGCGGGCACTTCAGCCGCACGTGGAAATGCGTGTCATGGCCGTAGATCGGGCGGATCTTCTGGAGCCACTCCCGGTCGCGCCGGGTCGCGGTGCGGCACATCTCGATCTTGGCGGGCGGCGTGACGAAGACCCGGTCCACCCGCGGGTCCGAGGCGGCCGCCCTCAGGATCGCATGGTGTGCGGCCGTCCAGTTGCCATTGAGGCTGCGCTGGTCGTCCGTCCGCACCGAGATCGACGAGATGCGCTCGCGCTCGGCCCGGCTCAGGTCCAGCCGGCGCGGCGGCAGCATCCAGATGTCGATGTCGAGCCCGATCTGGTGGCTGTTGTGGCCCGAGGTCATCGGCCCGCCGCGCGGCTGGCTGATGTCGCCGATGTAGAGCCCCGCCCAGCCGTGCCGCGTCGCCTCGCGCGACAGGTCCTGGATGAACTGGATGGCGACCGGATGGCCCCAGTTGCGGTTGCGCGACAGCCGCATGGCCTGCCAGGTGGGACCCGTCTCGGGCAGCTGCACCAGGCCCGCCGCGCAGCCCTTGGCATAGCTGCCGATGGCATGGGGTTCGTGCGCCGAGGCGGTCCGCACGGCACCGAACAGCCGGTTGGCCTTCTCCTCGGCGGCGGCGGCGGCGGGGGCGGCAATGGCGAGGATCAGCGCGAGGCTGGCAAGGGTGCGGACCATGCTGCTCGTTCTCCGTCCGGTCTGACCCAGACTAGCAGCACGAGCCCGAGAAGGAAAAGCGCGATGAGCGGGGTGATGCCGACCTGCTGGTTGCCGGTCGCGGCCGAGACCGCGGCGATCAGCGCCGGCGCGAGGAAAGAGGTCGCCTTGCCCGACAGCGCATAGAGCCCGAAGGCTTCCGCGGCGCGCTCGGGCGTGGTGTGGCGCACCATCAGCGTGCGGCTCGCCGCCTGCAATGTGCCACCCGCGGCGCCGATCAGCCCGCCGCAGAGGTAGAACAGGATGTCGGGCAGGCGCGAGGCCTCGGCCAGCGGCACGCCGAAGAACGCCTGCCGGTTCATGCCGACGACGATCAGGCAGACGCCGATCAGCACCAGGATCGAGACGATGATCACCGGCCTGGGCCCGAAGGCGCGGTCGGCCCTGCCGCCGAACCAGCAGGCCACCGCCGCGGTCACCGCGCCGAGAATGCCGAACACGCCCACCTGGGTGACCGACCAGCCGAGCACCCCCACCGCATAGACGCCGCCGAAACCGTAGAGACCGTTCAGCGCATCCCGGTAGAACATCGACGAGCCGAGATAGGCCGCCAGGCTGCGCCGGTGCAGGAGGCCCCGGACCGACTGCCAGAGGTCGGCGATCGACTCGCCCGCCCGGCGGATCAGCCCCGGCGGGCGCCGCGGCTCGCGCACCCAGAGGAAGAAGGGGACCATGAACACCGCATACCACAGCGCGACGAAGGGCCCGACGAAGCGCGTCCCCTCCCGCGCCGCGGGGTCGAGGCCGAGCGCCGGCGGCAGCCCGATCAGCGTGCGCCCCGTTGTGCCGCTCTCGGCGAAGAAGAGCAGCATCACGATCAGCGCTGCCAGCCCGCCGACGTAGCCGAAGGCGAAGCCCGAGCCCGAGACGGCGCCGATCTCCCCCTCGTCCGTCAGCGAGGGCAGGAGCGCGTTGGTAAAGGTCGTGGCGAACTCCATGCCGACGAAGCCGATGCAGAACAGCACCACCGCCTGGGTCAGCGCCGGCGCCTCTGGCGCCAGCGTCCAGAGGCCCGCGGCGCCGATCACGTAGGCCACCGAGAAGGCCCAGATCCACAGCATCCGCCGGCCCGAGCCGTCGGCGATCGCCCCGAGCACCGGCGAGAGCACCGCGATCGCGACGCCGGCCGCCGCGAGCCCCACGCCCCAGAGCGCCTGCGCCTGCGCCTTGGCCGCGCCCTCGGCCATGCCGGCGGCCAGGTAGTGGGCGGTGGCGACCTCGGCGAAGTAGGGGCCGAAGATGAAGGTCAGAAGCAGGGTGTTGTAGGGCTGGCTGGCCCAGTCGAAGAAGTACCAGCCCCAGATCCGCCTGCGTTCGGCCGTCATGCCGCCCCTCCGCCCGCCGGGCCGCCCCGGTCGGGGGCGATATGATCCGCAAAGGGCGCGCCGCGCAAGCGCGGCGCCGCGTTCAGGGCTGCATCGGCGGCCAGGGCCGCTCCGCCTCGGCGGCGATCCAGGCGGCGACCCAGGCCGGCAGGGGCGGCCCCTGCTCGGGCAGGCCGAGGGCGCGGGCGAGCTCGGCCGAGGGCACGATGCCCCGCCCGCCGGTGATCGCCATCCTGAGCAGCGCGTGCGAGCAGCACTCGCCGTCGCGCCAGAGCGACTGTTCGGCATAGGTGAAGCGGTCGTCCCAGCCCAGGATCCGGCTGCGCATCTCGATCCGGTCGAACATCCGCACCCGGCGGCGGTAGCGCACCGAGGCCCCGGCGATGGTCCCCGCCCAGCCGCGCGCCCGCATCGCCCCGATCACGCCCATCCGCCGGAACAGGACGACCCGGCCCAGGTCCATGATCGTCAGGGTCCGGCCGTTGTTCAGCTCCAGCCACAGGTCGATGTCCCAGGGCCAGCAGATCAGATGCGTCACATGGGTTTCGCCCACCTTCAGCGGCGGGGCGCGGCGGTGGACGGCAAGCTCCTTGGCGAGGCGGATGAAGGGATACATGGGTCGCGGCACTCCTGCCCCGGGCTTGGCGCGCGCCGGCGCCGGGGTCAAGCGCGACGCCGCGGCAGAGCTTGCGGAGCTGCGCCGATCTGTCTACCCCTGCGGCGGAAGCCGGAGTGTGCGCGCCGATGATGTCGCTGATCCAGATCCTCGCCCTGCTGCTCGACGTGGCGTTCTTCATCATGATCGTGCACATCATCATGAGCTGGCTCATCAACTTCCAGGTCCTGAACCTGCGCCAGCCGCTGGTTGCCCAGATCTGGGACGGTCTGAACCGCCTGCTCGAACCGGTCTACCGGCCGATCCGGCGGATGCTGCCCGACACCGGCGCGCTCGACCTCGCGCCGCTTGTGCTGTTCCTCGTCATCATCATCCTGCGCGACATCCTGCTGCCGAACATCGCGCAGTCGGTCGCCTACTGAGGCGGGCGCCCGCCGGGTTGCCCGGCCCCGGCGGCTCTGGCAAGGTCGGCCGCCAACGAGCAGACCGACCGCCGCAGGCCATGCCGCCCCACCAGGAGCTTCTCTCCCGCGTGTTCGGGTTCTCCGGCTTCCGCCCCGGCCAGGAGGAGATCGTGGCGGCCGTGGCGGCGGGCCGCGACGTGCTCGCCATCATGCCGACGGGCGGCGGCAAGTCGCTCTGCTACCAGCTTCCCGCCCTGATGGCGCCGGGGGTCACGGTGGTGTTCTCGCCGCTCATCGCGCTGATGCGCGATCAGGTCCGGGCGCTCCGCGCGGCCGGCGTCGCGGCGGGCGCGCTGACCTCGGCCAACACCGCCGACGAGACCGCCGAGGTCCTCGCCGCGCTGGACCAGGGCCGGCTCAGGCTGCTCTACATGGCGCCCGAACGGCTCGCCGCGGTCGGCACGGTCCAGTTCCTGCGCCGCATCGGCACCCGGCGCATCGCGGTGGACGAGGCGCATTGCGTCAGCCAGTGGGGCCACGACTTCCGCCCCGACTACCTCAGGATCGGCGCGCTGCGACGCGCGCTGGGGGTGCCGCTCGCCGCCTTCACGGCAACCGCCGATGCCGAGACGCGGGCCGAGATCGTCGCGCGGCTGTTCGATGGCAGGGCGCCCGCGACCTTCCTGCGCGGCTTCGACCGGCCGAACCTGCGCCTCGCCTTCGCCGTCAAGGACCAGCCGCGCCGCCAGATACTCGACTTCGCCGCCGCCCGGCGCGGGCAGTCGGGCATCGTCTACTGCGCCACCCGCGCCCGCACGGAGTCGCTCGCCGCCGCGCTGGCAGAGGCCGGGCATCCCGCCTGCGCCTATCACGGCGGCATGGAGGCCGACGACCGCCGCGCGGTCGAGGCCCGCTTCCAGCGCGAGGACGGGCTGGTCGTGGTGGCGACCGTCGCCTTCGGCATGGGCATCGACAAGCCCGACATCCGCTGGGTCGCCCATGCCGCCCTGCCGAAGTCGATCGAGGCCTACTGGCAGGAGGTCGGGCGTGCGGGCCGCGACGGCGCCCCGGCCGGAACGCTCACCCTCTACGGCGCCGAGGACATCCGCTTCCGCCGCGCCCAGATCGACGAGGGCGCCGCCCCGCCCGAGCGCAAGGCGGCCGACCATGCCCGGCTGAACGCGCTCCTCGGTCTGGCCGAGGCGGTCTCCTGCCGCCGCCAGCGGCTGCTGGCCTACTTCGGCGAGACGGCAGAGCCCTGCGGTGCCTGCGACCTCTGCGACGCCCCGCCGGAGCTGTTCGACGGCACCGAGGCGGTGCGCAAGGCGCTCTCGGCCATCCTGCGCACCGGCGAGCGCTTCGGCGCCGGGCACCTGACCGACATCCTGACCGGCACCGCCACCGACCGGGTGCGCGCCTGCGGCCACGACGCGCTGCCCACCTTCGGCGTCGGCCGCGACCTGTCGCGCGCCGCCTGGGCGGCGGTGTTCCGGCAGATGATGGGCCGGGATCTGGTGCGCCCCGACCCCGCGCTGCATGGCGCGCTCTGGCTCACCGAGGCCGCGCGGCCGGTGCTGCGCGGCGAGGTGCCGGTGACGCTGCGGCGCGACACGATCCGCAAGGCGGCGACCGCGCCCGTGGTGCGCGCCCTGGTCTCGGAGGAGGACGCCCCGCTCCTCTCGGCGCTGAAGGCGAAGCGCCGCGCCATCGCCGAGGCGCAGGGGGTGCCCGCCTACGTCGTCTTCCCCGACCGCACCCTGATCGAGATGGCCGAGCGCCGCCCGCGGACGCTAGACGAGATGGCGGGCGTGTCGGGGGTGGGGGCGAAGAAGCTCGAGAGCTACGGCCGGGCCTTCCTCGAGGTGATCCTCGGCGCGCCCCCGCCCGAGCTGCACCCGGCGCGCCGGGGCCTGGCCGGCCGGGCCGAGGCGGCGCTGTTCGACCGGCTTGCCGCGGCCGAGGCGGCGCTGCGGCGCGGCGAGGATGGCACCGGCAGGCCGCTTTCCTGCCCCCCCGCCACGCTGCGGCGCATTGCCGAACGCCGGCCGCGCACGCCGGAGGCGCTCGCCGCCATCCCCGGCATGGGCCCGCGCAAGGCCGAGCGCTTCGGGGCGGCCTTCCTCGCCCTGCTGGCGGATTCCGGCTGACCGCCGCCCGACGCCGCGGCTGACCCTGCGGAAGGCGGGAACCGCCGCCCCGGCCCGGCCGTTCTCAGGTCGGGCCCGTGAAGGCCCGTCCCTCCCCGAACCGAAAGGAACACCGCCATGAACTGGGATCAGGTCGAAGGCAAGTGGAAGCAGCTCAAGGGCAAGGCCAGGGAGAAGTGGGGCGAGATCACCGGCGACGACTGGGACCGCATCGAAGGCAAGCGCGACCAGATCGTCGGCCTCGTCCAGGAGCGCTACGGCAAGCGCAAGGAGGAGGCCGAGCGCGAGGTCGACGCCTGGCTCGAGCGGCAGTAGCCCTGCCCTGCGGCGGAGCGGCCCCGGCCGCTGCGCCGCGACGGGGCGGCGCCCCGGCTCAGGCGCGCCTCGCGCGCGCCGTCCCGCCCGCGCCGGCGGCGGCAACTCCCTCCCCGCCGCCGCCGGCGTCGCCGGCATTGCCGGCATCTCCGGGCGCCTCGGCCACCGCCGGATCCGGCGTTCCGGGGCCGGCGGCGAAGCCCGGCAGGCAGGCCGCGAGTGCCTCGAGGATCGCCGACTTGCGCAGCGGCTTGGTCAGGTAGAGGTCGGCGCCCGCCGCCAGCACCTCCTCCCGGTCGCCCTCGAGCGCATGGGCGGTGAGGGCGACGACGGGCGTGCGCCCGGCGCCCTCCGCGGCCTCGGCGGCGCGGATCCGGCGCGTCGCCTCGCGACCGTCCATCTCGGGCATCGAGATGTCCATGAACACGATGTCGGGCCTCAGCTCGGCATGCAGCTCGACCGCCTCGCGCCCGGTGCCGGCGAAGGTGATGTCGAGCGGCAGGTCCTTCAGCATCTTGGCGAAGACGAGCTGGTTGGTGCGGTTGTCCTCCGCGGCCAGCACCCGGATGCGGCCGGCCGGGGAACGTCGCGGTGCCACTGCCGGCGCCCGGTGCCGCCCGCACGCCGCGGCGGCGCCGGCGTCCGCCCCGACGGCGGCGAGGAGCTGATCCCGCAGCGCCGGGCGCACCAGGCGGGCGACGGCGGCCGGAGGCAGCGGGCCGGCGGGCGCGGCCGGCCCGGCGAGCAGGACGAGGGGCAGCGGGTCGCCGCGCCCCGGCCGGGGTGCGGCCAGCGCGGCCGCGAAGGCGGCGTCGGCGAAGACCGCGTCGAACCCTTCCGCCCCGGCCCGGGCGCCGCCCGCGTCCGCCGCGCCCTCCTCCGCCGGCTCGGCGGCGGTCGCCCCGCCGGGCGGGGGCCCGATCTCGGCCACGTCGAGCCCCAGGCGGCGGAGCTGCCCGGCGAGGATCGCGCGCTGCACGGCATCCGCCTCGGCGACCGCGACGCGGCGGAGCGCGGGATCCGGCAGCGGGGGCGCGACCGGGGCGGCGCCGGGGGCCGGGGGCAGATCGACGGTGAAGGTGAAGCGCGCGCCGCGCCCGAGGTCGGAGTCGACCAGGATGTCGCCGCCCATCAGCCGCACCAGGCGGCGCGAGATCGCAAGCCCCAGGCCGGTGCCCTCATACCGGCGGCTCCGGTCGTCCTCCACCTGGTTGAACTCGCCGAAGATGTGCGCCTGCATCTCGGGCGCGATGCCGATGCCGGTGTCCTCGACCGAAAGCGTCACGCCGGCCCGCCCCGAGGCCGCATCGGCCGGCGCGGCGCGGATCACGACGTGGCCGCGCTCGGTGAACTTAACCGCGTTTCCGGCGAGGTTGGTCAGCACCTGCCGCAGGCGGCCGGGGTCGCCCACCACCGCCGCCGGCAGGAGCGGATCGACGTCGAGGGCGATCGTCAGCCCCTTCGCCGAGGCGCGCGGGGTCAGGAGCGTGGCGACCTCGTGCAGGAGGCGCTCCAGGTCGAAGGGCACCGGCCGGAGCGTGAGCTTCTCCGCCTCGAGCTTGGAGTAGTCGAGCACGTCGTTGATGATCAGCAGGAGCGCCTCGCCCGAGGAGCGGATCGTCTCGGCATAGAGCCGCTGTTCCTCCGTCAGGCTGGTCTCGGCGAGCAGCTCGGCCATGCCCACGACCCCGTTCATCGGGGTGCGCAGCTCGTGGCTCATGTTGGCGAGGAAGGCCGACTTGGCGCGGCTTGCCGCCTCGGCCCGGGCGCGGGCCTCGCGCAGCTGCCGCTCGCGCCGCACGGCCTCGGTGATGTCGAGCGCAAGGCAGACCACGCCGCCGTCGTTGCCCCGCCGGTCCACCAGGCGGATGTAGCGGCCGTTCCACAGCCGGATCACGCAGGGCTCGATCGGATCCTGCCGCCAGCGCCCCAGCACCCAGTCGATCCACTCTCCCGGCGTCCGCTCGCCGGGGTCGAACACGCCCTCCTCCATCCCGATCCTCAGGATGTCGCGCGCATGCGCGCCGGGCCCGACCTCCTCGAGCCCCTCGAAGATCGAGAGATAGGCCGAATTGGCGACGACCAGCCGTTCCTCGGCGTCGTAGATCGCGAAGCCGTCGCGGATCGTCTCGAGCGCGAGCCAGAGCCGGTGCTCGGCCACGGTGCGGGCCTGGGTCGCGGTGTCGAGGTCCGAGCGGACGCGCGCGTTCTCGCCGCGCAGCTCCTCGGCAACCGTGGTCGCGTCCTGCACCACGCGGCGCTGGATGATGATCTCCTCGGAGAGCGCCCGGGCATGCTCGGCCAGCTTGCGGTTGGCGGCGAAGAGCTCGCGGCTCTTCAGCTCCAGCATCCGCTCGGCCGCAAGGCGCGCCCGCCGCTCCTGAACCAGTTTCTCGCCGAGGTCCATCACCCCTCACCGCCGGTCGGCCCGGCGCCGCCGTCCGTTCCGGCGGACGGTCGCAGAACAGGGTGAAGCAGAGGTTAACCGTCGTTGCGCCCTGCCGGGGGGCCGTGGCACGATGCGCGCGCATCCGGGAGGGTCCATCATGCGTGCACTGGTCGCGGCGGCAATCGGGCTCGGACTCGCGGCTGGCGCCCCGGCCTCGGCGCAGCAGGACGGCGCCGCCGTGCCCGAACGGCGGATCGTTGTCAGCCAGGACGTGGACTTTCCCGGCGCCGACCTCGGCCCGATCTTCGACACCACCTTCGCCGCCTGCCGCGCGGCCTGCCTTGCCGACACTGCCTGCCGCGCCTTCACCTTCAACACGCGCGCCGGGGCGTGCTTCCCGAAGTCGGCCGCGCGCGAGCGGCTGCCCTTCGCCGGGGCGCTCTCGGCCGAGGTTCGCGAGACGCCGGCCGAGGTGCTCTCGCGCGCCGCCGCGCGCTCCGGCGAACTGGCGTTCCTGACCGCCGAGGACCTCGCCGCCGCGCGCGAGGCGGCCGAGCGGCTTGCCGAACTGCACCCCGTGGGCGACTTCTCCGCCGCCGACTACGCCGGGGCCGCCGCCCGCGCCCGCGCCGAGGGCAACTGGCCCGAGGCGGTGGGCTTCTCGGGCGCGGCCGTGGCGCTCTCGGACGCCGCCGACCTCTGGACCGCCCATGCCGAGGACCTGCTCTCGGCCCCCGACGGCGGCGGCATCCTCGAGAACCGCACCGGCCGCGCCGTCTCGGCCGCGGTCAACGCCTACCTGCGCGCCGCCGATCCCGAGACCCGGGCGGCGGCGCTGCTCGCGCTCGGCCGGGCGCTCGAGGCGGCCGGGCGGGGCCGCGAGTCGGTGCCCGCGCTGAGGCTCGCGGCCGAGCTCTCGCCGCGCGAGGACATCGCCGCGGCGCGCGACCGGGCGGCCGCGATGTTCGGCTTCCGCATCATCGAGCACGTGGTCGAGAGCGATCCGGCCGTGCCGCGGATCTGTGCCGACTTCTCCGAGCCGCTCGCCGAGGCGGGGGGGGACTATGCGCCCTTCGTGCAGGTTCCCTCCGTCGCCACCGAGGTCGAGGCGCAGGGCAGCCGGCTCTGCATCTCGGGCGTGCGCCACGGGGAGCGCTATCGCGTGACCTTCCGCAACGGCCTGCCCTCGGCCGCCGGCGACCGGCTGGCCGCGGCGGTCGAGCTCGATCTCTACGTGCGCGACCGCAGCCCCTCGGTGCGCTTCCCCGGCCGCGCCTATGTCCTGCCGCGCAGCGGCGAGGCGGCGCTGCCCGTGGTCACCGTAAACGCCTCGAGCCTCGACCTGGTGCTGCGCCGGATCTCCGACCGCAACATCCTGCGCGCCATGCAGGAGGGCTACTTCGGCCGGCCGCTCGACACCTGGCAGGAGGAGCGCTTCTCCGGCGACGTGGGCGTCGAGGTCTGGCGCGGCACCGGCATGGTCGAGGGGCCGCTCAACGCCGATGCCACGACGCGGCTGCCGCTGGCCGAGGCGATCGCCGGCCAGCCGCCGGGAATCTACGCGCTCCAGGCGCGGGTGACCGGCACCGATCCCTACGCGACCGCCGCCGCCACGCAGTGGTTCGTGATCTCGGATCTCGGCCTTGCCACCATGTCGGGCAGCGACGGGCTGCATGTCTTCGTCCGCTCGCTGGCCACCGCCGCGCCCAAGGCGGGCGTCACGCTCACGCTGCTCAGCCGCGCCAATGCCGTCCTCGGCACCGCCGAGACCGATGCCATGGGCTATGCCGTGTTCCCGCCCGGGCTCACGCGCGGCGCCGGCGGCGCGGCGCCCGGCCTCGTGACCGCCGCCGACGGCGAGACGGACTTCGCCTTCCTGTCGCTCACCGAGCCCGAGTTCGACCTCTCCGACCGCGGGGTGGAGGGGCGGCCGGCCGCCCCGCCGGTGGACGTGTTCCTGGCCACCGACCGCGGCGCCTACCGGGCGGGCGAGACGATCCGGGCGACCGCGCTCGCCCGCGACGGGCAGGTGCGCGCGATCGCGGGCCTGCCGCTCACCGCGATCCTGAGGCGCCCCGACGGGGTGGAGTATTCCCGCACGCTCTCGGTCGAGGACCGCGCGGGCGGGCATGTCTTCGCGATGCCGGTCGCCGGCTCGGCGCCGCGCGGGGCCTGGACGCTCGCCGTCCACGCCGACCCCGAGGCGCCGCCGCTCGCCAGCCGGACCGTGCTGGTCGAGGACTTCCTGCCCGAGCGGATCGACTTCACCCTCGCCCTGCCCGAGGCGCCGCTGGCCCCCGGCGGCACCGCCGAGCTGGCGCTCGAGGCGCGCTACCTCTTCGGCCCGCCCGCGGCCGACCTCGCCATCGACGGCAGCGTGCAGCTCGTGGGGACGCGCATGCTTCCCGCCTTCCCCGGCTACCAGTTCGGCCGCCACGACGCGCCCTTCGAGCCGCGCTACGGCGGCCTTCCGCCCGGCCTGCGCACCGATGCCGAGGGCCGCGCGACGGTGCCCGTGGCGCTGCCCGAGGTGCCGGGCGCCGACCGCCCGCTCGAGGCGCAGTTCGCCGTCACGCTGGCCGAGGGCTCGGGCCGCCCGGTGGAGCGGCGGCTTGTCCGCGCCCTCGCCCCGGCGGCGCCGCTGATCGGCATCCGCCCCGCCTTCGAGGGTGTCGTGCCGGAGGGCGCCGAGGCGCGATTTGACCTGATCGCGGTCGCCCCCGACGGCAGCCGCACCGCGATGCCGGTGAAGTGGACGCTGAACCGGGTGGAGACGCGCTACCAGTGGTATCAGATCGACGGCCGGTGGGACTGGGAGCCGGTCACCACCCGTTCCCGCGTCGCCTCGGGCGAGGCGCAGCTTGCCGCCGACGGAGCGGTGTCGGTCGCCGCCCCGGTGCAGTGGGGCGAATACGAGCTGCGCGTGGAGCGCGCCGACGGCAGCTTCGCGGCCAGTTCGGTGTCGTTCTTCGCCGGCTGGTATGCCCCGGCCGATGCCAGCGAGACGCCCGACACGCTCGACGTCGCGCTCGACCGGCCCGCCTATCGCCCCGGCGAGACCGCCACGGTCCGCATCGTGCCGCGCTTTGCCGGCAAGGGGCTGGTGACGGTGGTCTCCGACCGGCTGATCGCCATGCAGGCGGTGGACCTCGCCGAGGGCGAGAACACCGTCACCTTCCCGGTCACCGACGACTGGGGCACCGGCGCCTATGTCACCGCCACCGTCATCCGCCCGATGGACGTGGCCGCGGGCCGCAACCCCGCGCGCGCGCTCGGCCTCGCCCATGCCGCGGTCGATCCCGGCGCGCGGCGGCTCACGGCCGCCTTCGAGCTGCCCGCCGAGGCCGAGCCGCGCGCCCCGCTCGAGGTGGCGCTGCGCGTCGGCGGCATCGCCCCCGGCGAGACCGCCTTCGCCACCATCGCGGCGGTGGACGTGGGCATCCTCAACCTCACCGGCTTCGAGAGCCCCGACCCCGAGGGTCACTACTTCGGCCAGCGCCGGCTCGGCATGGGCCTGCGCGACCTCTACGGCCGGCTGATCGACGGCATGACCGGCGCCCTGGGCGAGATCCGCTCGGGCGGCGACGGCCTCGCCCCGAAGCGCATCGAGGGGCAGCCGCCCACCGAGGAGCTCGTCGCCTTCTTCGCCGGCCCCGTCGAGGTCGGCCCCGACGGGCTGGCGCGGGCGCGCTTCGACCTGCCCGCCTTCAACGGCACCGTCCGCCTGATGGCCATCGCGTGGTCGGACAGCGCCGTCGGCCAGGCCGAGGCCGAGGTCCTGGTGCGCGACCCGGTCGTGGTCACCGCGACCGTGCCGCGCTTCCTCGCCCCCGGCGACGAAAGCCGCGTGCTGCTCGAGATCGCGCATGCCAAGGGCCCCGCCGGGCGCATGGCGCTCGAGCTCGCCGCCTCGCGCGGGCTCACGCTCGGCCCCGCGCCCGAAGCGGTGGAGCTCGCCGAGGGCGGCCGCGCGACGCTCTCGGTGCCGCTGACCGCGGGCGATGCGGGGGTCGCCACGCTCTCGGTCGCGCTGACCACGCCCGACGGGCGGCGGCTGACGAAGGACCTGACGGTGCCGGTCGCGGTCAACGATCCGCCGATCCTGCGCCGCAGCCGCTTCACGCTCGCCGCCGGCGAGACCTTCACGCTCGATTCCGACGTGTTCGCCGGCCTTGTCCCCGGCACCGGCAGCGCCGTGCTCTCCGCCGGCCCGCTCGCGCGGTTCGACGCGCCGGGCCTGCTCGCCGCGCTCGACCGCTATCCCTACGGCTGCACCGAGCAGGTCGCCTCGGCGGCCATGCCGCTGCTCTACTTCGAGGAGGTGGCCGGCGCCCTCGGGCTCGAGGGCCGGGCCACCGCCCGGCAGCGGGTCGAGGAGGCGATCGCCGAGGTGCTGACCGCCCAGGCCCCGAACGGCGCCTTCGGCCTCTGGGGGCCGGATGCGGGCGACATGTGGCTCGACGCCTTCGTGACCGACTTCCTGGGCCGCGCCAGGGCCCAGGGCTTCGCCGTGCCCGAGACCGCCTTCCGCATGGCGATGGACAACCTGCGCAACCAGGTGAACTACTACCCCGACTTCGAGGCCGGCGGGCAGGACCTCGCCTATGCGCTCTTCGTGCTGGCGCGCGAGGGCGCGGCGGCGGTGGGCGACCTGCGCTACTACGCCGACGTGAAGGGGGACGAATTCGCCACCCCGCTTGCCGCCGCCCAGCTCGGCGCGGCGCTCGCCGCCTACGGCGATCCGACGCGCGCCGACGCCATGTTCGCCCGGGCCGAGGCGCTGCTCGACGGGCCGGCGCCCGACGAGACGCTCTGGCGCGCCGACTACGGCACGGTGCTGCGCGACGCCGCCGGCGTGCTGGCGCTGGCCGTGGCAGCGGGCAGCCGGGCGGTGGACCGCGAGGCGCTCGCCGCGCGCATCGCCAACGCGCCCGGCACCCACAGCACGCAGGAGGCGCTCTGGACGCTGCTGGCCGCGCATGCCCTGATCGAGCGGCCCGCCGGCGCGCTCGTCGTCGATGGGGCGCCGCTCGCGGGGCCCCTCGTGCGGGTGCTCGACGACCGGGTGGCCGCCGGGCCGCTCGCAATCACCAACGGCGGGTCCGGCGAGGAAACGGTCACCCTCACCACCTTCGGCGTGCCCTCCGAGCCCGAGCCCGAGGGCGGCAACGGCTGGCGCATCGGGCGCAGCTACTACACGCTCGAGGGCGAGCCCGCCGATCCTTCCTCGGTCGCCGTCGGCACCCGCCTCGTCGCGGTGCTCGAGGTCGCCCCCCTCGGCCCGCGCGAGGCCCGGCTGATGGTCAGCGACCCGCTGCCCGCCGGCTTCGAGATCGACAACCCCAACCTGATCCGGAGCGGCGACATCCGCGCGCTCGACTGGCTGGAGCCGGCCGAGGCCCGGCATGCCGAGTTCCGCGCCGACCGGTTCCTGGCGGCCGTGGACCACTACGGCGACCAGCCCTTCCGGCTGGCCTACATCGTCCGCGCGGTCTCGCCCGGCAGCTTCCGCCACCCGGCGGCAAGCGTCGAGGACATGTATCGCCCCGAGTTCACGGCCTGGACAGGGGCGGGCCGCGTGACCGTGACGGAGTGACGACGGGATGAGGCGCCGGGGGCTCATCGCGCTGGTCGGGCTCCTCGCCCTCGGCGCCGGGACCCGCGACGCCTTCGACCGCTGGATCGACGCCACCGAGCTGCCGCCGCTCGTCGCCGCCGCCTCGCCCGAGGTGCTGGCGCGCGACGGCACGCTGCTGCGCGCCTATACCGTGGCCGACGGCCGCTGGCGGCTCGCGGTCGCGCCGGAAGCGGTCGATCCGCTCTACCTCGAGATGCTCGTCGCCTACGAGGATCGCCGCTTCCGCCGCCACGCCGGGGTGGATGCGCGCGCGCTCGTCCGCGCCGCCTGGCAGTCGCTGCGCGCGGGCCGCGTGGTCTCGGGCGGCTCGACGCTGACGATGCAGGTCGCCCGGCTGCTCGAGGACGGGCCGACCGGCACCTGGGCGGGCAAGCTCCGGCAGATGCGGCTCGCGCTCGCGCTCGAGCGGCGGCTGACGAAGGACGCGATCCTTGCCCTCTACCTCAACCGCGCGCCCTTCGGCGGCAACCTCGAGGGGGTGCGCGCCGCGGCCCGCGCCTGGCTCGGCAAGGAGCCGCGGCGGCTGACCCCGGCCGAGGCCGCGCTGCTCGTCGCCCTGCCGCAGCGCCCCGAGACCCGCCGCCCCGACCGGCATCCCGCCGCGGCCGGCGCGGCGCGCGACCGGGTGCTGGCGCGCATGGTGCGCGCGGGCGTGCTGACCGAGGAGCGCGCCGCCGCCGCCCGGCGCGAGGCCGTGCCCGCGGCGCGCCGCCCCTTCCCCGCGCTTGCCCCCCACCTCGCCGACCGCGCCCGCGCCGCGGCGCCGCAGCGCGCCGTCCACCGGCTGACGGTCGATGCGGGCCTCCAGGCGCGGCTCGAGGCGCTCGCCGCCGAGGCGGTGCGCGGCCAGGGCGACCGCGTCTCGGCCGCAATCCTCGTCATCGACCACCGCAGCGGCGAGGTGCTCGCCTCGGTCGGCTCGGCCGGCTATCTGGACGACGCCCGCGAGGGCTACGTGGACATGACGCGCGCGCTGCGCTCGCCGGGCTCCACGCTCAAGCCGCTGGTCTACGGCCTCGCCTTCGACGAGGGGCTGGCGCATCCCGAGACGCTGATCGAGGACCGCCCCGTGGCCTTCGGCCGCTACCGGCCGCAGAACTTCGACGGCACCTTCCGCGGCACCGTCACCGTGCGCCAGGCGCTCCAGGCCTCGCTCAACATCCCGGTTGTCAGCCTCGCCGAGGCGCTGGGCCCGGCCAAGCTCATCGCCCGGATGCGCCGCGCCGGCGCCGCGCCGGTGCTGCCGCCGGGGGGCGAGCCCGGCCTTGCCGTGGCGCTCGGTGGCGTGGGGCTCACGCTCGAGGACCTCGCCGCGATCTACGCCGCCATCGCCCGCGGCGGGGCGCCGGTCGTGCTGCGCCACGACCTCGACGCCCCGCCGGAGGCCGCGCCGCGCCCGGCGGTGATCTCGCCCGAGGCCGCCTGGCACGTGGCCGACATCCTGGCCGGCGTTCCCCCGCCCGCCGGCCGGCCCTGGACGCGCCTGCCCTACAAGACGGGCACCAGCTACGGCCACCGCGACGCCTGGGCCATCGGCTTCGACGGCGCGCATGTGATCGCCGTCTGGATGGGCCGGCCCGACGGCACGCCGGTGCCCGGCGCCTTCGGGGCCGAGGCGGCCGCGCCGGTCCTGTTCGACGCCTTCCGGCGGCTGAAGCCCGCGCTCGCGCCACTGCCGCCGCCGCCGCCCGCCGCGCTCACCGTCACCGGGGCCGAGCTGCCCGAGCCGCTGCGCCGCTTCCGGCCGCGCGACGCGCTCTTCGCCGCCGCAGAGGATGCCCCGCGCCTCGCCTTTCCGCCCGACGGCGCCGAGGTGGAGGCGGCCGGCGGGGCGCTCGCGCTCAAGGTCGAGCGCGGCACCCCGCCCTTCACCTGGCTGGCCGACGGCCGGCCCGTGGCGGTGGCAAGCCACGAGCGGCAGGAGCTTGTCGAGGGCCTCGGCCCCGGCTTCGTGCGCCTCTCGGTGATCGACGCCGAGGGCCGCTCGGCCGCGGCGACGGTGCGGCTGCGCTAGCGGGGGCGCCGCCCCGCCTCACGCGGGGCCGGCATCCGCCGCACCGCCTCCGCCTCGGCGCCCGCGCCTCCGCCCCGGCGGGTCTTCCAGAGCGAGCAGGCGATCCCCGCGCCGAGGATGCCGAAGGTGATGCCCAGCGACCAGACGGGCGGGAACTTCTCCCAGCCCATCAGGTCGGCGACGAAGATCTTCGAGCCGATGAACACCAGCAGCAGCGACAGCGCGTATTTCAGATAGGCGAAGCGGTGCAGGATCGCGGCCAGCGCGAAGTAGAGCGCGCGCAGGCCGAGGATGGCGAAGATGTTCGAGGTGTAGACGATGTAGGGGTCGGTCGTGATCGTGAACACGGCGGGAACCGAATCCACCGCGAAGATCAGGTCGGCGATCTCGATCATGACCAGCGCCGGGAACAGCGGCGTCGCGTAGCGGGTGATGCGTCCCGTCCCGGGATGCGGCTGACGCACGAAGAAGGCGTGACCGCGGATCTCGTCGGTCACGTGCATGCGGCGCTTCAGCAGGCGGATCAGCGCGTTCTCCCCAACCTCGGGTTCCTTGCCGGCGACGAACAGCATCTTGATCCCGGTCAGGATCAGGAAGACGGCAAAGACGTGAAGGACCCAGTGATACTGGTCCACGATCGTCGCGCCGAGGCCGATCATGATGCCGCGCAGCACGATCACGCCGAGGATGCCCCAGAACAGCACGCGGTGCTGGTACTGTCTCTTATACACATCT
>JANZZL010000103.1 GCA_026419405.1 Paracoccaceae bacterium | reverse complement strand
AGATGTGTATAAGAGACAGGGCCCGATCCGTCGACCCTGCCGGCCGCCGGGGCCCGTCGGCGCCGCGCGCCGCAGCGGCCGCCTCGCCAGGGCAGGGCCCGCCTCGGGGCGGTGCCGCGTCGTCTCCGGCCGCGTCGTCTCCCGCCGCGGCCGGCCCAGGCTGCGGCGCCGCATGCCGCGGGCGCCCGGCATGCAGCCCGCCGTCGAGCGCTGCGAGCACGTCCCCGGCGCCGCGCACCAGCACCGCGCCGTCGCGGATCAGCTGGTTGCAGCCTCCGGCGCGGGCATCGAACGGATGCCCCGGCACCGCCATGACCTCCCGCCCCTGCTCGAGCGCGAGGCGCGCGGTGATCAGGCTGCCGGATTTCGCCGCCGCCTCGACCACCACGACCGCGCGCGCGATCCCCGCGACGATGCGGTTGCGCCGCGGGAAGTGGCGCGCCAGCGGCTCGAGCCCCATCGGCTGTTCCGACAGGATCAGGCCGCGTGCAGCGACGTCCCGCGCGAGGGCCGCGTTCTCCGGCGGATAGACGACATCGACGCCGCCCGCGACGACGGCGACCGTCCCGGTTTCCAGCGAGGCAAGATGGCAGGCGGCATCGACCCCGCGCGCCAGCCCCGAGACGGTGACGCAGCCCGCCTCGCCCAGGCCCCGCGCCAGCGCCTTCGCCATCCGCAGACCGAGGCTCGAGGCATTGCGGGCGCCCACGATCGCCACCGCCGGGCGGCCGAGCAGGGCGGTGTCCCCCAGCGCCCAGAGCAGCGGCGGCGGATCGGCGATCTCGGCGAGAAGCGGCGGATAGTCGGCATCGCCCAGGCAGAGCAGCCGCGCGCCCGCCTTGCGGCCCGCGGCCAGTTCCGCCGCCGCGCGGGAGGCGGGGCAGGGGGCATAGTCCTCCACACCCGCTGCGCGGGCGATCGACGGCAGCGCATCGAGCGCCGCGGCGACCGAGCCGTGCTCGGCCGTCAGGCGGAAGAAGGTTGCCGGGCCGACGCGGGGGGAGCGGACCAGACGGAGCCAGCGGAGAGCATCTTCTTCCGTGGTGGGTGGTGCGAGGGGGGGTGGGGAAGAAAACATTCCTTGAACCCGCCGCTCCGTCTGATCACGAGGCAAGCTCTAGCACCCGCATCCTTAACATGCCGTAAACGCCGCAGAAGCCTTGCCGCCAGCCGGCTTCCGGCGACTGCGGGAGCCGTCGCAGAGCCTCCAAGCGGTTGATTCTGCTCGCCTGCGGTCGGCGACACCTCGGGCCCCCGGGCGGCCTGGTCCCGGCGTCCGCCGATTCGCGCGGCACCCGGTCAGGCCGCCGAGCCGCCCACGGTCAGCCCGCCGATCATCAGCGTCGGCTGGCCGACGCCGACCGGAACCCACTGGCCCGCCTTGCCGCAGGTGCCGATGCCGGGGTCGAGCGCCATGTCGTTGCCGACCGCCCGCACGTTCAGAAGCGCGGTCGGGCCGTCGCCGATCAGCGTCGCGCCCTTCAGCGGGGCGCCGACACGCCCGTTGCGCACCCGGTAGGCCTCGGTGCAGGAGAACACGAACTTGCCGTTGGTGATGTCGACCTGGCCGCCGCCGAAGCCCACGGCGTAGATCCCGTCGGCAAGCCCCGCGACGATCGACTCGGGGTCGGCATCGCCCGACAGCATCACCGTGTTCGTCATCCGCGGCATCGGGGCGTGGGCGAAGCTCTGCCGCCGGCCGTTCCCGGTCGGGGCGACGCCCATCAGGCGCGCGTTCTGCCGGTCCTGAAGGAATCCGGCAAGGATGCCGTCCTCGATCAGCACCGTCCGGCCCGAGGGCGTGCCCTCGTCGTCAACGCTGATCGAGCCGCGCCGGCCCTCGATCGTGCCGTCGTCGACGACGGTCACGCCCGGCGCCGCCACGCGCCGGCCGAGCAGCCCCGCGAAGGCGGAGGTCCGCTTGCGGTTGAAATCGCCCTCCAGCCCGTGGCCCACGGCCTCGTGCAGCAGGATCCCCGGCCAGCCGGGACCGAGCACGACATCCATCACCCCAGCCGGAGCGGGTTCGGCCCGCAGGTTGACGAGCGCGATCCTGAGGGCCTCGCGGACCATCGCCTGCCAGCGCTCGGGGTCGAGCAGAAGCTCGATGCCGTGGCGCCCCCCGCCGCCTGTGCCGCCCTGCTCGCGCCGCCCGTTCTCCTCGACGATGACCGAGACGTTGAGCCGCGCGAGCGGCCGGGTATCGGCGACGTGCAGGCCCTCGGGGCGGAGGATCTGCACCTCCTGGTGCGTCGCCGAAAGCGTGGCCGACACCTGCACCACGCGGCGGTCGAGGGCGCGCGCGAAGGCGTCGATCTCGCGCAGCGCGTCCACCTTGGCGGCGAAGGGGGCGCCGGCGATCGGATTGGCGTCGCCGTAGAGCCGACGGTTGGTCGCCGCCGGGGGCAGGGCGAGCGTGCCGCCGCCGTCGCCCACTGCCAGCCGCGCGGTCTCCGCCGCCCGGGCGAGCGCCGCCTCGGAGATCTCGGTGGAATGGGCGTAGCCCGTCGCCTCTCCCCGGACGGCCCGCAGCCCGAAGCCCTCCGCGGCGTCGTAGGTCGCCGAGCGGATCCGTCCGTCGTCGAGCACCAGCGTCTCGGATGCGGTGCGTTCCAGGAACAGCTCGCCATCGTCGGCCCCCGCGGTCGCGGCGCGCAGCAGGGCCAGCGCGCGGCCCTCGTCGAGATGGGTCTCGAACGGGCGGAAGGGGGCGCTGTCCATGCCTGGGGTCTCCGGTCGGTGGGCGGCCGAAAGCGTCCGTTTGCCGCAACGGTTTCGCTTGTCCTGCGCCCCGCAATATGGTTTTGACCGTCACGGGATACAACGGGGAGTCACCCCGGACCAGCCCGGCCTCCGGCGCAGCGCCCGCACGCGGACCGGCAGGCAGGGGCCCGTCGAGACAAGGGAACCACGATGCGCATTTTCTCGAGGATCGTCGCTGCTGTCGCCGTCGCCGTTGCCGCCGCGGCCGGTGCCGCCGGAGCCCAGACGCTGCCCGACAACCTGCCGGTCATCGGCGCGCCGGTCGATCGGGGGACGGGGTTCCAGCCGGCGGCGACCGAGCTCGCCCGCGACCTTCAGTGGCTCGACGGATTCATCCTGGTGATCATCACCGGGATCTGCATCCTGGTGCTGGCGCTCCTGGCGATCGTGATCCTGCGCTACAACCGCCGCGCCAATCCCCAGCCCGCGCGTTTCACCCACAACCAGCCCCTCGAATTCGTCTGGACGGTCGTGCCGATCGCCATCCTGTTCCTGATCGGGGGCTTCTCGCTGCCGGTGCTGTTCAAGCAGCAGATCATGCCCGAGGCGGATGTCGTGATCAAGGCGACCGGCCACCAGTGGTACTGGAGCTACGAGTATCCCGACGAGGGGATCGTGTTCGACAGCTTCATGCTGCGGCCCGACGAACTCGAGGCGGCGGGATACGGGCCGGAACTGTTCCGGCTGGCGACCGACACGGCCGTCGTCGTGCCGACCGGCAGGAAGATCCTGATGCAGGTGACCGCGGCCGACGTCATCCATTCGTGGACGATCCCCTCATTCGGCGTGAAGCAGGATGGCGTTCCGGGCCGCCTCGCGGAACTCTGGTTCGAGGTCGAGGAGGGGAAGGAGGGCGTCTACTTCGGCCAGTGCTCCGAGCTCTGCGGCAAGGACCACGCCTTCATGCCGATCACCGTCAAGGCGGTCAGCCCGGCCGACTACGAGACCTGGCTCGAGGGCGCCCGCGAAGCCTATGCGATGAACCCCTCGGCGGCGCCCCGGGCGGTCGAGATCGCATCGAACGAGTGAGGCGCCGGGACGGGTTTCCCGCCCCCGACCGGAGGACCGATGAGCGACGCCACCGCCTTCGACCGCACCGGCGACGCCCGCTTCGGCGACTACGTGCTGCTGCTCAAGCCGCGCGTCATGTCGCTCGTGGTGTTCACCGCGCTGGTCGGGCTGCTGGTCGCGCCGGCGCAGGTGCACCCGTTCCTCGCCTTCGCCTCGATCCTGTTCATCGCGCTCGGCGCCGGGGCCTCGGGCGCGCTGAACATGTGGTATGACGCCGACATCGACGCGCTGATGCGCCGGACCGCCCGCCGCCCGGTGCCGCAGGGCCGCATCGCGCCCGACGAGGCGCTTGCGCTGGGCGCGGGACTTGCGGGCATCGCCGTGGTGATGCTCGGCCTCGCGGCGAACTGGGTCGCCGCCGGGTGGCTCGCCTTCACCATCTTCTTCTATGCCGTCGTCTACACCATCTGGCTGAAGCGTCTCACGCCGCAGAACATCGTCATCGGCGGGGCGGCGGGGGCCTTTCCGCCGGTGATCGGCTGGGCCGCCGCGACGGGCGGCACCAGCCTCGAGGCCTGGCTGATGTTCGCGCTCATCTTCCTATGGACGCCGCCACACTTCTGGAGCCTGGCGCTGTTCATGAAGGAGGACTACCACCGCGCCGGGGTGCCGATGCTGACCGTCACGCACGGCCGCAGGGCGACGCGGGCGCATATCCTGGCCTACACGCTGCTGCTCGCCGCCTTCGCGCTCGGCGCCGGGTTCACCGGCCTCGGCGGGCCCGCCTACTGGACGGCCGCCGTCGTGCTGAACGCCTGGTTCGTCCTCGGCGCGCTGCGCATCCGGCGGCGCGACGAGGCCGCGGCCGAGGCCGACGGCTACGCCGCCGAGAAGCGCTTCTTCCGCTTCTCGCTTCTCTACCTCTTCCTGCACTTCGGCGCGCTGCTGGCGGATGCGCTGATCCGCGCCTGGGGGGCCTCCTGATGGCGTTCCACAAGCCGCACGAACTGCACAGCCGCCGCCTCGGCCGGAACGTGGGCGTCCTCGTCACGCTCCTCGCCTTCGCGGCACTGATCTTCGGGATCACGGTCGTCAAGATCGCGAACGGCTCGCTGATGGAGGCCTACGACCATCAGCCCCGCGCCAGCATGCTTCCCCCGACGGAGCCGAACCGATGATCCGCCGCTACCGCGCCCTGAGCGACCGGCACAAGACGCTGGTCCAGACCATCGCCGTCGTCCTCGTCATGGGCTCGCTCGGCTTCGCCTCGGTGCCGCTCTACGACTGGTTCTGCCGGGTCACCGGCTACGGCGGCACGACCTCGGTCGCCGACGGCCGGGGGGTGGAGGTGCTCGACCAGACGATCACCGTGCGCTTCGACGCCTCGCTCGAGGCCGGCATGCCCTGGCGCTTCCGCCCGATGCAGCGCGAGATGAAGGTCAGGATCGGCGAGGTGGCGCTCGCCTTCTACGAGGCCGAGAACCCCACCGACCGGCCCGTCGCCGGCTCGGCCAGCTACAACGTGACGCCCTTCGCGGCGGGCGGGTTCTTCACCAAGATCGACTGTTTCTGCTTCGAGAGCCAGGTCCTCCAGCCCGGCGAGCGGGCGGAGATGCCCGTCACCTTCTACGTCGATCCCGCCATCGTCCGGGACCGCGACGGGAAGTTCGTGAGGCAGATCACCCTTTCCTATACTTTCCACACCATCGACCTCCCCGAGACGGCGGCGCTGGCGCCGGCGGGTGGGGTCGCAACGACAACGAACTGACGGACCGGACGGAGACCCTGCATGGCCCACGCGAAGCAACACGACTACCACATCCTGCATCCGTCGATCTGGCCCTTCGTCGGCGCCGTCGGCGGGTTCACGATGCTGTTCGGCGCGGTGCTCTGGATGCACGGCTCGGGGCCGTGGCTGTTCCTGATCGGCCTTGCGGCGGTGCTCTACGTGATGTTCGGCTGGTGGTCGGACGTGATCGCCGAAAGCCGCTCGGGCGACCACACGCCCGTGGTGCGGCTCGGCCTGCGCTACGGCTTCATCCTGTTCATCATGTCCGAGGTGATGTTCTTCTCGGCCTGGTTCTGGAGCTTCTTCAAGCACGCGCTCTACCCCATGAACACCTACGAGGGGTCGACCTACGTGCCGCCGGAGTTCTACCACGTCGATCCGCTGCACATCCCGCTGATCAACACGCTGATCCTGCTGCTGTCGGGCTGCGCCGTGACCTGGGCCCACCACGCGCTCGTCCACAACGAGAGCCGCAAGGACGTGGAATGGGGTCTGGGCATCGGCATCCTGCTCGGCATCGCCTTCACCGGCCTCCAGGCCTACGAATACTGGTATCTCATCGGCCCGCAGGACTGGACCTTCGGCCAGGACAAGTTCTTCTCGAACTTCTTCATGGCCACCGGCTTCCACGGTGCGCATGTGATCATCGGGACCATCTTCCTGACGGTGTGCTGGCTGCGCGTGCGCGCCGGGCACTTCACGGCCGAGCAGCACGTCGGCTTCGAGGCGGCGGCCTGGTACTGGCACTTCGTCGACGTCGTCTGGCTGTTCCTCTTCGCGGCGGTCTACATGTGGGGCATCGGCCTGCACTGACGCCGCGCGGCCGGGAACCCCGGCCCACCTGAGACCGGCAGGCGCGGGGGTGATGTCCCGCGCCTGACGCTTCTGGAAGGAAATCCCCATGCGCCGCGTCGTCTTTCCGCTGCTCCTCGGCCTCGGGGGCGCGGCGGTCCTCGTCGGGCTCGGCCTCTGGCAGCTCGACCGGCTCGAGCAGAAGCAGGCCCAGATCGCCCGGATCGAGGCCGCGATCGGCGCCACGCCCACCGCGCTGCCGCCGGCGCCGGTCGATCCGGAGCGCCACCGCTTCCAGCCGGTCGAGGTGGAGGGAACCTATCTCGAGGGCGACCTCCTGGTGCTCGCCAGCCCGAAGGGTCTGGGGCCCGGCTACCGCGTCATCGCGCCGTTCCAGACGGTGGAGGGCCGCCGCATCCTGATCGACCGCGGCTTCCTGCGCGAGGGCACCCAGGGCCTGCCGCGCGAGGGCGGCAAGGCGCGCGTGACGGGCAATCTCGACTGGCCGCAGGAGACCGACCGCTTCACCCCGCCGCCCGACCCGGTGCGCGGCTACTGGTTCGCCCGCGACGTGCCCGCCATGGCCGCCCGGCTCGGCACCGAGCCCGTGCTGGTCGTGCTGCGCGAGACGTCGCAAACCGACACGCCCGTGACGCCCCTGCCGGTGGACAGTTCCGGGCTGAGGAACGATCACCTCGAATACGCCATCACCTGGTTCGGGCTCGCGGCGGTCTGGCTGGCGATGACGGCGTTCCTCATCCGGCGCGTGCTGCGCCGGCGTGCCTGAAGGCGGACCGATGCGCTACGTCTCGACCCGCGGCCGTGCCCCGGCCCTGACCTTCGAGGAGGCGATGATGACCGGGCTCGCCCGCGACGGCGGGCTCTACGTGCCCGAGTCCGTCCCGGCCCTCTCCCCGGACGAGATCGCCGCGCTCGCGGGGCTGCCCTACGAGGACGTCGCCTTCCGCATCATGCGGCCCTTCACGGGCGAGGCCTTCGGCGACGACGCGCTGCGCGGCTGCATCGCGCGGGCCTACGCGGGTTTCGGCCATGCCGCGCGGGCGCCGCTCGTGCAGCTCGGACCCAACCACTTCCTGCTCGAGCTGTTCCACGGGCCGACGCTGGCCTTCAAGGATTTCGCCATGCAGCTCATCGGCCAGCTCTTCGAGCTGTCGCTGGGGCGGACGGGCCGGCGCCTCACCATCGTCGGCGCGACCTCGGGCGATACCGGCTCGGCCGCGATCGAGGCGTTCCGCGGCCTTGCCAACGTCGATGTCTTCATCCTGTTCCCCCGCGGTCGGGTCAGCGAGGTGCAGCGGCGGCAGATGACGACGCCCGTCGAGCCGAACGTGCACGCGATCGCGCTCGACGGCGACTTCGACGACTGCCAGGCCCGCGTCAAGGACATGTTCAACGACTTCGCCTTCCGCGACGAGGTAGGGCTGGCCGGCGTCAACTCGATCAACTGGGCGCGGGTGCTGGCCCAGGTCGTCTACTACGTCACCGCCGCCACCGCGCTCGGCGCGCCGCACCGGGCGGTGGACTTCACCGTGCCCACCGGCAACTTCGGCGACATCTACGCCGGCCGGGTGGCGCAGCGCATGGGCCTGCCGGTCGGCCGCCTGGTCGTCGCCACCAACCAGAACGACATCCTCGACCGCTGCCTGCGCACCGGCGAGTATCGGCCGACCGGCGTCCTCCCCTCGGCGAGCCCCTCGATGGACATCCAGGTCAGCTCGAACTTCGAGCGCGCGCTGTTCGATGCCCATGGCCGCGACGGCGAGGCGGTGGCGCGGCTGATGGCCGACCTGAGGGAGACCGGGGGCTTCCGGCTCGCGCCGGAGCCGCTCGGCCGCCTGCGCGAGGCCTTCGCCTCGGGCCGGGCCTCCGAGGCCGAGACGCTCGCCACCATCGCCCGCATCCGGGCCGAGACGGGCGAGGTGCTCTGCCCGCACACGGCCGTCGGGGTGAAGGTCGCCGCAGAGCATCTCGGCCGCAACCCGATGGTCACGCTGGCCACCGCGCATCCGGCCAAGTTCCCCGAGGCGGTCGAGGCCGCCATCGGCATCCGGCCCCCCCTTCCCAACCGCATGGCCGACCTCTATCAACGCCCCGAACGGGTGACCGAGGCCCCGAACGACCTCGCCGCCCTCGAGGCCCTGATCCGGGATCGTCGCGCCGCGTGAGCCCGAGCCAGCGAACCGCAGATGAGCCACCGTCCGTGAGCGTGAACCTGCACACCCTTCCGAACGGCGTCCGCGTCGTGACCGAGGCGATGCCGGGGATCGACTCGGCCACGATCGGCCTGTGGGTGGAGGCGGGCGGGCGCCACGAGCGCGCCGAGGAGAACGGGATCGCCCACTTCCTCGAACACATGGCCTTCAAGGGAACCGAACGGCGCAGCGCGCTCCGGATCGCCGAGGAGATCGAGGACGTCGGCGGCTACATCAACGCCTACACCAGCCGCGAGACCACCGCCTACTATGCCCGGGTCCTGAAGGACGACGTGGCGCTCGCGCTCGACGTGGTGGCCGACATCGTCCTCAACCCGCTGTTCGACGAGGCCGAGATCGAGATCGAACGCGGCGTCATCCTGCAGGAGATCGGCCAGGCGCTGGACACGCCCGACGACATCATCTTCGACTGGCTCCAGGAGGCCGCCTTCCCCGATCAGCCGATGGGCCGCACCATCCTCGGACCCGAGGAGCGGGTCTCGGCCTTCCGGCGCGAGGATTTCCGCCGCTTCGTCGGCGCGCATTACGGGCCCGACCGCCTGATCCTGGCCGCCGCCGGCGGCATCGACCACGACGCGATCGTCCGGCAGGCCGAGGATCTGCTCGGCCACCTCGCCCCGCGCGCCTCGGTGCCGCCCGAGCCGGCGCGCTTCGCGCCCCGCGAACGGCGCGAGCTCAAGGCGCTGGAACAGGTCCACTTCGCGCTCGGCTTCGAGGGGCCGGGCTACCGCGACGAGGCCTTCTTCGCCGCCCAGGTCTATGCCCAGGCGCTCGGCGGGGGCATGTCCTCGCGGCTGTTCCAGGAGGCGCGCGAGAAGCGCGGCCTGTGCTACTCGATCTTCGCCCAGGCCGGCGCCTATGCCGATACCGGGCTGATCACCGTCTACGCCGGCACCTCGGCCGAGGACATCGCCGGGCTGGCCGAACTCACGGTGGACGAGATGCGCCGTGCCGCCGCGGACCTGACCGAGGCCGAGGTGGCACGGGCGCGCGCCCAGATGAAGGCGGGGCTGCTGATGGGCCTCGAAAGCCCCACCGCGCGGGCCGAGCGGCTGGCGCGGATGCTGGCGATCTGGGGCCGGGTGCCGAGCGTGGCCGAGACGGTCGCCCGGATCGAGGCCGTGACCCGGGCCGAGGTGACAGGCTTCGCCGAGCGCCTCGCCCAGGCCGGGCAGGCGGCCCTGGCGCTCTACGGGCCCGGCGAGCGCGCCCCGGCGCTCGCACGGCTGACCGAGCGGCTCGCCGCCTGATGCTGCTCGGCCGGCCGAAGGTCAGCATCCCGACCGAGCGGCTCGTCCTTCGCCTGCCGCAGCACGCCGACTTCCGCGCCTGGGTTGCGCTGCGACGTGAGAGCGCCGACTTCCTGATGCCCTGGGAGCCGGCCTGGGCCGAGGACCACCTGAGCCGCCGCGCCTTCACCAACCGCGTCTACTGGGCCGCCCGGGCCGTTTCCCAGGGCTCGGCGCTGCCGCTCTTCCTGATCCGGCGCGAGGACCAGGTGCTGCTCGGCGCGATCACGCTCGACAACATCCGCCGCGGTCCGGCGCAGGCGGGCACGCTCGGCTACTGGATCGGCGTGCGCTTTGCCCGGCAGGGCTACATGAAGGAGGCGATCAAGGCGGTGGTCCACTACGCCTTCACCGAGATGGACCTCAGCCGGATCGAGGCCGCCTGCCTGCCCGAGAACGCCGCCTCGCGCGGGGTGCTCGAGGGCGCGGGGTTCAAGTACGAGGGCGTGGCGCAGAGCTATCTGCAGATCAACGGGCGCTGGCGCAACCACGTTCTCTACGCCAACCTGCGCAGCGACCGCCGCGGCCGGACCGACGCGGGCTAGGCGCCGGCGCGGGGGCCTCACGCCTGGTGGCCGTCGCGTCCCGGCGCGGGGGCGAGCGGCAGAGCCCCGCGCGGCCGATCCGGCGGGGCGCGCGGGCCTTGGCCGGCCGCTCCGGGCGTCGGGCCGGCGCACCCGTTCCGGCCACGGGGAGCCCGCCACGGGCGCGTGCGCCGCAAGGCGGCTGTCGGGGCCGCGGTCAAGCGCCGCTAGGGGCCGGTGGCCGGTCCGGCAGGGCCGGCGGGGATGGCCCGGCTCCGACGGGATGGGGTGTGGTGGCCGCCGCCGGCGAGCACGGCGTGCAGGCCGCCGTCGGTGAACGGCGCCGCCGTCCGGGCCGACCGCCGGGGCGCGATGTGGCCGGTCTGCGTCGCGACGTCGGACATCGGCGCCAGGATGTGCCCGCGCGGGATCCCCCGCGCCTCCGTGGCGCGGCGCCCCGCCGAGAGCCGGTTCGCGAGGGTCGGGCCGCGCAGGCCTCGCGCCTGCATCCGCGCCGGCGTCCGCGTCGAGTCGCGCGGGCCCGGACGCCGATGACGGCTGGCAGGCCGGGCTCGCCCGGCCCGAAGCGGCGGACGGCGCGCGACCGGACCGGCTCCTCCGACCGGATCGCCGCCAAGGCGCCCGGCAGCCGCGGCGGGTCGCGGCGGGCCCGCGCCCCCGTCATGTCCTCGAGGAAGGCCACCCGGCCCTTGCCGAGGAAGCGCAGCGGCGCGCCCGCCCTGCCTGATCCGGGCCGGCCCGACCGCCGGCTCGGGCAGAGCCCGGCCATGCCTGCGCCGACGGGAGCATCGCGCCCTGCCCGCTGCGCTGGACCCCCCGCGCCACGCCTCGCCGCCGGCCATCCACGGTCCCGCCGCCCATGCCCGGCGGCCGCCCCGGCCGCGCCGTGGGGCGCGGGCGGTGAGTCGGGTCATGTCGCGGCGGGCCGGCCTCCCGCGGCGGGCGCCTCAGCCTCTCCGCAGGGCGCGCACCGCCGCGACCCGCGCCCGGAAGGCCGCCGGCGCCTCGGCCACGCCCTGCCGCGCCAGCCGCCGCAGGCCGAAGTGGACATGCGCCATCTCCTGGTAGTAGCGGGCGAAGGCCAGGTTGACGGCCGCCCCCGCCGCGGCGCCCAGCGCCGGGACCGCCCTGGCGGCCAGCTTCCGCGCCAGCGCTTCCGCGAAGCGCGGCGCGATCTGCTGCACGAGGTTGCCGACCGCCGCTCCGGTCAGCGTGATGCGCGCCCCGAGGAAGGCGAGGTCGGTGCCGTCATCCTGCGGCAGCGGGCCGCCCGCGCCCAGCACCTGCAGGCAGGCCAGCCGCGTCTCCTCGTCGGCCGGGTCCTCGCCATGGGCGCGCGCGATCTCCTGGAGCGAGCGCAGGATCGTCGCCGTGGTGAGCGGAAGTTCGGCGAGCGCCGCGGGCAGGCCGCCGAGCCCGCCGACGGCGCCGAGCGCGGCCGCGGCGATCCGGTGCGCGCGGTCGCCGCCCGGACGGGCGCGGTGGCTCGCCTCGGCGGCGCGGTAGGCGGT
Organism: Paracoccaceae bacterium; assembly: GCA_026419405.1. Classification (GTDB taxonomy): domain Bacteria; phylum Pseudomonadota; class Alphaproteobacteria; order Rhodobacterales; family Rhodobacteraceae; genus JANZZL01. Next base: position 33,054 of record JANZZL010000103.1, on the reverse strand, counting down.
ACCGAGCGCGGTCTGCACGACGGCCTCGATCCGCCGGCGCGCCCTGTCGGGCAGGCGGCGGGCCATGCCCTCGACCTGGCCCCCGACCAGAGCGACCAGTTCCACCGCCCCGCCCTGGGCCCGCAGGTAACGGGCGACGAGCGCCTCGATCTCCGCCGCCGGATCGGTCGCGCGAAGCGGCCCCGGCAGTGCCGGCGTCGGGGCCGGGGTCGGGGCGGGAACAGCGGACGGTTCGGGCATCGGCGGGCGCCTGCGTCGGGGGTTTCCGACGATATGGGGGCGGTTGCGGCCCCCCTCAAGGCAGCGCCTTCTCCACCCGCCCGGCGACGCCGTCCCAGGCGCCGGGCCGCAGCGCAAGGCCCAGCACCCGGTCGGGGTTGGTGGGCGGCGGCATCTCCACGCCCTCGAGCCTGGCGAACCCGAACCGCCCGTAGTAGGGCGCATCGCCCACCAGCATCACCCTCTCCCAGCCGAGGCCGCGGGCCAGGATCAGGCTCTCGCGGATCAGCATGGCCGCAAGCCCCTCGCCCTGCCGGGTGGGGTGCACCGCCACCGGCCCGAGCAGCAGCGCCGGCTGCCCGCCGACCCGCACCGGCCAGTAGCGGATCGCGGCCGCGAGCGTGCCCTCCCCGTCGCGCGCCACGAGGCAGAGGTCCTTCACCTTCGGCACCCCCTCGCGCAGCCGGTAGGACGACAGCGCCTCGCGCCCCGGCGCGAAGCACAGGTCGTAGAGCGCCTCGACCTCCCATTCGTCGGCCTCGGTCTCCTCCTCCAGCTGATACATCCGCCCTCCGGGGCCGAAATATGCGCTGGCACGCCGCCTAGCATGGCCCTAGGTGTGGGGCAAACCCCCGGAAGGTGCGCGATGTTCTACCGCCCGCAAGACGGCCACGGCCTGCCGCACAACCCCTTCGCCGCGATCGTCGCGCCGCGGCCGATCGGCTGGATCTCGACGCGCGACGGCGCCGGCCGCGAGAACCTCGCGCCCTATTCCTTCTTCAACGCGGTCGCCTACACCCCGCCCCAGGTGATGTTCGCCTCGACCGGCGCCAAGCCGGACCGGGAGGGCACCAAGGACAGCGCCGCCATCGCCGCCGAAACCGGCGTCTTCTGCGTCAACATCGTCGAATACGCGATGCGCGAGGCGATGAACGCCACCTCGGCGGCCCTGCCGGCCGGCGCCGACGAATTCGCCGCCGTCGGGATCGCGCGCGAGGAATGCCGGACGATCCCCTGTTCCCGCGTCGCCGGCGCCCCGGCCGCCCTCGAATGCCGGGTGACGCAGGTCGTCCGCCTGCCGGGGCCGGCGAACACCGTCGTCTTCGGCGAGGTGACCGGCATCCACCTGCGCGACGACTGCCTCGTCGAGGGGCGCTTCGACGTGCGCTGCTTCCAGCCGCTGGCGCGGCTCGGCTACCGCGACTACACCTGCGTCAGCGAGGTGTTCGAGATGGGAAGGCCCGGCGAATGAAGGCGATCGAAAGGCTCAGGAAGGCCCTCGGCCGCAGCGGCCGCAACCCCGCGCCCGACCCCGGCTTCCGCCCCGCCACGGGCATGAGCTACCTCGACTTCCTGCGCCGCCTGCACGAGCAGGTCGCCGTCGGCTGCTACCTTGAGATCGGCTGCCGCAGCGGCGAGAGCTTCGCGCCTGCGCGCAGCCGCACCATCGGCGTCGATCCCTTCTTCTCGCTCAGGCCGCAGGTGATGGGCGCCAAGCCCGAGCTTCACCTCTTCCAGATGACGAGCGACGCCTTCTTTGCAAGCGGCTTCCTCGAGCGGAACGGCCTCAGGCTCGGCTTCTCCTTCCTTGACGGGATGCATCTCGTCGAGTTCCTGCTGCGCGACTTCGTGAACGCCGAGCGGCACGGCGGGCCGGGCGGGGCGATCGCGCTCCACGACTGCTGCCCCTTCACCCATGCCATGGCCGCGCGCGAGGCGCCCGCGCGCAAGGGCCTGCCCTGGACCGGCGACGTCTGGAAGCTGATCCCCATCCTCGGCCGCTGGCGGCCCGACCTGAAGGTCCAGGTCCTGGGCTGCCGTCCGACGGGGCTCGTCATCGTCACCGGGCTCGACCCGGAGAGCCGTGTGCTCACCGAGGCCGAGGGCGCGATCCTCGCCGAGTTCGGGCCGCTCGACCTTGCCGGCTACGGGGTCGAGCGGTTCTACGCCGGCTTCGACTACGTGGACCCCGAGGCCGTCGCGGCGGGCGGCTTCGCCTTTCTCGACGCGGTGAGGCTCGACCCCTCGGCCACGCCGGCGCCGGTCTGGGTCTCGCCCTGAAGCCGCATCGCGTTCCCGGGGGGCTCGCGCGGCGCGCCGCGCTCGGCTAGCCTGCGGCGGACCGGGGCAGGCGGGGGTTCGGCACCATGCAGACGATGATCGGGGTGATCGGCGGTTCGGGCGTCTACGAGATCGACGGCCTCGAGGAGGCGCGCTGGCAGCAGGTGGAAACCCCCTGGGGCCCGCCCTCCGACGCGGTCCTGACCGGGCGTCTCGCCGGCGTGCCGATGGCCTTCCTGCCGCGCCACGGGCGCGGCCATGTGCACTCGCCGACCTCCGTCCCCTACCGCGCCAACATCGCCGCGCTGAAGTCGCTCGGGGTGACCGATGTCGTCTCGGTCTCGGCCTGCGGCAGCTTCCGCGAGGCGATGCGGCCGGGCGACTTCGTGATCGTCGACCAGTTCATCGACCGCACCTTCGCGCGCGAGAAGTCCTTCTTCGGGCCGGGCTGCGTGGCGCATGTGAGCGTGGCGCACCCGACCTGCGCGCGGCTCTCGGCCGCGGTCGCGGCCGCGGCCCGGGCCGAGGGCATCGCGGTGCACGAGCGCGGCACCTACCTCGCCATGGAGGGGCCGCAGTTCTCGACGCTTGCCGAATCGCGGCTCTACCGCGAGGTCTGGGGCTGCGACGTGATCGGCATGACCAACATGCCCGAGGCCAAGCTCGCCCGCGAGGCCGAGCTCTGCTACGCCTCGGTCGCCATGGTGACCGACTACGACAGCTGGCATCCCGATCACGGCAGCGTCCAGATCGCCGAGATCATCCGCATCCTGACCGGCAATGCCGCGAAGGCGCGCGCGACCGTGGCGGGGCTTCCGGCACGGCTCGGCGCAGCCCGCGCGCCCTGCCCGGAGGGATGCGACCGGGCGCTCGACCACGCGATCCTGACTGCGCCGGACAGGCGCGACCCGGCGCTGGTCGGGCGGCTCCGGGTGGTGGCGGGGCGGGTGCTGGGAGGCGGGGCATGACCGGGCGCCCGATGCCGAAGACCGTCAGGGACTACATCCGCACCATCGTGGACTTCCCCAGGGAGGGGATCCTGTTCCGCGATGTCACCACGCTCTTCGCCGATGCGCGGGGCTTCCGCATGGCGATCGACCAGCTCCTGCACCCCTATGCCGGCCGGCCGATCGACAAGGTGGCGGGGCTCGAGGCGCGGGGGTTCATCCTGGGCGGGGCGGTGGCGCATCAGCTCTCGGTCGGCTTCGTGCCGATCCGCAAGAAGGGCAAGCTGCCGGGGCCGACCATCGCGCAGGAATACAGCCTCGAATACGGCGAGGCGGTGATGGAGATCCACGACGATGCGCTCCAGCCCGGCGAACGGGTGCTGATCGTCGACGACCTGCTGGCGACGGGGGGCACCTGCGAGGCCGGGATCCGGCTCGTCGAGCGGCTGGGCGCCGAGGTCGTGGGCTGTGCCTTCGTGGTCGACCTGCCCGATCTCGGCGGCCGCCGGCGGCTCGAGGCGATGGGCATGGAGGTGCACGCGCTCTGCGCCTTCGAGGGGCACTGAGCCGCGCCGGGCCGGTCGTAAGGCTTGCTTAACCCGACTCGCCCATGGTGGCCGGGACGGAGGCGCCCGCGCTTCCGCGACTTCCCTCCAGCACCCCGCCGCCCACTCGCGGCGGGGTTCGCCGTCTGCGGCCTCAGCGCAGCGGCGCGAGCAGCCCCTCCCTCCCCAGCCGCGCGCGCAGCAGCACCAGCGGCACCGCGGCGGCCAGCCCGACCGCCGCGAAGGCCGCCAGCGCCAGGCGCGGCTGCGTCGCCGCGGCCAGCGCCGCGAAGGCGAAGGGTGCGCCGGCGGCGACGATCGTCCGCACCCGGGCAAGCCGGCCCAGCCGCTCGCCGTAGCCCGCCGGGCCGAACAGCACCAGCGGCACGCTGCCCCGCACGATGCTCGCCAGCCCCTGCCCGATGCCGAAGACCGCCGCGAAGGCCGGGGCGGCCAGGGCCGCGGGCGCTCCCGCCAGCAGGATCGCCGCCCCCGCCGGCAGGGCCAGCGCCGAGACGACCGCCACCGTCAGCGGGTGCAGCGCCCGCCAGAACAGGGCATCGACGAGCCGGATCGCCACCTGCGCCGGGCCCATCAGCATCGCGGCGGCCGGCGCCGAGGCGCCGAGACCCGCGGCCGCGAGGATCGGCACCATGTGCACCCCGAAGGCCGAGATCAGCGCCGCCGACAGCGCGAAGCTCGCCGCCACCGTCGCGGCGGCGGCCGGCACGAGGCGCCCGGGCAGACCGGCGGGCGCCGGGGGCAGGGGGCCCGGATCCGCGGCGGGCCGGCGCCGCGCCGCCGGCCGGAGCCGCGCCAGCCACAGATGGAGGGGCAGGATCACCACGAGATGCAGGGCGCCGTAGACGAGCAGCGTCGCCCGCCAGCCCGCCGCCCCGGCGAGCCACCCCGTCAGCGGCCAGAAGATCGTCGAGGCGAAGCCTGCGATCAGCGTCAGCCGCGTGATTGCCCGCCGCGCGCCGTCGCCTTCGGTCAGCGCCAGCGCCGCGAAGGCCGCATCGTAGAGCACGGCGACCGCGACGAGCTCGATCGCGATCACGCCCGCCGCGTAGACGGCCAGCGACGGAGCCGCCGCCATGCCGCAGAGGATCAGGCCCGCCGCCGCGCTGCCCGCCGCCATCAGCCGCGGCGCGCCGTGCCGGTCGAACAGCCGCCCGGCCAGCGGTGCTGCCAGCCCGCCGAGGAGCAGCCCGGCCGAGAACACCGCGTAGAGCACCGTCTCGGCGGCGCCGAAGGCGGCGGCGACATGCGGCACGAGGATCGGAAAGGCGTAGTAGAGCGAGCCGTAGCCCACGATCTGGCTGACCCCGAGCGCGAGGACCGTCCGACCCATGCCCGGTCCCCGACCCGCCTCCGCCGCCGCGCCCGCCTCAGCCTGCCGCCAGCACGGCGCCGGGGTTCATGATGCCCAGCGGATCGAGCGCGCGCTTGATCGCCCGCATCGCGGCGAGCTTCGCCGGCTCGCCGTAGCGTTCCAGATCGGCGACCTTCAGCCGCCCGATGCCGTGCTCGGCGCTGACCGACCCGCCGAGCGCGTGCACGAGGTCGTGCACCGCCCGCTTGATCGCGTCGCGCTCGGCCTCGTGGTCGGCCCGGCTGCGCCCCGGCGCGGGAAAGACGTTCCAGTGCAGGTTGCCGTCGCCCACATGCCCGAAGCAGTTGATGCGGAAGTCACCGAAGGGCGCGATCGCGGCCGGGGCGCGTTCGATGAACTCGGGGATCGCGCCGAGCGGCACCGAGATGTCGTGCGAGGAGACCGCGCCGATCAGCCGGTTCGCCTCCGGGATCGCCTCGCGCACCCGCCAGAGCGCCGCCCGCTGCGCCTCGGAGCGCGCGATCACCCCGTCGGCGACGAGGTCCTCCTCCGCCGCCGTCTCGAACAGCGTCTCCAGCAGCGCGTCGGGGGCGAGCCCCGCCGGCAGGCCGACCTCGACCAGCACCGACCATTCCGGCGGCCCCTCGAGCGGCGCACGCAGCTCGGGCATGGTCTCGGCGAGGAAGTCGAAGCCGGTCCGGTGCATCAGCTCGAAGGCCGAGACGCAGCCGCCGGCGAGGTCGTTGGCCAGCGCGAGCAGCCTGAGCGCCGCTTCGGGCGAGGCCACCGCGAGCAGCGCCGTGCCCACCCCGGCCGGGACCGGGTGCAGCCGCAGCACCGCGGCGGTGATGATGCCCAGCGTCCCCTCGGCGCCGATCAGGAGGTCCCTCAGGTCGTAGCCCGTGTTGTCCTTCCTGAGCCGCTTCAGCCCGTGCCAGATCGAGCCGTCCGGCAGCACGGCCTCGAGCCCCAGGCAGAGATCGCGGGCATTGCCGTAGCGCAGCACGCCCGAGCCGCCGGCATTCGTCGCGAGAAGCCCCCCGATCCGGGCGGAGCCCTCCGAGGCGAGCGAGAGCGGGAACTGCCGCCCGGCCTCGCGCGCGGCCGCCTGCACGTCGGCCAGGATCGCCCCGGCCTCGGCGATCAGCACGTTCTCCTCGGGGTGGACGGCGCGGATCGCCCGCATCCGCTCGAGCGAGAGGATCACCGGCGCCGGGCCCTCGGGCAGGATCTGGCCGCCGACGAGCCCGGTGCCCCCGCCGAAGGGCACGATCCCCACGCGCGCCTCGGCGGCCGCGCGCACCACCTCGGCCACTTCCTCGGCCGAGGCCGGGGCGAGGACGAGCCCGGCGGTGCCCTGCCAGCGCCCGCGCGGCTCCTCCAGATAGGCCGGCGCCACGGGGCGGAAGGCGGCTGCCGGGAGGCGCCGGGCGAGACGCTCCCGGAACGCCGCGTCGGCGGGATTCAGCATGGCCCGACTCCTCGTGCTGCTGCCCCCTCTTGCCCCGCGGGCCGCCCGGCCGCAAGAGCTCGGCCGCCGTCCGGCGGGCCGGCGGCGCGCTCAGTCGATCGGGCGGGGCGACAGGACGACCACGGTCGGCCGCGGCGGCAGCGAACCCGGCGCGACCTCGAGCCAGTTCTCCTCCCGCCGGACGATGTCGAACTCGCCCGCCATCCCCTCGAGGAACCGCTCGAGCGAGGCCGGGCCGAACCAGTGCATCGGGATCACCACCGACGAACGCAGCCGCTTGAGCACCCCGGTCATCGTCGGCAGGTCGAGCGTGAGCCCGCCGTCGACCGGCGCCATCACCACGTCGAGCCGCCCGAGCATCGCATACTGGGCGGGCGAGGGCTCGTGGTGGAGGTGGCCGAGATGCCCGATGCACAGGCCCGCCACCTCGAAGACGAAGATCGAGTTTCCGTAGGGTTCCACGGCGCCGCCGCCCGTGCGCGAGCGGATGTCGGTCGGCACGTTGCGCACCAGCATCTCGCCGAGGTCGAGGTGGTGGTCGACCGGCCCGCCCTCGGGGTTCCAGCCGCGCAGCACATGCGGGATCGCCGGGTCGGGGAAGTCGGTGTAATGCGTCCGATGCGCCCGGTTCATCGTCACCACGTCGGGGATCGGCGCCCCGGGCCCGAGAAAGCCGGTGAAGTCGGTCGCCGCCGTCAGCCCGCCCGCGGTCTCGATCAGGAAGGTCGCGTGGTCCACATAGGTGAGCCGGACGGTCCCGGCGGCGAGCGGCGCGCCAAAGCGCGCCGGGACGAGCCGCGCGCCCGGCGCATCCTCTGCCAGCGCGACGCAGTGGCTCGCGCTGCGCACCTCGGCAGCAGCGTCCGCGGCCGGGCCGAGGGCAAGCGCAAGGGCAAGGGCGAGGGTGCGGGCGGCACGGGCGGCTAGGGCGGCGCGCGGCATGGCGGATCTCCGTTCCGGCACAAGGTAGCTTGGGCCCCCGGCGTGGCCAGCCCGCCGCCCCCCCGGCGTCGCGACCCCACGTCATGCTTGCGCGACTCGGGGCCGGGCCCACTATGACCACGGTTTCCGGGAGGAGTGACCCCATGAGAACGTTCGCCCTGGCCGCGGTGTTCGCGGCCCTCGCCGCGCCCGCCCTCGCCGACCCGGTCGAGGGCACCTGGCAGACCCGCCCCGACGACAACGGCAACTTCGGCCACGTCCGCATCGCCGCCTGCGGCGCCAAGTTCTGCGGCACGCTGGTGCGCGCCTTCAACGGGCAGGGCCAGCCGATCGACAGCCCCAACATCGGCCGCCAGATCGTCTGGGACATGGAGGCCCAGGGCAACGGCCAGTATGCCAACGGCAAGATCTGGGCGCCGGACCGCGACAAGACCTACCGCTCGAAGATGGAGCTCAGCGGCAACACGCTCTCGGTCTCGGGCTGCGTGCTCGGCGGCGCGATCTGCCGCTCGCAGGAGTGGACGCGCGCGGACTGAGCCGGCGCGCTACGGTCTCCACCCCAGGAAGTTGGCGATCAGCCGCAGCCCGGTCGTCTGGCTCTTCTCGGGGTGGAACTGGGTGCCGATCACGTTCCCGCTTCCGACGATCGCGGTGACCTCGCCGCCGTAGTCCGCATGCGCGAGACGGTGGGCAGGGTCTGCCGCGCGGAAGTGGAAGGAGTGGACGAAGTAGGCGTGATCCCCCGTGGCGATGCCGGCGAGCACCGGATGGGGGGCGTCGATCACCAGGTCGTTCCAGCCCATGTGCGGCACCTTCAGCGCCGGCTCCGCGGGGACGATGCGCACCACCTCGCCCGGCACCCAGCCGAGGCCCGGCGTCTCGGCGTATTCCAGCCCGCGCGTGGCCATAAGCTGCATGCCCACGCAGATGCCGAGAAAGGGCCGGCCGCGCCCGACCACCGCCTCGGTCAGCGCCTCGGCCAGGCCGTCCCGCGACAGAAGCGCGCGCCGGCAGGCCGGGAAGGCGCCGTCGCCCGGCAGCACGATGCGGTCCGCCCGGGCGATGTCCTCGGGCCGGGATGTGACGCGGACCTCGCCTGCCCCGGTCTCGGCGGCCATCCTCTGGAACGCCTTCTCCGCCGAGTGCAGGTTGCCCGCCTCGTAGTCGATCAGGACCGTCAGGCTCACAGCACGCCCTTCGTCGAGGGGATCGCGTCGGCCCGCCGCGGGTCCGGCTCGACCGCCTCGCGCAGCGCCCGCGCCACCGCCTTGAAGGCGGCCTCGGCGATGTGGTGGCTGTTGAGGCCATGCAGGCAGTCCACATGCAGGGTGATCCCGCCATGCGTGGCCAGCGCCTGGAAGAACTCGCGCACCAGCTCGGTGTCGAAGCTGCCGATTTTCGGCGTCGGCATGGCGAGGTTCCAGACGAGGAAGGGACGGCCCGAGAGGTCGAGCGCGGCGCGCACCAGCGCATCGTCCATCGGCAGCAGGCACGCGCCGTAGCGGCGGATGCCCCGCTTCTCTCCCAGCGCCTGCGCCAGCGCCTGGCCGAGCGCGATGCCCGTGTCCTCGACCGTGTGGTGGTCGTCGATGTGCAGGTCGCCCGTGGCGGCCACGGTCAGGTCGATCAGCGCATGCCGCGAGAGCTGGTCGAGCATGTGGTCGAAGAAGCCCACGCCGGTGCGGCACTCGTGCCGGCCCGTGCCGTCGAGATCCACCGTCACGGTGATGTCGGTCTCGGCCGTCCTGCGGGTGATCGTCGCCCGGCGCATCGCTCCCTCCGCCATGTCCGCCCGCGCTTATAGGGGCGCGCTCGGGGCAATCCAAGCGCCCGCGGCCCGCCCCGGCGCGGGTGTTGCCCTCAGAGCGCCGCGAGCAGCTTGCGCAGGAGCTCGGCCAGCATCTTCCGCTCGGCCGGGTTCAGGGCCGCGACCGCCCGCGTCTGCTGCGCCGCGATCTGCGGCACCAGCGCCTCGCTCAGCGCGCGGCCCGCCTCGGTCAGCGTGACGAGCGTTCCCCGCCGGTCCTCCGGGTTCGGCGTCCGGGCGACCCAGCCGCCGCGCTCCAGCCGGTCGATCAGGCTCGTCATGCCGCCCGAGCTCATCATCATCGCGTCGTAGAGCTGTGTCGGGGTCAGCCGGTAGGGCGGCCCGGCGCGGCGCAGCGTGAGCAGCGCGTCGAGCTCGGGCCGCTGCAACCCGTGGGCGGCGATCAGCGGCTCGGTCATGTCGCGCGCGACGCGCAGGCTGATCTCGGCGATCCGGCCGAGGATCTCCATGCCCTCGAGCGGCAGTCCGGGCATCTCGCGCCGCCACTGCGCCACCGCCCTCGCGGCGCGGTCCTGGTCTCTTGTCATCAAGATACTCGTGGTATAGATACTTTACATCGAGAATCCTACCGCAGCACCGGAGGCCCGGCAATGGCCCGAAACCCCTCCGCGCCCCCGGCGCGGCGTGCCCCGAACCTGCCCGCCCCCGACCTGCCCGCCCCCGACCTGCCCGCACCTCGCCCGCTCGCCGCACCGGCGCTGCTGCTCGCCACCGGTGCGCTCCTCGCCGTGACCGTGCTGGTCTCGCGCCTGGCGGCCGACGGCGGGGCGGAGATGCTCTGGTTCCTGGTCACCGTCCTCGCCGGCGCCGGGCTTGCCGTGGCCGCGGCCGAGGCGCGCGCCGGGCGGATGGCCGGCGCGGCCCGCTTCCTGCCCTACGCCGCCGGAGCGGGCATCCTCGCCGCCGCGCCGACCGCCATGGCCTACCTCGCGGTCGGGCATGTCGGGGCGGGCTACGTCTCGCTCGCCTTCGCCTTCCCGGGGCTCTTCACCTACTTCGGGGCGCTGGCGCTGGGGATGGACCGCCCCTCGCTGCTCAAGGCGGTCGCGGTTGCGGCCGGTCTGACCGGTGGGGCGATGCTGGCGAAGGGCAAGCTCGTCGCGGGCGAGGCGGGCGCGGGGTGGATCGCGCTGGCCAGCGCCATGCCGGTGGTCCTCGCCGCCGGCAACCTCTACCGCAGCCGCTTCTGGCCGGCCGGCGCCGCGCCGGGGCCGCTGGCGGCGCTCTCGCTGCTCTGCGGCGCCGGGGCCGCGCTGCCTGCGGCGCTCGCGGCCGAGGGCCCGCCCGACCTCGGCGGCGGGGGGCTGGCGCTGGCGGCGGCCGGGGCGGCGGCCTTCGCCGCGCAGTATCGCCTGCTCTTCCGGCTCCAGCAGCTTGCCGGGCCGGTCTACCTCAGCCAGATCGGCGCGGTCGCCGCGGTGGCCGGGGCGGGGCTCGCCGTCGCGCTTCTGGGCGAGCGCCTGCCGCAGGGCTTCGCGCCCGCCGCGGCGCTGGTCGCGCTTGGCCTTGCCGCCTTCGAGGCCGGTCGCCGGCGCGCCATGCGGGGCTGAGCCGGCCGCCGGGCCGGGCCACCGCCCTTCGCGCCCCGAACCGGTCCCGCTGCGCCCGGGCCCGGCCCCCCCGGCCGGTTCCGCCCCCCCCCCGCGGCCGCCCCCGTGCGGCCGGCCCCGGCGCGGCCCGCCTTGCCGCGGCGCGTCCGGCGTGGCATGGCTTCCCCCCGAGACGAGGAGGCGCGCCCGATGTCCACCCCCGTGTTCGTCCAGCTCCGCTGCCGCCCGGGCACGACCTACCGGGTGGCCGAGGCGATCCTGCTCCGCGAGATCCACTCCGAGCTCTACTCGACAAGCGGCGAGTGGGACCTGATGCTCAAGCTCTACATCCCCGAAGGCGCCGACGTGGGCCATTTCATCAACGACCGACTGCTCGACATCGAGGGCATCGAACGGTCGCTGACCACGATGACCTTCAAGGCCTTCTGAACCGCCTCAGGGCAGGATCTTGCCCGGGTTCATGATGCCCGCCGGGTCGAGCGCCGCCTTCACCGCCGCCATGACCGCCGTCGCCGGTCCCAGTTCGCGCACCAGGTAGGGCCGCTTGCCCTGGCCGATCCCGTGCTCGCCGGTGCAGGTTCCCTCCATCGAGATGGCGAGCTCGGCGAGCCAGCCGACGAAGGTCTCGGCCCGGGCGATCTCGGCGGGGTCGTCCATGTCCACCAGGACGAGCGTGTGGAAGTTGCCGTCGCCCACGTGCCCGACGATCGGCGCCACAAGGCCGAGTTCGGCGGTCTTGTCCTGCGTCGCGGCCACGCAGTCGGCGAGCCGCGAGATCGGCACGCAGACGTCCGTCGAGATTCCCTTCGCGCCGGGCCGGAGGCCGAGCGCCGCCCAGTAGGCATCGTGCCGCGCCTGCCAGAGGCGCGTGCGCTCCTCGGGGCTCGCGGTCCAGGAAAAGCCCGTGCCGCCGGCCTCCGCGGCGATCTCGCCGAAGGCGGCGGCCTGCTCGGCCACCGCCGCCGGAGAACCGTGGAACTCCAGCAGCAGGAGCGGCGTCTCGGGCAGGCCGAGGCGGGAATGCGCGTTGACCGCCCGCACCTGTAGGGCGTCGAGCAGCTCGATCCGCGCCACCGGGATGCCCGACTGGATCGTGGCGATCACCGCCTCGCAGGCGGCATGCACCGAAGGGAAGGAGCAAGTGGCCGAGGACATCGCCTCGGGGATGCCGTGCAGCCTGAGCGTCAGCTCGGTGATGATGCCGAGCGTCCCCTCGGCGCCGATCAGGAGCCGCGTCAGGTCGTAGCCGGCCGAGGACTTGCGCGCCCGCGCTCCGGTGCGGATCACCCGCCCGTCGGGCATCACCGCCTGAAGCGCGATCACGTTGTCCCGCATCGTGCCATAGCGCACCGCGTTCGTGCCCGAGGCCCGCGTCGAGGCCATGCCGCCCAGGCTCGCGTCGGCACCGGGGTCGATCGGGAAGAACAGGCCCATGTCACGCAGATGCGCATTCAGCCGCGACCGCGTAACGCCGGGCTCGACCACCGCGTCGAGATCCTCGGGGTGGACCGCGAGGATCCGGTCCATCCGGCCGAGGTCCACGCAGATCCCTCCCGCCGGGGCATTGACGTGGCCTTCGAGCGAGGTGCCCGTGCCGAAGGGGATCACCGGCACCCGGTGCTCGGCGCAGAGCGCCACGATCGCGGCGACCTCCGCGGTGCTCTCGGGGAAGGCGACCGCGTCGGGGGGCTGGTTGGCGATCCAGGTCGTGGTGTGGCCGTGCTGCTCGCGGATCGCCCGGCCGGTCTGGAGCCGGTCGCCGAGACGCTGCCTGAGGATCTCCGTGATCGCGGCGATCCCGGTCTCGTTGCGCGGCAGCGCGGCGGCCTCGCCCATGGCGCCCCTCCCTTGCGGCCCCGGACGGGGCCCCGCCCGTCATGCCGCAAGACCGCCGGCCCGGCAAGCCGCGCGGCCGCGGGACGCGGCGCGCGTGGAACGCCCGATGCCGGGCGTCGTGCCGTTCCGCGCCTCCCCGGGGGCGGAGGCGCTCAGCGCACCTCCTCGCGCAGCCCGCGCAGCACCTCGGGCACGTCGCGCGTGGCGACCTCGGCCTCGCGCACCAGCCAGTCGAAATGCTGGGTCAGCGCGCGCACCCGGTCGGTGTCGCGGAAGGCGAGGTAGTTGCGCCCCAGATAGAGCACCGCAAGCAGCGGGCCGAAGACCGTGATCGGGGCGGAGAACACCTTGCGCGCGTCGTAGAGGAACAGCCGCAGCCGCGGATAGAGCTGGTCGTAGAGGGTGAGCAGCCAGTCGAGCTGCGCCCGCCGCACCTCGGCCGGCAGGCCCGCATAGTAGCCCTCGGCCCGGGCGAAGGCGCCGATCTCGTGCAGCGGCATGGCGATCTCGTAGTCCGACCCCGCCGACCGCATCCAGGCCAGCCGGTCCTCGGTCGCGCCGATCGCCTGATCGACGGTGATGCCGAGATGCGGTTCGTATTCCCAGCGCAGCACCGCGCGGGTCTTGAGCATGTCGGGCAGGGTGGCGGGCACGTGTCGGATCTTGTAGCCCGCTGCCTCCCGGTGCCAGGCGAAGATCTGCTCGTCGATCAGCGCGCGCGGCGCCTCGGTCATCAGCATCGCCGCGGCGAGCAGGTCCGCCGCCCGCTCCGGCCGGTCGGTCAGGCCGAGCAGCCAGTCGGCCGATACGCCGAGCGCCGCGGCGCATTCGGCGGCGAGCTGGGCGTTGGGCAGCCGCGCGTCCTCGCCTGCGAGCATCTGGCTCACCGTCGAGCGGTTCACCCCGACGGCGCGGGCCAGGGCGCTCTGGCTGGTGGCCGAGGCGCGCATGGCCTCGGCCAGGCGCTGGCGGAACAGGGCCGCGCGGTCGCGCTTGTCGAGTTTCATGGCATAGCGTTTATAAAACACAACAATGTCGAGTTTCGGTTGCGGCAATACAGGATTCTGCACAGGTCACACAAGCGTTACCTTGTGCCCGGGGAACGGCTGGAGGGAAGCGATGCGCCGCGCGCGCGATGCCGTGGAGTGGCCGACGCTCGCACTGATCGGGGCGACCTATGCGATCTGGGGCCTGGGCACCTCGGTGCTCTACACGCTCTCTGCCCCGTTGGGCTTCGTGCTCGCCACGCTCGCCATCGTCCAGTTCTCCTCGCTCCAGCACGAGGTCCTGCACGGCCATCCCTTCCGCCACCGCCGCCTGAACGAGGCGCTGGTCTTTCCGGGCCTCACCCTCTTCGTGCCCTACGGGCGCTTCCGTGACACGCACCTCGCCCATCACCGGGACGAGCGGCTGACCGACCCCTACGACGACCCGGAGTCGAACTACCTCGACCCGGCCGTCTGGGCGCGGCTTCCGGGCCCGGTCCGCGCGCTGCTGCGGGCCAACAACACGCTGCTCGGCCGCATGGTGCTGGGGCCCGCGATCTCCACCTGGTCCTTCGTGCGGGGCGACCTGCGCGCGATCCGCGCCGGCGACCGCGCCGTGGCCGCGGCCTGGGCCTGGCACGTGCCGGGCGTGGCGCTGGTGGCGCTGTGGCTCTGGGCGGTGCCGGGCATGGGCTGGGCGGCCTATCTCGGGGCGGCCTATGCCGCCTACGGCATCCTCAAGATCCGCACCTTCCTCGAGCACCGGGCGCACGAGAAGGTGCGCTGCCGCACGGCGATCGTCGAGGATCGCGGGCCGCTCGCCTTTCTCTTCCTCAACAACAACCTGCACGTGGTGCATCACGCCCGCCCCGGCGTGGCCTGGTATCGCCTTCCCGCGGCCTACCGCGAGCGGAAGGAGGAATGGCAGCGGCGCAACGAGGCCTATGTCTACCGCTCCTACGCCGAGATCTTCGCGCGCTACCTGTTCAGGGCGAAGGATCCGGTGCCGCACCCGCTCTGGCCCGACCGGATGGACCGTGCGCCGTCGCCCGAAGAGACGCCGGCCGCCGGTCCGGCGCCCTCGGCCGGCCTCGGCGGAGCCGTGGCGCCCGCCGGGCCGCTGCCCGCCGGCTGACGGCGCGAGCTGCCCGCCCGCCGCCCGTCCGCTGACGGCGCCCGAGGCCGGGCCTGCGACAGCCGGCCGCGCCGCGGGCGCGCCGTGGCGCTCGGCGCGCTAGAGCCAGCAGAACTGCGACCCGGCGGCGTCGTTGCGGAAGAACGGCACCCCCGGCGCCTGCGCCCCGCCGAGCCGGGCGGCGATCTCGGCCAGCACCACCGAGGTGATGAACGGCAGGTCGATGCCGCGCGCCTCGTCGAGCGGCACCCAGCGCAGGTGCTGAAGCTCGCCCGCGGCGCGCGAGAAGTCGTCGGGGTCGCCGGCGACCGCCGCGGCATCGGCCAGGAAGAACCGCGCGTCGAAGCGGCGCGGCCGGCCCGGCGGGGTGATCGCCCGGAACACGAACCCGAGCGCCGAGGCGAGAGGCAGATGGCCGGTCGCGGCAAAGCCTGCCCAGCCCGGCGGAACCGGCCCGCGCCACGTCCCCCGCGCGCCGAGCACGAGGCCGGTCTCCTCCCAGAGCTCGCGCACCGCCGCGGCGGCGAGCGCCTCGGGCGAGGGGCCGCAGCTCTCGGCCATAAGCCGCGCCCGGCAGGCGGGATCGAGCGCCCCGGCCAGCGGCACGGCTGCATCGCCGGGATCGACCGCGCCGCCGGGAAAGACGAACTTCATCGGCATGAAGGCGGCCCCGGCGCCGCGCTGCCCCATCAGCACCGCCGGCGCCCGCCGCCCGCCGCGCAGCAGGATCAGCGTCGCCGCGTCGCGGACCGGCGGCGCGCCGGCGGGTTGGGCCTGCGCGGCCGCGCCGCTCACCCCCGCGGCTCCGGCGCGGGCTCGCCGAAGCCATGCATCCGACGGGCCCACTGGAAGGCCACCATCATGCCCTTCATCCGCGGCAGCAGCCAGACCGAGAGCCCGACCGCGGCCGCAACGAAGGCCGAGGTCAGCACCCAGGGCTCGGGCCGGAAGACGGTGTAGGACCAGAGCATCACGGGCGCGAGCAGATGCCCGACGACCAGGATCGTCAGGTAGGAGGGTCCGTCGTCGGCGCGCTGGTGGTGCAGCTCGGTCCCGCAGGCGGGGCAGGCGTCGCGCACGCCGACGTAGCCCCGCAGCATCGGCCCCTCGCCGCAGGCGGGGCAGCGCAGCCGCCAGCCGCGCCGGAGCGCAGGGCCGAGGGCGCGTTCGGCGTCCTCGTCAATCAGGCGGGGGTCCGGTCGGGCCGGGGCCGGGGAGGCGGGGGTGTCGGTCATGGCCGGGCACCTTAGCGCGGCGGGGCGGGAATGTCACCCGCGCCCCGATGTCGCGCGCCCCGCAGGCTCCACCCGGCCGCCGCCGCGCGCCTCAGGCGGCCGACCGGACGAGGCTCACGCGGTTGCGCCCGCGCGCCTTGGCGGCATAGAGCGCACGGTCGGCCTGCTCGACGAGCCCGGTGGTCTCGGCCGGCGCGCCGCTCGCGCCCGCCGCGCCCTCCGCCCCGCCCGCGCCGCCCGCGCCGGCCGGGCCGCCGACGGCCACCCCGATCGAGGTGGTCAGCGCCAGCGGCTCGGCCGCCCCCGGCACGCGGAACGGGGCCTGGCAGATCGCCCGCCTGAGCCGCTCGGCCGCCGCCTCGGCCTCGGCGACGCCGGTTTCGGGCATCACCGCCAGGAACTCCTCGCCGCCGAGCCGGGCCACCAGATCCTGCGCCCGCAGCGCGCCGGCGATCCGGCGCGCCGCCTCGACCAGCACCGCGTCGCCCGCGGCATGGCCGTGCCGGTCGTTGACCGCCTTGAACCGGTCGAGGTCGATCACCATCACCGCGAAGCTGCGGCCGCTCGCCGCGGCCGCCTCGGCGATCCGGGCGAGCGCGCTCATCGCGTAGCGGCGGTTGAAGAGGCCGGTCAGCGGGTCGGTCACGGCCAGCCTCAGGCCATCCGAGATCTGCCGCCGCAGCCGGTCGGCGCGGGCCTTGCCGCGCAGCTGGGCGCGGATCCGCAGCACCAGCTCCAGCGGCTCGACCGCGCCCGCCACCGCGTCGTCGGCGCCGAGGTCGAGCGCCGCGGCCGCCGCCGCCTCGGCCCCCTCCGGCGCCAGGGCGATGATGCGGGCCTTGCGCCCCGCGGGGCCCGAGCGCAGCTCGGAGACCAGCGCCAGCCCGTCCTCCGGCCGGGGCAGGTCGGTCTCGATCACGAACACGTCGGGCCGCGCCCCGGCCGGCCCGGCGCGGAAGGGATCGGTCGGCGCCAGCACCTCGATCCGGTCCCGCAGGTGCGGGGCCAGGGCCGCGCGCCAGGCCTGCGCCGTCTCGGCCCGCGCGGCGACAAGCCCGATCACGCCCGGCGCCTCGAAGGCCGCCGCGGGTTCGGCGAAGCCCAGCGCGTCGCGCGTGTCCTCGCGCAGCATCAGGTCGGCATCCTCGCTGCGGGCGCGCATCAGCGCCCGGACGCGGGCATGCAGCAGCGCGTCGCCGCAGTCGCGGTCGAGCACGTCGTCGGCCCCGGCGGTCAGCACCGCCTGCCGCAGCGCCGCGCCCGGCGCGCGGGCCAGCGCCAGGACCGGCACCGCGCCGAGCTCGGCGCGCAGTGCGCGGCAGAGCCCGACCGCCGCGCCGGCCGGCGGGGCGACGTCGAGAACCACGAGGTCGGGTGCCTTCGCCCCGGCCTCGGCCAGGGCCTCGCCGTAGGTCGGGGTGCCGACCACCTGGCAGCGCGCCGCGGCGAGCCGCGACATCAGCAGGATCCTGCCGCCCGCCTGATCGCCCACAATGAGAACCCGCCCGGCCACGCCGTCCACTCCCGGATCGCCGCCCTTGCGCGGCCTGGTCAGTTTTCGTTGAGTAAGGTTAAGGAATCCTTTCCGCATCCTTTCGCATTCGAGGGAACCCGCCGGCCATGGATCGCGACGCCGCCGAGACCCTGGCCCTCAGGGCGCTGGCCTGGCTGGCCGGCAACGACGAGCTCCTGCCGGTGTTCCTGGGGTCGAGCGGGGCCTCGCCGGCCGACCTGCGCGGGCGCGCCGCCGACCCCGACTTCCTCGCCGCGGTGATCGATTTCCTGCGGATGGACGACGCCTGGGTGCTGGGCTTCGCGGCCGCCTGCGGCGAGCGGCCCGAGGCGACGGCCGCGGCGCTTGCCGCCGCGCGCGCGGCGCTGCCGGGCGGCCGGACCGCGCACTGGACCTGACGCGATGGGCAGCCGCGCGCCCCCGCCGGCGGCCGGAGGTTGCGCCGAATCCCCGTCTTCGCCACTATCCCGCCCCTCAGGGAGGATCCGCCGATGACCGGACTGCGCGGCGTGCTGTTCGACAAGGACGGCACGCTCTTCGACTTCACCGCGACCTGGAGCGCCTGGGCGCGCGCGTTCCTCTCCGACCTCGCCGCCGGCGACGAGGCGCAGGCGCGCCGCCTCGGCGAGGCGATCGGGTTCGACATGACGACCTCGGTCTTCGCCCCCGACAGCCCGGTCATCGCCCATACGCCGGGCGAGATCGCCGAGGCGCTGCTGCCGCATCTGCCGGGCACAAGCCCCGCCGCGCTCGTCACGCGGATGAACGCCGCCGCCGCCGAGGCGCGGATGGTCGAGGCGGTGCCGCTGCGCCCGCTGCTCGGCCTGCTCAGGGACCGCGGCCTGCGCATCGGGCTGGTTACCAACGACGGCGAGATGCCGGCCCGCGCCCATCTCGCCGCGGTGGGCATCGAGCCCTTCTTCGACTTCGTCGCCGGCTTCGATTCCGGCTACGGCGCCAAGCCGCATCCCGGCCCGCTCGCGGCCTTCGCCGAACGCTTCGGCCTGCCGCATGCGGCGGTGGCGATGGTGGGCGACAGCCGGCACGACCTCGTGGCCGCACGCGCCGCGGGCATGCGGCCGGTCGCGGTCCTCTCCGGGCTGGTGCCCGAGGCGGACCTCGCCCCGCTCGCCGAGGCGGTGCTGCCCGACATCGGCCACCTGCCGGGCTGGCTCGACCGGGTCAATGCCGCCGAATCCGTCGGCTGAACCCCGAAAGCGACAGCACCGGTCGCTATCGTGCCATCGCCCGGCGACCGGCGCTGTCAACTGGGGACAGTTCCAGTCCCGAGGGCCCCGATGACCGACGCCACCCCCGCCCGCCGCCGCCGTTCCGGAGGCCGCGCCGCCCATGCCGAGCGCGCGGGTCACGCCGTGATCGACCAGATGCCCTGGCGCCTGCCGGTCAACCCCGATCGGCCGACCGAGCCGCTCGACGAGGCGGGCGTCGCGGCGATCCACGCAGGCGCGATGCGGATCCTCTCCGAACTCGGCGTCGAGATGCTGAACCCCGAGGCCTGCGCGCAGCTCAAGGCGGCCGGCTGCCGGGTGGCGGGCACCAACGTCCGCATGGACGAGGACTTCGTGATGGAGATGGTGCGCCGCGCGCCGGCCTCCTTCACCATCACCCCGCGCAACCCCGAGCGCGAGATCGTGATCGGCGGCAGGCACATGATCTTCGTCAACGTCTCCTCGCCGCCGAACGCCTGGGACCTCGAGCGCGGCAAGCGGCCGGGCGACTTCGAGACCTTCCGCGACTTCATGAAGCTGACGCAGTACTTCAACTGCATCCACGTCGCCGGCGGCTATCCGGTGGAGCCGGTGGACATCCACCCCTCGGTGCGCCACCTCGACTGCCTCTACGAGAAGCTGACGCTGACCGACAAGGTCTGCCACGCCTATTCGCTCGGGGCCGAGCGGGTCGAGGACGTGATGGAGATGGTGCGCATCGCCGGCGGGCTGAGCCACGAGGAGTTCCGCGCCAGGGCGCACATGTACACCAACATCAACTCGGTCTCGCCGCTCAAGCACGACCATCCGATGCTCGACGGCGCGATGCGGCTCGCCCGCGCCGGGCAGGCGGTGATCGTCACGCCCTTCACGCTGGCGGGCGCCATGGCGCCGGTGACGATGGCCGGCGCGGTGGCGCTCAGCCTCGCCGAGGGGCTGGCGGCGATCGCGCTGCTGCAGTGGATCGCGCCCGGCGCGCCGGTCGCGCTCGGCACCTTCACCTCGAACGTCGACATGCGGACCGGCGCCCCCGCCTTCGGCACGCCGGAATACGTCCGCGCCACGCAGATGACCGGCCAGCTTGCCCGCCGCTACGGGCTGCCGCTGCGCTCCTCGGGGGTCTGCGCGGCCAACGTTCCCGACGGGCAGGCGATGTGGGAGACCTCGAACTCCCTCTGGGCGGCGATCACCTCGGGCACGAACCTGGTCTACCACGCGGCCGGCTGGCTCGAGGGCGGACTGATCGCCAGCCCCGAGAAGTTCGTGATGGACTGCGAGCTGCTGCAGATGATCCAGCGCTACTTCGAGGAGGCGACCTGGGCGACCAGCCCCGACGACATCGCCTTCGAGGCGATCGCCGAGGTCGGGCCCGGCGGCCACTACTTCGGCTGCCAGCACACGCAGGACCGCTACACCACCGCCTTCTATGCGCCGATCGCCTCCGACTGGCGCAACTACGAGGCCTGGCATCAGGACGGCGCCGTCTGGTCGGCCGAGCGCGCGCACCGCCTCTACAAGGCGATCCTCGCCGAGTTCCGGCCGCCGCCGATGGACGAGGCCCGGCGCGAGGAGCTTGCCGCCTTCGTCGCCCGCCGCAAGGCCGAGGGCGGCGCCCCGACCGATTTCTGACCGGCCCGGCCACTGGTGCCCCGCCGGCGCTGCCGCTAGGGTGCGGCCGTGCGGCAGCGGGCGGTGAGGATGGCAGCGGCAGGCAGGGGCGAGGCGGCGCGGCTGGCGCGGCGGGCCGCGCTGGGCGCGATCGGCGCTGCCGCCGGGGCCGCCGGCTGGTATCTCGCCGAACGCCTGCCTGCGCGGCTCGCCGACCCGCAGGCCTACGTCTTTGCCGCCGCCTTCGCCGCAGGCTACGCCGTGGCGCTGCTCGCCCTGGTCGGGCCGCTCCGGCTGCGTGCCGCGCTGCCCTGGGCGCTCGCCCCGGCGCTTGCCGGCGCGGCGCTGCTCTGCTGGGCGAGCCTGCGCTACGACACACCCGCCGAGCTCGCCGCCCGGCCCGAGACGATGCTCGCCTTCGCGATGGTCGTGCTGCTGCCGCTGCCCTACATGGCCGCCGCGCTCCGCCCCGGCGTGCCCTGGCGGCACTATCCGACGCTCTTCGCCGAAAGCTGGGCGATGGTCACCCGGCTTGCCGCGGCGGCGCTCTTCGTCGGCATCGCCTGGCTCGCCGTGCTGCTCGCCAGCGAGCTCCTCGGGCTGGTGTCGGTCGATGTCATCGACCGGCTGATGCGCATCGCCTGGCTTCCGGCGACCTTCAGCGGGCTGGTCGCCGGGCTGGCGCTCGCCGCCATCGACGAGACGCGCGGCTTCGCCTCGCCCGCGCTCGCGCTGCGCTTCCTGCGGCTGATGATCCTGCCCGCGGCGGTGGTGGTCGGCGCCTTCCTCGCGGCGGTTCCGGCGCGCGGCGTGGCGGCGCTGTTCGGCGAGCTTTCCCCGGCGGCGACGCTGCTGGCAATCGGGCTCGCGATGACGCTTCTGGTCTCGACCGGGGCAGGCCCGCGCGACGGCGAGGACGCCCGCGGCCTGACGCGCCTTGCCGCCGCGGCGCTCGCCCTGATGCTGCCCGCCGTGGCAGGGCTGGCGCTCTGGGCGCTCTGGCTGCGCGTCGCCGAGGCCGGCCTCAGCCCGCCGCGGATCGCCGCCGCCATCGCCGGCGGCCTGCTGTTGCTCTACGGCCTGCTCTACGCCGGCGCGGTCCTGGCCGGGCGCGGCTGGCCGGCGCGGCTGCGCGCCGCGAACGGCTGGATGGGCCTCGTGCTCGTCGCCGTCGCCGCCGCCTGGCTCACGCCCGGCCTCGACGCCGAGCGGCTCTCGGCTGCCGACCAGCTGCGCCGCTTCGAGGACGGGCGGCTCGACGCCGAGCAGATCGACCTCTGGGCGCTCAGCCACGACTGGGGGCGGGCGGGCCGGGCGGCGCTGGCGCGGATCGAGGCGCTGGCCGAGGGCCACCCCGCCGAGGCGCGGCTGCGCGAGCGGCTCGTGCACGCCAGCCAGGCGCCCGACCGCTACGCCTTCTGGAACGTGCCGAGGGAGCCCGTGGTGCTCAACGCCCGCGCCGAGCTCAGGCGCCTGATGCCGGTCGTCCCGCCCGAGGCGGCGGCGGAGTTCGACCGCTACGTGCTGCCCTGGTATGCCGGCAGCGTGGCGAGCTTCCTCGACGGCTGCCGCGACCTCACCGCCTCGGGCCGGCCGGGCTGCGTCCTCGTGGTGCACGACCTCGTGCCGCAGAACCCCGGCAACGAGGCGATCCTGTTCTACAAGTCGTTCGGCCTGCTCCGCGGCGAGGTCATCGTGCCCGAGCCGGTGTTCCGCCGCGCCGACGCGGCCGAGGTGTTCTCGGTTCCGCCGCCCGACTTCGAGGAGACCGACCGGCTGATCGAGCAGCTCCAGGACGGCGGCTTCACCGCCGGCCCGGCCCGGATCAACGCCATCACCATCGGTGACAGGCAGTTTACCGTGCCGTTCTGAAATCCCGCAGGGCGGGGTCGCGCTTCGGGCTCCGTTAAGGCGTCGCGCCTAAGCATGGGCGACAGCAGACGGAGGCAACAGCGGGCCGGGGCGGCACCATGCACGGGCTCATCAACCGCGCGATCCAGCGTTTCGCCGAGGATGCGCACGGCGCCGAACTCTGGCGCGCCGCGGCAGAGGAGGCGCAGCCGGGGCTCACCGGCTTCGAGGCGATGCTGAGCTACGACGACGCGCTGACGGCGGCGGTGCTCGCCGCCTTGTCGCGGCGCACGGGGCTGCCGGTCGCCGCCCTGCTCGAGGATCTGGGCACCTACCTCGTGCGGCACCCGGCGACCGAGACCGTCCGCCGCCTGCTGCGCTTCGGCGGCGAAAGCTACGTGGAGTTCCTGCAGTCGCTCGACGAGCTTCCCGACCGGGTGGGCCTCGCCGTGCCCGACCTGCGCCTGCCGGCGATGGAACTGCGCGACCTCGGGCCGGGCACGTTCCTGCTCGCGGCGGCGCCCGGCTGGCCGGGCTTCGGCCACGTGCTCGCCGGGCTGCTGCGCGCCATGGCCGATGACTACGGGGCGCTCGCGCTCGTCACCCTTCTCGAGGACGGCAGCGCCGGCGCGCGGCTGTCGATCCGGGTCGCCGACGCCGCCCATGCCGAGGGGCGCCGGTTCGAGCTTGCCGCGCGCGCGCCCGAGGCAGCGGGGGCGCCGTGAACGCGCCGCGGCTGCCTGACCCGCCGGTCGCCGCCGGCAGGTGCGAGGGCGCGGCCCCGGTCGCGCTCTGCCGGGCGGCGCTCGACGCGCTGATGCCGATGCACCTCGTCGTCGCGCCGACCGGCCACATCCGCGCCTGCGGCCCGACGCTCGCGCGGCTGCGCGCGGACTGCCCGCTGCCCGGCGCGCGCCTGCTCGAGGCCTTCGAGTTCCTGCGCCCCGCCGCGCCGCTCTCCCTCTCAGACCTGCTCGCCGCCGCCGGCCGGCGGCTGTCGCTCCGCTTCCGGGCAGCGCCGAGGACGGCGTTCAAGGGGCTCATCGTGCCGCTCGCCGCGGGGCAGGGGGCGCTCATGAACCTCTCCTTCGGCATCGGCGCCGTCGCCGCGGTGGCCGACCACCGGCTGACCGCGGCCGACTTCGCGCCCACCGACCTGACGGTGGAGTTGCTCTATCTCGTCGAGGCCAAGTCCGCCGC
Organism: Paracoccaceae bacterium; assembly: GCA_026419405.1. GTDB lineage: Bacteria > Pseudomonadota > Alphaproteobacteria > Rhodobacterales > Rhodobacteraceae > JANZZL01. Next base: position 9,562 of record JANZZL010000103.1, on the reverse strand, counting down.
GATGGAGGAATGGCGCCGCCTCAGCCGCAAGCTCGAGGGGGCGCGTTCCGCCGCCGAGGAACAGGCGCTGACCGACGCGTTGACGGGCTTGCGCAACCGCCGCGCGCTCGAGGAGGCGCTGGGCCGTCTGATCGCGTCGGGGCAGCGGTTCGGCCTGATGCACCTGGACCTCGACCGCTTCAAGGCGGTCAACGACAGCCTCGGCCATGCCGCGGGCGATGCGGTGCTGGGTGCGGTGGCCCGGGCGCTGCGCGCCGAGGTGCGCGAGGAGGACATCGCCGCGCGCGTCGGCGGCGACGAGTTCGTGCTGCTGTTCCCCGGCGTCACCGATACCGCGCGGCTGGAGCGTCTCGCGCGGCGCATCATCGCCCGGATCGAGGAGCCGGTGCCCTTCGGCGCGCAGCTCTGCCGCGTCTCGGCCTCGGTCGGTGTCACGGTCTCCTCGGCCTACCGCCGGCCCGAGCCGGAGCGGATGCTGCGCGACGCCGACGAGGCGCTCTATGCCGCCAAGCGGGCGGGGCGGGGTCAGGCCCGCGTCCACCGCCCCGCGCCGGAGGGCTGAAGCCGCGCGCGCCGGAACCCGCCATCGCCGCCATCCAGCCGGACGTGTTCAGCATCGCTGAAGCCGCGCGCGCCGGAACCCGCCATCGCCGCCATCCAGCCGGACGTGTTCAGCATCGCTGAAGTCGCGCGCGCCCGAAACCGCCGTCGGGCACCCGCTGGCGGGGGCGGCTGTGTCGGCGGGCAGCGCGCGGAGCGGGCACCGTCTCGCGCGCCGCCCGCGCCGGAGGGAGCACCGCCTGGCCCCCGCACCGGGGAACCGGCTCGGCCGCTGCCGACCCGGGCGGCCTCTGCCGCCCCGTCCGCCGCCCTGCGCGGCAGGAACCGGCCCCTTGTCTCGGCGCGCCTGCCGCCGCAAGGTCGCGCCATGACCAATGCCTTCACCGCCTCGGGCCTGTTCGGCGAGCTCTTCCGCGACCCCGCGATCGCGGCGGAATTCGCCGCGCCCGCCTTCCTTGCACGGATGTGCGCCTTCGAGGCGGCCTGGACGCGCGCGCTGGCGGCGGCGGGCGCGGTCGCGCCGGGCGACGCGGATGCCGCGCTCGCCGCGATCGAGGGCCATGCCGCCGGGCCGGATGCCTTTGCCGCGGCGAGCCTGCGCGACGGGCTTCCCGTGCCGGGCCTCGTTGCGGCGCTGCGGCGGGGCCTTCCGCCCGGCGCCGCGGCGGCGATCCACACCGGCGCGACCAGCCAGGACGTGATCGACAGCGCGATGGTGCTGACGCTTCTCGCGGTGGCCGGGCATCTGGAGGGCCGCCTGCGGGCGCTCGGCGCGTGCATCGACGAGCTGTCGCGGCGCTTCGGCACCCGCCCGCTCACCGCCCGCACCCGCATGCAGGCCGCGCTTCCGGCGACGGTCGAGCTCCGGCTTGCCGCCTGGCGCCGCCCGCTCGCCGACCATCTCGCCCGGCTGGCGGGGCTGCGGACCGAGATCGGGCGGGCGCAGATCGGCGGCGCGGTGGGCCTGCGCGACGCGCCCGAGGGCCGGGCCGCCGAGGTCGCCGAGGCCGCGGCGCGTGCGCTTGGCCTGGCGCTCGGCCCGGTCTGGCACACCGACCGCAGCCCGATGGTCGCCTTCGGCCACTGGCTGACGCTGGTCGCCGGAACCGCCGGCAAGATCGGCCAGGACGTGGCCCTCATGGCCCAGCAGGGGCTGGACGAGATCGCCCTTGCCGGGGGCGGCGGCTCCTCGGCCATGCCGCACAAGCAGAACCCGGTGGCGGCCGAATGCATGGTGGCGCTCGCGCGCTTCGTCGCGGCCCAGCAGGGGCTCCTCGCGCAGGCCATGCTGCACGAGCAGGAACGCTCGGGCGCGGCCTGGGCGCTGGAATGGCTCACGCTGCCCGCGATGGCCGAGGCGACGGGCGCGGCGCTCGCCCACGGGCTGCGGCTGCTCGGCGCGGTCGAGCGGATCGGCGCGCCGGGCTAGCGGGTCGGCGGCGACGCGAGGCCCTCAGTTCCCGAGGATCGCCGGCAGGCGCAGACCGTGGTCCTTGGCGCACTGGATCGCGCTCTCGTAGCCCGCATCCGCATGGCGCCAGACGCCCGAGGCCGGGTCGTTCCACAACACGCGCTCCAGCCGCCGCGCGGCCTCGGGCGTCCCGTCGGCGACGATGACGACGCCCGCGTGCTGGCTGAAGCCCATGCCGACCCCGCCGCCGTGGTGGATCGAGACCCAGGTCGCGCCCGAGGCGGTGTTCACCAGCGCGTTCAGGAGCGGCCAGTCGGAGACCGCATCCGAGCCGTCCTTCATCCCTTCCGTCTCGCGGTTGGGCGAGGCGACCGAGCCGGAATCGAGATGATCCCGCCCGATCACGATGGGCGCCTTCAGCTCGCCGCGCGCGACCATCTCGTTGAACATCAGCCCCGCCCGGTGCCGGTCGCCAAGCCCGATCCAGCAGATCCGCGCCGGCAGGCCCTGGAAGGCGATGCGCTCGCCCGCCATGTCGAGCCAGCGGTGCAGATGCGCGTTGTCGGGGAACAGCCGCTTCATCGCCGCATCCGTCCTGCGGATGTCCTCGGGGTCGCCCGAGAGCGCGCACCAGCGGAACGGGCCGATGCCCTTGCAGAACAGCGGGCGGATATAGGCCGGCACGAAGCCGGGGAAGGCGAAGGCGTTCTCGAACCCTTCCTCCTTCGCCACCTGGCGGATGTTGTTGCCGTAGTCGAGCGTCGGAATCCCTGCGTTCCAGAAGCCCACCATCGCCTCGACATGGGCGCGCATGCTGGCGCGCGCGGCCCGTTCCACCGCCGCCGGGTCGGTCTCCTGCCTGGCGCGCCATTCGGCGACGCTCCAGCCCGCCGGGCAATAGCCGTGCAGCGGATCATGCGCGCTGGTCTGGTCGGTCACGATGTCGGGGCGCGGGCCGCCCGCGCGCATCCGGCGCAGGAGTTCCGGGAAGACATCGGCGGCGTTGCCCAGAAGGCCCACCGACTTCGCCTCGCCCTTCGCTGTCCAGCCGGCGATCATGGCCAGGGCTTCATCCAGGGTATGCGCTTTCGCGTCCAGGTATCTGGTGCGCATGCGGAAATCGATCCGGGCCTCGTCCACCTCGACGGCCAGGCAGCAGGCGCCCGCCATCACTGCGGCGAGCGGCTGCGCGCCGCCCATGCCGCCGAGGCCGCCGGTCAGGATCCACCTGCCCCTGAGGTTCCCGCCATAATGCTGGCGCCCGGCCTCGGCGAAGGTCTCGTAGGTGCCCTGCACGATGCCCTGCGTGCCGATGTAGATCCAGGACCCGGCCGTCATCTGGCCGTACATCATGAGGCCCTTGCGGTCGAGTTCGTTGAAATGCGCCCAGGTGGCCCAGCGCGGCACGAGGTTCGAGTTCGCGATCAGCACGCGCGGGGCGTCCGCATGCGTGCGGACGATGGCGACGGGCCTGCCGGACTGGACGACCAGCGTCTCGTCGGCCTCGAGGTCCTTGAGGCTCGCCACGATCCGGTCGAAGTCGTCCCAGGTGCGGGCGGCGCGCCCGATGCCGCCATAGACCACCAGTTCATGCGGGTTCTCGGCCACGTCCGGGTGCAGGTTGTTCATCAGCATCCGCATCGCGGCCTCGGCGCCCCAGGTCTTGCAGCTCCGCTCGGGGCCGGTCGGCGGATAGACGTCGCGCAGGTTGTGGCGGGGGTTCGTCATGCGGGCCTCCATGCGGCAAGGGCGGCGAGGATGCGGGCCAGATGCGCCCGCAGCGGCGCGGCGCGGGCCTCGGAATAGGCCCAGGGCGGCGCCTCGGTGGCGAGGTAGGCGCGCTGGGCGATCTCCATCTGGATCGCGTGCAGGCCCTCGGCGGGCCGGCCGTAGTGGCGCGTGCACCAGCCGCCCCGGAAGCGGCCGTTGAGCACGGCGGTAAAGCGCCCGTCGTGCCGCTCCGCTTGCCGACCGGTTCGCGCCCGGTGCGCCTCCCGATCCGCGCGCGGAACGCGCCCAAGGCCGGGCCGGGCGCGCGCCTCCGGCGCGCCGAGCCCGCAGCCCCCGGCGACCAGCGCCTCGAGGGCGGGGTCGCAGGAGATGCCGCCGTTCGTGCCGATGTTGAGGTCGGGCAGCCGCCCCTCGAAGAGGAACGGGATCTCGGAGCGGATCGAGTGGCAGTCCCAGAGGATGGCGAACCCGTGGCCTGCCCGCACCCGCTCCAGTTCCGCCGCGAGCGCCGCGTGGTAGGGCGCATGGAAGGTCTCGAGCCGCCGGGCCACCTCGGCCGCGTCGGGCGGTTCCTGCCAGATCGGACGGCCGTCGAAGTCGGTCAGCGGCACGAGGCCGGTGCTGTTCTGCCCCGGATAGAGGCTCTCGCCCGACGGCGGGCGGTTGGCGTCGATCACGTAGCGGTGGAAGGTCGCGCGCACCACGGTCGCGCCCGGCAGGAGCCCGTCGTAGAGCCGCGCGATGTGCCAGTCGGTGTCGGCGAGCGCGCGCCCGGTCGGATTCAGCCGCCGGGCCACGTCCTGCGGCAGGAAGGTCCCGCCGTGCGGCTGGCCGAGCACCACCGGCCCCTCGCCGCGGATCACCTCGACCGGCGTCATGCCAGCGCCGGCAACCCGATGCCCGCCGCCTCGGCGAGCGCGCCCGAGCGGACGAGCCCGGCCGCCGCCTCGAGGTCGGGGGCGAGGAAGCGGTCCTCGGCCAGCGCCGGCACCTCGGCCCTGAGCCGCGCCAGCACGGCCTGCAATGGCGCCGAGGTCAGGAGCGGCGCGCGGAACTCCACACCCTGGGCGGCGCAGAGCGCCTCGATCCCGAGGATCCGCTCGAGATTCGCCACCATGGGCCCGAGCCGCCGCGCCCCGTGCGCGGCCATGCTCACGTGGTCCTCCTGGTTGGCCGAGGTCGGGGTGGAATCGGTCACCGTGGGCGTGGCGAGGTGCTTGTTCTCGCTCATCAGCGCGGCGCTCGTCACCTCGGCGATCATCAGGCCCGAGTTGAGCCCCGGATCGGGCGTCAGGAACGGCGGCAGGTCGAAGCTGAGCGTGGGGTCCACCATCAGCGCCACCCGGCGCTGGGCGATGGCGCCGATCTCGGCGATGGCGAGCGCGATCATGTCGGCGGCGAAGCCCACGGGCTCGGCGTGGAAGTTGCCGCCCGAGACGATCGCGCCGTCGGGCAGCACCAGCGGGTTGTCGGTCGCGGCATTGGCCTCGGTCTCGAGCGTCCGTCCCGCCATGCGCAGGACGTCCATCGCCGCGCCGGCGACCTGCGGGGCGCAGCGGATGCAGTAGGGGTCCTGCACCCGGGTGTCGCCCTCGCGATGGCTCTCGCGGATCGCCGAGCCCTCGAGCAGCGCCCGCATCGCGGCAGCCGCCTCGATCTGCCCGGCATGGCCGCGCAGCGCGTGGATCTCCGGCAGGAGCGGCGCGGTCGAGCCCATGATCGCGTCGGTCGAGAGCGCGCCGGTGACCAGCGCCGCTCGCGCCGCGCCCCAGGCGCCGAACAGGCCCGCGAGCGCGAAGGCGGTGGAGAACTGCGTGCCGTTGATCAGCGCAAGCCCCTCCTTGGGGCCGAGCGTGACCGGCGCAAGCCCCGCCCGCGCGAGCGCCTCGGCGCCCGGCAGGACCGCGCCGCCCACCTCCGCCTCGCCCGCGCCGATCATCACCGCCGTCATGTGGGCCAGCGGCGCGAGGTCGCCCGAGGCCCCGACCGAGCCCTGCGCCGGGATCACCGGCGTCACCCCGCGCGCGAGCATCGCCTCGAGCAGGGTCACGATCTCCCAGCGCACGCCCGAGGCGCCGCGCCCCAGCGAGAGGAGCTTCAGCGCCATCATCAGTCGGGCGATGGCGCGCGGCACGGGCGCGCCCACGCCGGCGCAATGCGACAGGATCAGGTTGCGCTGGAGCGTCGCGGTGTCCGCTGGCGCGATCCTGACCGAGGCGAGCTTGCCGAAGCCGGTGTTGACGCCGTAGACGGCGGCCTCGCCCCGCGCCGCCCTGCCGATCGCCGCGGCGGCGGCCTCCACCGGGGGCCGGCAGCCGGGGTCGAGCCGGGCGGGCGCCTCGGTCTGCCAGAGCGTCTCGAGGGTGGCGAGCGTGGTTGCACCGGGGGTGAGCGTCAGCACGGGGCACCTCCGACGATGCGGGAATGGAGCGGCGGACCGCCGATGCGGTAGGCGATCTCCGCGGGGTGGTCGGCCTCCCACACCGCGAGGTCGGCCCTGAGCCCCGGCGAGATCCGGCCCCGGTCGGCCAGCCCCAGCGCCCGGGCAGCCTGCACGGTGGCGCCCGCCAGCGCCTCCTCCGGCGTCAGGCGGAACAGCGTGCAGGCCATGTTGATCGCCAGCGGCAGCGACTCCATCGGCGATGAGCCGGGGTTGCAGTCGGTCGCCACCGCCATCGGCACGCCGGCCGCCCGCAGCGCCGCGACCGGGGGCAGCCTCGTCTCGCGCAGGGTGTAGAAGGCGCCGGGCAGCAGCACCGCCACGGTGCCCGCGGCCGCCATCGCCGCGATGCCCGCGGCGTCGAGCCATTCCAGATGGTCGGCCGACAGCGCCCCGTGCCGCGCGGCGAGCGCCGCGCCGCCCGTGTTCGAGAGCTGTTCGGCATGCAGCTTGACCGGCAGGCCCAGATCCTTCGCCGCCGCGAAGACCCGTTCGATCTGGCCGGGCGAGAAGGCGATGCCCTCGCAGAAGCCGTCCACGGCATCGACCAGCCTCTCGGCATGGGCGGCCGCGAGCGCGGGGATCGCCACCTCGTCGATGTAGGCATCCGCCTGGCCGGCGAACTCGGGCGGCACCGCATGGGCGCCGAGGAAGGTGGTGACGACCGAGACCGGACGCTCCCGCCCGATCCGGCGGGCCACGCGCAGCATGGCAAGCTCGGTCTCGCGGTCGAGCCCGTAGCCCGACTTGATCTCGATGGTCGTCGCGCCGCCCGCCAGCATCCGGTCCACCCGCGGCAGGGCGGCGGCGAGCAGCGCCGCCTCGTCCGCCGCCCGCGTCGCCCGCACCGTCGAGACGATGCCGCCCCCGGCGCGCGCCACCTCCTCGTAGCTCGCGCCGCCAAGCCGCAGCTCGAACTCGCGCGCGCGGCTGCCGGCGAAGACCGCATGGGTATGGCAGTCGATCAGGCCGGGCGTGACGAGGCGGCCGCAGAGGTCGATGTGCTCGCCCGGCGTTCCGGCGGGCAGGTCGCGCCCGGCCCCGACCCAGGCGATCCGGCCGCCCGCGATCGCCACGGCGCCCCGCTCCACCAGCCCGTAGCCGCCGGCGGTCATGGTCGCGAGCATCGCATTGCCGAGGATCACCGCCGCCGCCCTTGTCCGGTCCGAGGTATCGTGTATTATGTCTATACATATTACCGTGTCAAGGGCCGCCGACCATGCAGCAGATCCTGGCGCAGCAGGCGCTTCTCCCCTCGGGCTGGGGGCGCGACGTCCTGGTGGAGGTGGGCGCCGACGGGCGCATCGCCGCGGTCCGGCCCGGTGCCGGCGCCGGGCAGGGCGGCGCCCTGCGGGTCGGCGCGCTGCTGCCAGCCCCGGCCAACTGCCATTCTCACGCCTTCCAGCGCGCCATGGCCGGGCTGACCGAACGGCGCGGCGCCGAGGCCGCCGACAGCTTCTGGACCTGGCGCAGGCTCATGTATGCCTTCCTCGACCGCCTGACGCCCGAGCAGGTCGAGGCGATCGCCGCCTTCGTGCAGATGGAGATGCTCGAGGCCGGCTTCGGGGCGAGCGTGGAGTTCCACTACCTCCACCACCAGCCCGACGGCACGCCCTACGGCGAGCTTGCCGAGATGTCGGCCCGGATCGTCGCGGCGGCGCGGACCAGCGGCATCGGGCTCACGCTCCTGCCGGTGGCCTACCGCTTCGGCGGGCTCGACCGGCGCCCGCTCGGCCCCGGCCAGCGCCGCTTCGGCAACGACCCCGACCGCTTCGCGCGCCTCGTCGAGGGCGCGGCCGCGGCGATGGCGGCGTTGCCTGCCGACTCGGTGCTGGGCGTGGCGCCGCATTCGCTGCGCGCCGTCCCGCCCGGCGAGATCCCCGCGCTTGCCGCGCTGCGCCCCGGGGCGCCCGTGCACATGCACCTGGCCGAGACCGTGGCCGAGGTGGCCGAGGTCGAGGCCGCGCTCGGCGCCCGGCCGGTGGACTGGGTGCTCGAGAACCTCGACCCCGGCCCGCGCTGGTGCCTGATCCACCTCACCCAGATGCGGCCGCACGAGACCCGGGCGCTCGCCGCCACCGGCACGGTGGCCGGGCTCTGCCCGCTGACCGAGGCGAGCCTCGGCGACGGCATCTTCGACGGCGTGCGCTGGCTGGGGGCAGGGGGCGCCGTCGCGCTCGGTTCGGACAGCAACATCCGCATCTCGCTCGCCGAGGAGGTGCGCCAGCTCGACACCTCGCAGCGGCTGCGCGACCACAGCCGCGCGGCGCTGGCCACGCCCGGGCGCTCCACCGGCCGGCGGATCCTCGAGGACGCCGCGCGCGGCGGCGCGCGGGCGGCGGGGCGGGGCGCGGGGCGGATCGAGCCGGGCGCCTGGGCGGATCTGCTCGCGCTCGACACCGCGCATCCCGACCTCGAGGGCCTCGCCGGCGACACGCTGATCGACGCCTTCGCCTTCGCCGGCGACGGCGCCATGGTGGCCGAGGTCTGGTCGGCCGGGCGGCACCTCGTGACCGGCGGCCGCCACGTCCGGCGCGAGGCGATCCTGGCGGCCTACCGCAGGGCGGTCCGGCCGCTGCGCGCGGAGCTGTGAAGCCCTCAGTAGCGCGTCGTCATCCGGTGGCCGGGCCGATGGGCGAGCCGCACGAAGGTGACGGCCGCGCCGTTCCAGCGCGTCGCCCGCTCGATCACCAGCAGCGCCTCGCCCGGCGCGCAGCCGAGCCGGGCGGCGAGCGCAGGGTCGGCCGCGGCGGCGGCGATGGCGATCTCGACCTCCGAGAAGGGGATCTGCGCGATCAGCCACTCGGTCGGCCCCGAAGCGGAGAAGTCGGCCGCGGCCGCCTGCGGCAGCAGGGCGAGGCTGATCCAGCGGTCCTCGTGCTGGTAGGGCGCGCCATCGGCCAGATGTAGGCAGGCGACGTGCCGCACCCGCGCCCCCGCGGGCAGGCCGAGCCGCGCGCAGAGCCAGTCGGGCGCGGGCAGAACCGCGCTCTCGATCAGCGCGTAGCCATAGGCCGCGCCGCGGGCCTCGATCTCCTCGCGGACGGGCGGGATGGCGAAGCGCGCCTCGCGCAGGGGCGAGAGCCGCACCCGCGTGCCGGCCTTGCGGCGCCGCTCGAGGATGCCCTCCTCGGCCAGTTCCCGCATCGCCCGGTTGACGGTGGCCCGCGCCGAGCCATAGGCCGCCGCCAGCTCGGCCTCGCCGGGAATCGCGCTGCCCGGCCGCCATTCGCCCCGGGTGATCCGGCCGAGGATGTCCGCCTTGATCTCGCGGTAGGTCGCGGGCATGGGCCGCGCCGCCTCCCCCTGCTGCTCCGGCCCGCCGGTCGGGCAGGCAGTGAAGCAGACAGGGGGCGCGGATGTCCAGAGAGGAGGCGGCGGGCGGCCGCCCCCGGCGTCTGCGCCCTGCGGCCGCGCGC
>JANZZL010000044.1 GCA_026419405.1 Paracoccaceae bacterium | reverse complement strand
CGGTCCGCCGCCCCCGCCGGCACGGCAGCGTCGCAGGGACGTCCGCCGCCCCCGCCCGGGCCGGCGCATGCCCCACCGGCGTGCCGCCTCGCCGCCCTCCGCTGCGCCCGGCAGGGCGTCGGGCTCATCGGGGACACCACGGGGCGCCGCCGCCCGGCTGGGGCGGCCTCGAGGCGCGGGGACCGCGGCCGCGCCGCCGCCCGCTGCGGCCCGCCCGAACCCTGGGTCCGGTTCACCGGCAGGCCTCGGACGCCGCCCGCGCAGCGGCGGACCGGCCGCGCGGCGTCGGGGCTAGTAGGTGCGGATCAGCCCGACGAGACGGCCCTGCACGCGCACCTGGTCGGCGCGCAGCACCCGCGTCTCGTAGGCCGGGTTCGCGGCCTCGAGCGCGATCATGTCGCCCCGGCGGCGGAAGCGCTTGAGCGTCGCCTCGTGCCCCTCGACCAGGGCAACGACGATGTCGCCGTTCTCGGCGGTGGACTGCTCGCGGATCACCACCACGTCGCCGTCGTTGATCCCCGCCTCGATCATCGAGTCGCCCCGCACCTCGAGCGCGTAGTGCTGGCCCGAACCGGACAGCATCGAGCCCGGCACCGCGACATGGTGGCTGACCTCGCTGATCGCCTCGATCGGGGTGCCGGCGGCGATCCGGCCCATGACCGGGATCTCGAGCGCCTGAACCGGCGCCACCGGCAGCGCGCGGGCCGGGCGGGGGGCCCTGTCGCCCTCGATCACGCGGGGGGAGAAGCCCGGCCGTTCCATCGCCTCGGGCAGCTTCACGATCTCGATCGCGCGGGCGCGGTGGGCGAGGCGGCGGATGAAGCCGCGCTCCTCGAGCGCGGTGATGAGGCGGTGGATGCCGGACTTGGAGCGCAGGTCGAGCGCCTCCTTCATCTCGTCGAACGAGGGTGGCACCCCGTCGCGTTGCAGCCGCTTGTGGATGAAGTCGAGCAGATCGAGCTGCTTGCGGGTGAGCATGATCCCTCCGCCCCTGGGCCGTTCACGGACGTTCTATGCCCGTTCCCTGTTTGTGTCAAGGAATCCGCTCAGATCGGAAGATAGTCCACCGTCTCGCCGGCCGCCCGAGGCGGATCGGAGACGGGGCGGACGAGCAGCGCGTTGGCCTCGGCGAGCACGCTCAGGAGCGCGCTGTCCTGCCGCTCGAAGGCGGTGATGGCGCCGTTCTCGACCCGCGCCCGCATGTAGTGCTCGCGCGGGCCGTTGGCGGGAAGCGCGGCGGCCAGCGTCGCGGTCCGCCGTCGGGGCAGGGGGTCGGGCAGGCCCTGCATGGCGCGCAGCACGGGCCGCAGGAACAGCTCGCCGCAGACCATGGCCGAGACCGGGTTGCCGGGCAGCCCGATCAGCACGGCCGCGCCCATCCGCCCCGACATCAGCGGCTTGCCCGGGCGCATGGCGATGCGGTGGAAGGCCAGCTCCAGCCCCGCCGCCTGCGCCACCTCGGCCACGAGGTCGCGCTCGCCGACCGAGGCGCCGCCGACGGTGACGATCAGGTCGGCGCCGGCGGCCAGCGCCAGCACCGCGCGCAGCGCGGCGGGATCGTCGCGGGCGATGGGCAGCATCCGCACCCGCGCGCCCTCGGCCTCGGCCATGGCCCTGAGGCCGAAGACGTTCGAGGCGACGATCTGGTCCGGGCCGGGGCTCTGGCCGGGCAGCACCAGCTCGTCGCCGGTGGCGACCAGCGCGACCTCGGGCCGGCGGGCGGCACGCACCGCCGGCACGTTCATCGCGGCCAGCAGCGCCAGGTCGGCCGGGCCGAGCCGGCGCGGCGCGGCCATGCGGGCGCCCTCGGCGAAATCGCTGCCGCGCGGGCGGACGTTCGGCTCCGCGCCGAGGCCGGGCTTGAGGGTGATCGTGTCGCCCTCGCGGTCCACGTCCTCCTGGATCGCCACGCGGTCCGCCCCGGCGGGCATCGGCGCGCCGGTGAAGATCCGCACCGCCTCGCCCGGGCCGAGGGCGCCATGGAAGCCGCGCCCCGCATGCGCCTCGCCGACCACGCGGAACCGCGCGCCGGGCCGCGCCTCGGCCGCCCTCAGCGCGTAGCCGTCCATGGCCGAGGCATCGAAGGGCGGCTGCGCCCGGGCTGCCACCGCGTCCTCCGCCAGCACCCGCCCCGCGGCGCGGCCGAGCGGCACCGTCTCGGGCGGCAGCGGCCGCACCAGCGCCAGAAGCCGGTCCGTGGCCTCGGCGACCGGGATCATCCGGGCGCCTCGTAGCGGCCGGACTTGCCGCCCTCCTTGAGCACGAGGCGGATGGCGCCGATCTCCATGCCGCGGTCCGCCGCCTTCACCATGTCGTAGACGGTCAGCGCCGCGACGCTGACGGCGGTCAGCGCCTCCATCTCGACGCCGGTCGGGCCGGTCGTCTTCACGGTCGCCTCGATGGCAAGCCCCGGCAGCCCGGGGTCGGGCGCGAGATCGACCGTGACCCTGGTCAGCGCCAGCGGATGGCAGAGCGGGATCAGCTCGGCGGTGCGCTTCGCGCCCATGATCCCGGCCAGCCGGGCGACGCCGATCACGTCGCCCTTCTCGGTGCGGTTTCCGGTAATGAGAGCAAGGGTCTGCGGCGACATCTTCACGCTGCCCCTGGCGATTGCGATGCGCTCGGTCGCCGGCTTGGCCGAGACATCGACCATCTGCGCCCGGCCCGCCTCGTCGAAATGCGTGAGCTTCGGCATCAGGCGCCGCCCGCGGGCACCGGCGCGGCGAGCAGCGCGCGCGTCGCCGCCGCCACGTCGGCCTGACGCATCAGGCTTTCGCCGATCAGGAAGGCGCGCGCCCCGTGGCGGGCCATGTCGGCGAGGTCCGCGGGCGTGAAGAGGCCGCTCTCGCAGACGAGGAGCCGGTCCGGCGGAACCAGCCGCGAGAGCCTGCGGGTCACCTCCAGATCGGTGACGAAGGTCCTCAGATCGCGGTTGTTCACGCCGATCAGCGGCGAGGCGAGCCGCAGCCCCCGCTCGAGCTCCGCCTCGTCGTGGACCTCGACCAGCACGTCCATCCCCCAGGCCTGCGCCGCGGCCTCGAGTTCGGCGGCCTCGGCGTCGGTCACCGAGGCCATGATGATCAGGATGCAGTCCGCCCCCAGCGCGCGCGCCTCGACGACCTGCCAGGGGTCGTGCAGGAAGTCCTTGCGCAGGACGGGCAGCGTGACGGCCGCGCGCGCCGCCGTCAGGTCGCCGTCGGCGCCCTGGAACGAGGGGCCGTCGGTCAGCACCGAAAGGCAGGTGGCGCCGCCCTCGGCATAGGCGCGGGCGAGGGCGGGGGGATCGAAGTCGGCCCGGATCAGGCCGCGCGAGGGCGAGGCCTTCTTGATCTCGGCGATCAGCCCGTAGCCGTCGCGGGTGGCCTCGGCGAGCCGGGCGGCGAAGCCCCGCACCGGCGGTGCGGCGCGGGCGGCGGCCTCCAGCTCGGCGAGCGGTCGCGCGGCCTTCCGCGCCGCGACCTCCTCGCGCTTGTAGGCCCGGATGCGGTCGAGGATCGTGGTCATGGGCCTGACATAGCCGCTGGCGCCGCGCAGGGGAAGCCGTCAGGCCCAGCGGATCGGCGCCTCACCCCGCGCCGCGAGCCAGCGGTTCACCGCGCTGAAGGGCCGCGTCCCGAAGAAGCCGCGCGCGGCGGAGAGGGGCGAGGGATGCGCGGCGGGCAGCACCAGGTGCCCGGCCCCGCCGAGGTGGGGCGCGGCGAGGCGCTGCGCCGGCCGCCCCCAGAGGAGGAAGGCGGTCGGCCGGCCGGCGACCCGCGCCAGCACCTGGTCGGTGAGCGGCTGCCAGCCGAGGCGCCGGTGGCCGTCGGCCTCGCCCACCGGGACGGTGAGCGCGGCGTTGAGCAGCAGCACGCCCTGGCGCGCCCAGTCGGAGAGATCGCCCGAGGCGCGCATCAGCCCGGTGTCCTCGCGCAGCTCGCGGAAGACGTTGGCCAGCGACCGCGGCAGCGGCGCGTCGGCGGGCACCGAGAAGGCAAGGCCGGTCGCCACGCCCGGCGTGGGGTAGGGGTCCTGCCCGAGGATCACCACGCGCACCGCCTCGGGCGGCGTCAGCGCCAGCGCCCGGAAGATCGCCCCCGGTCCGGGCTGCCATGGGCGGGGCTCGGCCGCGAGGCGCTCCCAGAGCGCGGGCCAGCGGCTGGCGAAGAAGGGCAGGTCGGCCCAGGCGGGCGGCGGCTCGGGCGGGGTCATGGCGGCTCCCTAGCGCCTTGCCCCGGCGAAGGGAAGGCGCGCGCCGCGCCCGGGCTCCGGCGGCCCTGTCCGCCGGCCTGGGGTCCGGCCCGGCCGGCCCGCGGCGCCGGTCCGCGGGCCGGACGAAGGGGCGGACCCGCGGCCGCGCCCGCAGGTGGTCCCGCGGCGCATGGAGCACCGCAGCGGCCGTGCCGCGGCCGCAGCACCCGATCCGGCCGGAGCGCGCCCCGGCGGCGTCCGCGCGGTGGCTCGGGCGGGATCATGGCGGCTCCCCGGAGCCGTGCCGGGGCGAGGGGACGCCGCGCGCTCCGCAAGACCCCGGTCGCCATGTCCGGGCCCCTGCGTGGCAGCAGGGCGACGCGGGCGCCGCGCGCGCCTGCCGTGCGGATGACCGAAGCGGGCGGGCCCCCTCAGGCGGCCGTGGTCACCCGCGCCAGCGCCGCCACCTTTGCGGCGGCCTTGCCGCTGTCGATGCTCTCGCGCGCGATCGCCACGCCCTCGGGCAGCGTCGCCGCCCTTCCCGCCAGCAGCAGCGCCGCGGCGGCGTTGAGCAGCACCGCATCGCGGTAGGCGCCGGGTGCCCCCGCCAGCAGGGCGCGCAGGGCGCGGGCGTTCTCCTCGGGGGTGCCGCCGAGGATCGCCTCGAACGGATGCACCGGCAGGCCCGCGTCCTCCGGGTGCAGCTCGCGCTCGACCACGGCACCGCCCGCCAGTTGCGCGACATGCGTGATGCCCGCGATCGACATCTCGTCGGTCCCGTCGGCGCCGTGCACGATCCAGGCGGCCTCGGACCCCAGCGCGGCCAGCGTCTCGGCCATGGGCCGGATCAGCGCGCGCGAGAAGGCCCCGGTGAGCTGCCGCCGGACCCCGGCGGGGTTGGTGAGCGGGCCGAGGATGTTGAAGATCGTGCGGGTGCCGAGTTCGGTCCGCGTCGGCATCACATGGGCGATGGCGGGATGGTGCATGGGCGCCATCATGAAGCCGATGCCGACTTCGGCCAGCGCCCGCTCGACCACCTGCGGCCCGACCATCACGTTGACGCCGAGCTGCGTCAGGGCGTCGGCCGCGCCGGATCTCGACGACAGGTTGCGGTTGCCGTGCTTGGCGACCGGCACGCCCGCCCCGGCCACGACGAAGGCGGTGGCGGTGGAGATGTTGAGCGTGCCCTTCCCGTCGCCGCCGGTGCCGACGATGTCGATCGCGCCCTCGGGCGCCTTCACCGCGCGGCACTTCGCCCGCATCACCGCGGCGGCGGCGGCATATTCCTCGACCGTCTCGCCGCGGGTGCGCAGCGCCATCAGCAGGCCGCCGATCTGGCTCGGCGTCGCCTCGCCCTCGAACAGGATCTCGAAGGCCCGTTCCGCCTCGGCGCGGGTCAGCGGGCGTTCCGCCGCGGCGCCGATCAGGGGCTTGAGCGCCTCGCTCATGCCGGCTCCCGCACCCCGGCGAGGAAGGTCGCGAGCATCGCGCGGCCATGTTCCGAGGCGATGCTCTCGGGGTGGAACTGCACCCCCTCGATCGGCAGTTCGCGGTGCCGCAGACCCATGATCGTGCCGTCCTCGGCCCAGGCGGTGACCTCGAGGCAGGCGGGCAGGCTCTCGCGCTCGACGACGAGGGAGTGGTAGCGGGTCGCGCAGAAGGGCGAGGGCAGGCCGGCGAACAGGCCCCGTCCGCCGTGGTGGATCGCCCAGGTCTTGCCGTGCACGATCTGCGGCGCGCGCACCACCCGTCCGCCGAACACCTGACCGATGGTCTGGTGGCCGAGGCAGACGCCGAGGAGCGGGGTGCGCGTCTCGGCCGCCGCCGCGGTCAGCGCCAGGCAGATGCCGGCGCGGTCCGGATCGCAGGGCCCGGGCGAAAGCACGATCCCCGCCGGCCGCATCGCCATCGCCTGCTGCACGTCGAGCGCATCGTTGCGGCGGACCACGACCTCCGCGCCAAGCTCGCCCAGGTAGTGGACGAGGTTGAAGGTGAAGCTGTCGTAATTGTCGATGAGAAGCAGCATCTCGCCTTCCGCGCCGGGGCCGGCGCAATATGGGGGATGAACCCCGCGCCGCAACGCGGTATACATGCGGCGAGCGGGGATACGGGGTCAAGAGCCGAAGGCAGCGGCGCAAGCCCCGGGGCAAGGAGGACGGGGCCCATGTTGCGCGGTCTCATCGGCGGGGCTCTCTGGGGTGCGGTGGTCGGGGCGATCGTGCTGGTTGCGGCCTCGCTGCTCCTGCCGCTGCCGAACACGACCGACGGTCCCGGCAACGTCATCGTCTCCGATGCTCCCCCGCCCGCGCCGACGGTGGCGGTCTCGCCCGCGACGCCCTTCGTCCCCGACGCGTTCACCGCGCCGGCCACCACGCCGGACGGCCGGGGCGGCGCGCCGGCGCTGCCGCGGGCCGGCAGCGCCGCCGCAGTGGCGCCGGATGCGGCCCCGCCCGAGCAGCAACCGCCGCAGCGCCCGGTCCGGGCGGTGACCGATCCGGGCTCGATCGCCCCGGCGCCGGAATCGGCCGACGACGCCGGCATCGTTCCCGGCGAGGAGGCGACGCGGCCGGCCGAGGCGCCCGCCCCCGAGGGCGAGGCCGCGCCCGCTGTCGAGACGGCGCCGAGCCTGCGCGTGTCAGGGGCCGGGGGGGCGGCCGCGGCGGCCGGCGCCTCGCCCGCCAGGGCCGCCCTGCTCATTCC
>JANZZL010000035.1 GCA_026419405.1 Paracoccaceae bacterium | reverse complement strand
GTCGATCCCGGGCCAGGCGGCGCCCTTGCCCGCGCTGCTGCGGCAGGCGGCGCGGCGCAGGCCCGCGTCGGTGACCGGCGCGCCTTCTCCGGCGGCGGGGGCGCCCCGGCGCCGGCGGCCGGCCGGGCCGGCACCACGCCCTTGCCGTGCCCTCGAGGAGGGGGCATGGACCGCGGGCGGCGAGATGCGGGAACGCGCGCCGCGGAGGCGGCGGAGGCGCGCGAGGTCGCGGATCGTCCCCGAGCCAACGACCCGTGCCGGCGGCAGGCCCGGAAGGTGGCGGCGACGTCGGTCATGATGGCGACCGGGTTGATGGCGACGAGGAGGATCACCTCGCGCGCCACGCGGGGCCCCTCGCCCGCGACCGGGCGGAACAGCTCGGCCTGGCGGCCCGCGGAGCGCGCGGCGCGACTCGCCCGGCCGCCGGCGCGTGTCGCGACCGGCCGGGTGACGGGCAGGGGGTGGGAGATGTCCTGTGTCCCGGTATCCCGGCGCGCGCGGGCCGCGGGGGCCTGGAATTCGACCGCGTGTTTTTCCTCGACCTGTGTCCCGGCGCGCGCGGGCCGCGGGGAGCGGTCGCACGAAGTCTGGTTCGTTACCGGGCTGTGTCCCGGCGCGCGCGGGCGGCTGGTCCCACGAACTTGTCGCAATCACGGGCTCAGCTGCGTCCGGGCGCGTGTCGCGACCGGCCGGGTGACGGGCAGGGGGGGGAGATGTCCTGTGTCCCGGTATCCCGGCGCGCGCGGGCGAATGGTTGCTGTGCGAGGCATGGAACAGCGGCTGGCCCCTGTGTCCCGGCGCGTGCGGGCGGCTGGCTGCATCGCGGGGGCCCGCACCGCAGCGCACCACTGTTTCTGTGTCCCGGCGCGTGCGGGCGGCTGGCACCCCGCGGCAGCCGAGTAGGCTGCCCCCCTCCCTGCGTCCCGGCGCGCGCGGGCCGCGTTGCGATCGACGGGGGCGATCCCGTTCGCCCCGCCGCCGAGCGCGAGCGCGAAGTCGGCGGCGCCGCCCGCCGCGCGGCCCCGACGATCCCGACCTTCCTTGCGCGCGCTTGTCCACGGCCGGCCGGCGGGCCGGCAGGGCGGGGCGCGCGGCGCCATGACGGGGGGCAGGGCGCGGCGGCGCGGTCGCCGATCACGCAGCAGCCGTTGCCGAAGGGATCGGCGCAGAGGGCCACAGGGCGCGGGCCACCGGAGCGGAACATGCGCGCGATCGCACCGCCGTGGCGCTCGAGCCGCGCCAGTGCGGCGTCGAAGTCGGCGACGTGGAGATCGATGTGCAGCGGCGTCCCGTGGCGGCTGCAGCGCCGCAGGCCGGCCGGCGCGGGGGCGGGGCGGCTGCCGTGCGGCTTCGCGTGTCGGCAGATGGTGACGTTGCCGGCATCGACGACGGCCATGGCCGGGAACGGGCGGGCGGTCCCGATCACGCCGAAGACCCCGGCACAGACGGCGAGCCCGGCCTCGAGGTCGGGGACGTCGATGCCGAGGTGGACGGACGGCCGGCCTGCCGCATCGGGCGGCACCGGTCAGCCCCCCGCCGCGGCCGGAAGGAGCCCCTCGAGGCGGGCGTAGCTCGCCTCCATGCCCTGTTCCATGCCGGTCGCCAGCATCGCCGCGCGGGTTTCGGCGTCGGGGAGCGTCATGCGGAGCGTGACGAGCGTGCCGCCCTCGAGGGCGCGGAAGGTCGTCTCGACGCGGTTGTCGGGCGTGGGCGCGGGCAGGAACATCCGCTCGACATGGAGGATCCGCGCGCCGGGCGCGACCTCGAGGTATTCGCCCGTCAGGTGGAAGCCGTTCGCCCCGGCCGCATCGGCCCAGGCGAAGCGGATCGCGCCGCCGGGGCGGGGGTCGCTCACGCACTCGGTCATCACCCAGCCCTCGGGGCCGGTGAGCCAGCGCCGGATCAGGTCGGGCTCGACATGGGCGCGGTAGACGAGATCGGGCGGCGCCGCAAAGCGGCGGGTGACGACGACGTGCCGGTCGCCCTCGGTGACGAGGCGCAGGGTCATGGATCAGTCCTTTCCGGCCTCTTCGGCCTTGAGTTCCCCGAGAAGCGCGTCGAGGCGGGCATGGTTCGCCTCGGTCGCGCGGCGCAGGCGGTCGAGCCAGGCCCAGAGCTCGGCGACGGCCTCGGGGCGCAGGCGGCGGGGCCGGGAGCTTCCGGCGACGCGGGCCTCGATCAGCCCGGCCTGCTCGAGCACGCGCAGGTGCTGCGAGATCGCGGGCTGGGAGAGCGCGAAGGGGCGGGCGAGCTCGGCCACCGTCGCCTCGCCCTGGAGCAGCCGCTCGACGATGGCGAGGCGGGTGGGATCGGAGAGCGCGGCGAAGGCGGCGGGCAGGTCGGTCATCGGGCGGGTCTGAAGCGGATGCTTATGTAACTGATAGCTTATATAAGGCCCCGCTTCGACCGTCAACTTCCGCTGGCGCGCGCGATGCGGATTGGCTAGTCTTCCGGGCGATCCGGGGCACACGAACCCCGGGCGCGACGAGGCAGACGAGGCGGGACTTCCATGACCGAGATGGTGCACGGCGGCGTGCGCGTGCTGGGGGGCGATCCGGTGATCCCCCGCTGGTGGCGGACGATCGACCGCTGGACGATGACGGCGGTCTTCGCGCTGTTCGGGGTGGGGCTCCTGCTGGCGCTGGCCGCCTCGGTGCCGCTGGCCGAGCGCAACGGGCTCGCCTCGTTCTACTACGTGGAACGCCAGCTCGCCTTCGGCGGCGCGGCGCTGGCGGTGATGGTGCTGACCTCGATGCTGTCGCCCGACGTGGTGCGGCGGCTTGCGGTGCTGGCCTTCGCGGCGGTCTTCGTCTCGCTGGTGCTGCTGCCCTTCCTCGGCACCGACTTCGGCAAGGGCGCGACGCGGTGGTATTCCTTCGGCTTCGCCAGCGTCCAGCCCTCGGAGTTCCTCAAGCCCGCCTTCGTGGTGCTCTGCGCCTGGCTGATGGCGGCGGCGCAGGAGATCAACGGCCCGCCGGGGCGGCTGTTCTCCTTCGTCGTCGCGGTGATCGTTGCCGGGCTGCTCGCGATCCAGCCCGATTTCGGGCAGGCGGCGCTGATCCTCTTCGCCTGGGGCGTGATGTACTTCGTCGCCGGGGCGCCGATGCTGCTGCTGATCGGGCTGGGCGGGGCGGCCGCGGGCGTCGGGGCGCTGGCCTACGGCGCCTCGGAGCACTTCGCCCGCCGCATCGACGGCTTCCTCGCGCCCGAGGTGGACCCGCGCACCCAGCTCGGCTTCGCCACCAACGCGATCCAGGAGGGCGGGTTCTTCGGCGTCGGCGTCGGCGAGGGGCAGGTGAAGTGGTCGCTGCCCGACGCGCATACCGACTTCATCATCGCGGTGGCGGCCGAGGAATACGGGCTGGTGCTCGTGCTGTTCATCATCGGCCTCTTCGCCACCGTGGTGCTGCGCTCGCTCGCCCGGCTGATGCGCGAGCGCGACCCGTTCATCCGGCTGGCGGGCACGGGCCTTGTCTGCGTCTTCGGGGTGCAGGCGGTGATCAACATGGGGGTCGCGGTGCGGCTGCTGCCGGCGAAGGGCATGACGCTGCCCTTCGTGAGCTACGGCGGCTCGTCGCTGATCGCGGGCGGCATCCTGGTGGGCATGCTGCTTGCCTTCACCCGCACGCGCCCGCAGGGCCGCATCGCCGACGTGTTCGGGCGCGGCCGGGGGCGCTGATGGCGGGCCCGCTGCTCGTCATCGCCGCGGGGGGCACCGGCGGGCACATGTTCCCCGCCCAGGCGCTGGCCGAAGCGATGGTGCGGCGCGGCTGGCGGGTGAAGCTTTCGACCGACGCGCGGGGCGCGCGCTACGCCGGCGGCTTTCCCCATGTGGTGCGGGTGGAGACGGTGGGCTCGGCCACCTTCGCCCGCGGCGGGGCGGCGGCGAAGGCGGCCGCGCCCTTCGTGATCGCCGGCGGCGTGGCGGCGAGCGTCGCGCGGATGCTGCGCGACCGGCCCGCCGTGGTGGTTGGCTTCGGCGGCTACCCCTCGATTCCCGCGCTCGCGGCGGCGACGATCCTGCGCCTGCCGCGGATGATCCACGAGCAGAACGCGGTGCTGGGGCGGGTCAACCGGATCTTCGCCCCCCGCGTCCAGGCGCTGGCCTGCGGCGCCTGGCCGACCGAGCTTCCCGCGGGCGTGCGCGGGGTGCACACCGGCAACCCGGTGCGCCAGGCGATCCTCGACCGGGCCGGGGCGCCCTACATCCCGCCCGGCGACTATCCGATGAGCCTGGTCGTGATCGGCGGCAGCCAGGGCGCGCGGATCCTCTCCGACGTGGTGCCGGCCGCGGTGGCCGCCCTGCCCGAGGCGCTGCGCCGCAACCTCCGCGTGGCGCACCAGGCCCGCGAGGAGGACGTGGCCCGCGTCGAGGAGGCCTATGCCGGTGCCGGCATCCATGCCGAGGTGCGCACCTTCTTCCACGACATCGCCCGCCGCTTCTCGGAGGCGCAGCTGGTGATCGCGCGCGCCGGCGCCTCGACGGTCGCCGACCTCACGGTGATCGGGCGGCCGGCGATCCTGATCCCCTATGCGGCCGCGATCCGCGACGAGCAGACGGCGAACGCGCGCGGCCTCGTGGAGGCGGGCGCGGCGATCCTGATCCCGGAATCGAGGCTTGCGGCGGCCACGCTCTCGGAGCAGATAGCGCTGGTCCTGGAGACTCCCGAAGGCGCGGTGCGCATGGCCCATGCCGCGCTGGCGCTGGGCAGGCCCGACGCGACCGAGCGGCTGGCCGGGATGGTCGAGGCCCTGGCGGGGACCGGGGCCGGGACCGGGGCAGGGGCGGGGGCCGGGGCAGGGGCGGGCGCCGGGGCAGGCGCAGAGGCACGAGGCGGGGCAGCGAAGGGGCAGGCATGAACGCGGCGACGAAACTTCCCGGAACCCTCGGGCCGATCCACTTCGTGGGCATCGGCGGCATCGGCATGTCGGGCATCGCCGAGGTGCTGGTGAACCTCGGCTACCGGGTGCAGGGCTCGGACAGCAAGCGCTCGAAGATCACCGACCGGCTCGAGAAGATGGGCGTCGAGGTGTTCGAGGGCCAGCGCGCCGAGAATCTCGGCGACGCCGAGGTGGTGGTGATCTCCTCGGCGATCAAGCGCGGCAACCCCGAGCTCGAGGAGGCGCGCCGGCGCAAGCTGCCGGTGGTGCGCCGCGCCGAGATGCTGGCCGAACTGATGCGCCTGCGCTCGAACGTCGCCGTCGCCGGCACCCACGGCAAGACGACGACGACGACGCTGGTCGCCACGCTGCTCGACAAGGGCGGCTTCGACCCGACGGTGGTGAACGGCGGCGTGATCCACGCCTACGGCTCGAACGCCCGCGTCGGGCAGGGCGAGTGGATGGTGGTCGAGGCCGACGAGTCCGACGGCACCTTCAACCGCCTGCCCGCGACCATCGCCATCGTCACCAACATCGACCCCGAGCACATGGAGCACTGGGGCACGATCGAGGCGCTGCGCGACGGCTTCTTCCAGTTCGTCTCGAACATCCCCTTCTACGGCCTCGCGGTGCTCTGCACCGACCACCCCGAGGTGCAGGCCCTGGTCGGCCGGGTGACCGACCGCCGCGTCGTCACCTTCGGCTTCAATGCCCAGGCCGACGTGCGCGCGGTGAACCTGCGCTACGAGAAGGGCGTGGCGCATTTCGACATCCAGCTGCGGGCCGAGGACCGGGTGATCGAGGGCTGCACGCTGCCGATGCCGGGCGACCACAACGTCTCGAACGCGCTCGCCGCGGTGGCGGTGGCGCGGCACCTCGGCATGAAGCTCGCCGAGATCCGCGAGGCGCTGGCGGGCTTCCGCGGGGTGAACCGCCGCTTCACCAAGGTGGGCGAGGTGAACGGCGTGACGATCATCGACGACTACGGCCACCACCCGGTCGAGATCGCCGCGGTGCTGAAGGCCGCGCGCCAGACCATCGCCGACACGCCCGGCGCGCGGGTCATCGCGGTGCACCAGCCGCACCGCTACACGCGGCTGTCGCACCTCTTCGAGCAGTTCTGCACCTGCTTCCACGAGGCCGACGTGGTGGCCATCGCCGAGGTCTACCCCGCGGGCGAGGACCCGATTCCCGGCGCGAGCCGCGACGACCTCGTGCAGGGCCTGATCGCCCATGGCCACCGCCACGCCCGCGCCCTCCTCTCGGAGGACGACCTGGCGCGGCTGGTGAAGGAGCAGGCCCGGCCGGGCGACATCGTCGTCTGCCTCGGCGCCGGGACGATCTCCTCCTGGGCGGGCAACCTGCCGGCGCGCCTGCGGGGCGCGGCGGCGTGAGGGGGCGGTGAGCCTCTCGCTGACGCTCGCCTGCCTCTGGGCCCTCGCCGCAACCATCGTCGCGCTCCTGCCTTACCGGAGGCAGTTCCCGCCGGGGATCGCGCTTCTCCTCGCCGCGCCCTTCGTGATCGGCTTCGTGGCCTGGGAACACGGGGCGCTCTGGATGCTGCTGGCGCTGGCCGGCTTCGTCTCGATGTTCCGCCGGCCGCTGTGGTTCCTGGGCCGGCGGGCGCTGGGCCTCGACCCCGGCGGGCCCAGGCGCGGCGGGCCGCGGCGGGAGCCGCCGCCCGAGGAGGGGCCGTGACCCCGCTGATCCTCGCCTTCCTCTGGATGATCGCGGCGAACGTGATCGCCATGATCCCCTCGCGCCGGAACCACTGGCCGCAGGCCTGGGCGCTGATCGCCGCGGGTCTGCCGATCCTGATCTGGGTGACGGCCGAGAACGGCCTCGCCGTCGGCTTGCTCGTGCTGGCCGCCGGCGCCTCGGTGCTGCGCTGGCCGCTGCGCTTCGCCTGGGCCTGGCTGACGCGGGCGGCGGGGCGCCGGCGCCGGGGCTGAGCGCGCCGCGGGCGGCCCGGCGCGCGCTTGCCAGCCGGGCGCGGTCGCGGCAGTCTGGCGGCCATGAGCGGGGCGGAGGGGATCGACGACCGGCAGAGCCTGCGCGCCTGGCTCGGGGGCCGGCCGCGCGAGACCGCCCTGACCGTCGCCGCGCGGGCCGCGCTGCGCGTCATCCCGCTGTTCTGGAGCCGGGTCGCCTCGCGCGCGCGGCGCAACGACCTCGCCGAGCTCGCCACCTGCCGGCTGCTCCTCGTTCCCTCCGTCGCCGCGCTCGGGGACTCGGCGGGGCTGCGCGCCGCCGCCCGGGCCGCGCGGTCGG
>JANZZL010000087.1 GCA_026419405.1 Paracoccaceae bacterium | reverse complement strand
AGATGTGTATAAGAGACAGGGTATAGACGGTGCGGAAGCCCCGCGCATCGGCCGGATCGTTCCGGAACATCACCTGCAGCTCGTCGCGACGCTCGTAGTTGAAGTGGATCGAGCCCTCGGTGCCGTGGATCTCGAGCGTGATGAAGTTGTTGCGGCCCCAGGCGTTGCGGGACGCCTCGAGGGAGCCCACCGCGCCGTTCTCGAAGCGGAGCATCGAGATCACCTCGTCGTCCACGTCCACCTCGCCCCGCTCGGCGGTGGCCGACTTCTCGGAGGCGCCGAGCTTGTCCACGCCGCCCTGCTGGATTGGCCGGGTCCTGACATAGGTGTGGACCATCGCGTTCACCTCGGCGATCGGCCCGACGAGGTAATGGGCGAGGTCCACGACATGGGTCGCGATGTCGCCCGTCGTTCCCGACCCCGCGATCCGCTTCTGGAAGCGCCAGGAGAGCGGGCCGTCGGGGTCCGCCGACCAGTCCTGAAGATAGGTGCCGCGGAAGTTCAGGATGCGGCCGATCCGCCCCTCCTCGATATACTTCTTGGCGAGCGCCACCGCGGGCGTGCGGCGGTAGTTGAAGGCGACCATGTGGATGACACCCGCCTCGCGCACAGCCTGCGCCATGGCGCGGGCCTCCTCGATGGTCCGCGCGAGCGGCTTCTCGCAGATGATGTGCTTGCCCGCGCGGGCGGCGGCAATGGCGATCTCGGCGTGCAGGTTGTTGGGGGTGCAGATGTCCACCACGTCGATGTCCGGTCGCTGCACGACCGCGCTCCAGTCCGACGAGGCCTCGTCGAAGCCGAAGCGGGCGCGGGCGCTCTCGGCCACGGCGTCGGTGACGTCCACGACAACCTTGCGGTGGGGGATGGCGGGGGCGGGCCAGAAGAACATGGGCATCGCGGCATAGGCCATGGCGTGCGCCTTGCCCATGAAGCCGCCGCCGATCATGGCGATGTTCAGGACGCGGGTCATCGGAGTCTCCCTGACGGAGGAAGGATGGCGGGCGGACCCGGCGGATCCGCCCGTGGGGGGATCACTGACCCAGCGCGGCCATGATGTTTTCGGTCGGGGGCGCGTGATAGACGGTCTCCCAGGCTTCGAGGAGGTTGTCCCTCGTCACCGGCAACGCCGGCAGCGCGACAAAGGCCGGCGCGTCCTTGCCTAGGAGCGCGTAGCCGGCGAGCATCGCCTCGGTCACGCCCTGGTCGAAGGGGCGCTGCGCGCCGAGCCCGTAGACCGGCCCCCCTTGCGCCATCGAGATGGCGACGTTCTCGCCGAGGTCGATCGTGGTGACGACGATATCCTCGCGCCCTGCCGCGCGGATCGCCGACAGGACCCCCTCGGCGGGGACGTCCCAGACCGCCCAGATGCCTTCGATGCCGGGGTTGGATGTCAGCATCGCCGAGGCCGCCCGGTCCGCGTCGCCGGCGAAGTCCGGCCCGCCGATCCCCTGTTCGGCGACGATGCGGATGTCGGGATAGTTCTCCTCGATCGTGGCCTTGAACGCATCGTAGCGCTGGCGCGTCACGAAGAAGTCGGCGGCGTGGAAGATCACCCCGATCTCGCCACCGTCCTCGCCCAGCGCCTGCGCCATCAGATGCGCGGCGGCCACGCCGTTGCCGTAGTTGTCGGCCGAGACCGAGGACACGTAGTCCGTTCCAGCGACAAAGCCCTGGGGCACGTTGTCCATGAACACGAGATGCGTGCCCGCATCGGCGGCGGCGCGGTAGGCGGCGGCGGTGGCGACCGGGTCGGTGGGGATCGAGACGATGATGTCGGGCGACTGCGCCATCACCGTCTCGAGGTTCGCCACCTGCGTCTCGGGCTTGAAGCCGGCGTCGGTGACGGCGATGACCTCGATCCCCATCTTGGCGAACTGGTCCTGCAGGCCCGCGACCTGGGCGCGCGACCAGTCGTTGCCGCCGTAGTGCAGGACGATGGCGGCAGTGGCGCCCATGGATCTGATCTCTTCGATCTCCGCGTCGATGAGCGTCACATCCGAGGCGGCGGTCGGCGCCTCGCCGTTGGGCCCGGTGGACAGGACCTGGCCCTGGAGCGCGGCCAGTGCTTCGGCCGGATCGGCGGCCGCCGGCTGGGCGTCGAACGTCAGGGCAAGCAGCGCAGCTCCGCCCAGCAGGGTGCATCGGTTCATCATTTTCGCTTCCTCCCAGAGACCCGGCGCTGCCGGGGATGTTGGACTGTCAGACCTGCTTCAGGTAATCCATGCTGAGCCGCGCCCCCTCGGCCGGGTCGGGCCAGGCGTCGAGTTCGGTGCAGACCCAGCCCGCGAAGCGCACCTCCCGCAGCGCATCGAGGATCGGCCCCGTGGGAACGTCGCCGCGGTCGAGTGGCGTAAAGGCGAAGGGCTCCTTCTGGAAGCCCTTGAGATGCACGTAGGAGATGCGGTCGCTGAACTCGCGGATCAGCCGCGCCGGGTCGCCGCCGGCGGCGGCGAGGTGCGCGGTGTCAGGGCAGAAGTCGATCGAGGTCAGCCCGAAGATGCGGCGCACCGACTCGGGCCCCTCGACGATCGTCGAGAGATGCGGGTGATAGTGCGCGCGAAGGCCCCGCGCCTCGGCGATCTCCTTGACGCGGTCGAGCGCCGCGCCGAGCTTCGCGTAGTCGCCGTCGCGGGTCCCGTCGAAGCGCCTTGCGCCCCCACCCACCACGAGATGCGTCGTACCGAGCTCGGCCGCGCGATCGGCGGCGCGGGGGACGCGGGCCAGCTCCTCGGGCAGGGTGTCGTCGAAGATGAAGTTGCCGCCCGCATAAACGGCGACCAGGGTCAGTCCTGCGTCGCCTAGCAGCCGGCGCATGTCGGCGGCCGGCACGTCGAGGAGGTTGCCGTCGAAGATCTCCACGCCCTCGTAGCCTGCCGCCGCGATGTCCGAGAAGGCGCGGTCCATCTCGCCGAAGGTGCGATAGCTCAGCTGGGTGATCGAGGTCACTCCGACGGCGTTCCCGCCCAGCGCGCCCCAACAGTTCGCATGATAGGCGAGCCTCCACTGGGTCATCTCGGCGCTTCTCCGCTCCATCCCCGTCCGATGCGCATTCTTACGCCGGGAATCAGATCAGGTAAAGCTTTTTACGACATATTAGAGCTATCTTTCGCTGTTTTTCTGCAAAAGAATGCAGTTGCAGAGCCGAAGGACACGTCCTATCGATTCAGGGTCAAGGAGGCTCGGATGCCCGTGCTGACACGCAAAGACGAAGGAACCAATGCGCGCGGCCCGGGCCGGCCCCGGGCCTGCGAGACTGCCAGCGCAAGCCTGGTGACCATCCTTAACCTCGTGCGCACCGGCCAGGCCACGACCCGCCAGGAAATCGAGCGCACGGGGGAGTTCGGCCGGGCTGTCGTCGCCGACCGCCTGGCGCTCCTGACGGAACTGGGTCTCGTGGACGAGAGCGAACTTGGCGCGGCGACGGGGGGGCGGGCGCCGCGCCTCGTCCGCTTCGCGGCCGACAATGGACGAGTGCTGGTGGCAACGATGGACCAGACGGCTCTGGGCGTGGGCATCGCAGACCTGTCCGGACGCCTCCTGATGGAGCACCACGAGCCCGCCGACCTGACCGAGCCCGCAGCGGCGATCCTCGATCGCATGACCTCGCTCTTCGACTGGATCCTGTCGCGCCAGAGCGGACCGGGCACGGCTCCCTGGGCCGTCTCCCTGTCTGTACCCGCCCCCGTCGCAGAGGTCGGGCGAACCTTCCTCTTCGAGACGCCGTCGATCCTGCCAGGCTGGGAGGGCGCCCTCTTCGTGGAGACCCTCGTGCGGCGCTACGGCGTTCCCGTCTGGATGCGCTCCAGCGTGGAGACGATGACGATGGGCGAGCTCCATGCTGGGGCCGGGATCGGCTGCACTGCCATGCTCTTCGTCAAGGTGGGAAAGCGCATCGGCGCCGGGCTCGTCTGCGACGGTCGCCTCTGGCGCGGCGCACTGGGGGCGGCGGGCCTAATCGGGCAGCTTCCCGTCCAGGCCGGGGAGCGGACCGGAACGCTCGACGCGCTGGCCGGCTCCGAGATGATCGCCCGCCAGGGACAGGTCGCCGCCGAGATGGGCCGGAGCACGCTGCTGGCCGACCTCCAGCGCCGCCACGGCAGCCTGACCGCCGTCGAGGTCAGCCACGCCGCCCAGATGGGCGATCAGGTGTCCATAGAGATCCTGTCTCAGAGCGGCCGCCTCATCGGACATGTCGTTGCGACCCTGGCCAACGCCTTCAACCCCGAGATCATTGTGCTCTCGGGCTCGGTAGCGCAGTCGAACGACATCCTCCTCGCAGCGGTACGCGAGGCGGTTTATGGGGCGTCTCACCCCCTTGTGACGCGGGATCTCAGGATTGTGCGGTCGCAGATGAGCAGCTCGGCCGGACTTGTGGGGGCGGCGATGGTGGCGGTGGAAGGGCTCTTCGCCCCGCCGATGCTGAAGGCCTGGATCCTCCAAGGCCACCCGACGGCTCATCCGGCCTTCGCGGCGCTGCGCGAACGGCTCGACGGTCTGCCAGCCGCGGCGGCCGCGCAGGGCGCTCCTCGTGACGGCCGGGTCTGAGGGGGGGGGGACGGCATGTCGATTGCAGGCCTCGGCCCTCATGGCGAACGCGCCTCGCCACCGCAACGCGTGGCCCTCTCCCCCGCCGACGTCGATGCGGCACGGAGAAGAGGCCTTCGCGTCGCGATCGTCATGCATACGCTGGAGAGCGACTTCGCGCGCCAGCAACTTCAGGGCCTTGTAGAGACACTGGGCGACTGCGGCGCGGTCGTGATCGAAGTCGTGGATTGCGGCTTCTCGCCCGAGGCGCAGATCGCCGCCCTCGACCGCGTTTTGCACGAAGCTCCCGACGCGGTGATCTCACTGCCCGTAGCCAATGCCGCCGTGGCTGCGGCCCACGCACGGCTGTCGGCGGCCGGAACCGCGCTCGTCCTCCTTGACAACGTGCCCACAGGCCTCCTGCCGGGCAGGGACTACGTCGCTTTGGTCTCCGCCGACAACTCGGGCCTAGGACGCATCGCGGCCGAACTTCTGGGCCCGCACCTTCCCGAGGGCGCCGAGATCGGCGTTCTGGGCTACGATGCCGACTTCTTCGCCACCGACGAACGCGAGCTCGCCTTTGCCCGGTGGATGGGGCAGAACCGGCCGGATATTACGCTACGGATTGCGCGCTTCGGCTCCATTGGGGTCGCGGGCGAGGCGGCCCTCTCGCTCAGTACCGCGCATCCCGGCCTCTCCGGCCTCTTCGTCGTCTGGGACACCCCGGCCCGAGAGGCGTTGTCAGCCTTGGCGCGACACGGCTGGACGGCTCCGGTTGCCACCATCGACTTGGGCCGGGATGCAGCCGTCAGCCTGGCGAGCGGCGGCCCCATCGTCGCCGTTGCAGCACAGCAGCCTTACGAGCAGGGCGCAGTAGCGGCGCAGACCGCGGTTCTGTCCGTTTTGGGGCAGCTCACGCCGGACTGGATTGCTCTGCCGGGACTGCCGGTGACTCTCGCCAACGTCGTGGAGAGCTTCCAAGCGGTCTGGCGCCGCCCGGCGCCGCCCGAGGTCTTGGCAAGTCTCCTGCAGAAGCCAGGCGTCGGCTGACCGCTGAGCAGCCGCGGCAACAGCTCGCAGCATTCTGCCGTGTTTGCCCCCGGGCATTAATGGGTTGTACCATCTTGTTGGCAGACCGTGACCTGACTCAAGGTTAGCGTCCGTCCTATGCGACTGTGTCGCGCGGGCCTAGGGTCAAGAGCCACTGATCGGCTTGAGGCCGCCTGGCCTGCGTGATTAAACCTCCCGGACTGACGGGGGTGACAATGATCAGCCCTTTCTGGCTGACCGACGCGCAGATGTAGCCGCTGCGGCCCCTTCTTCCAAGAATCCACGTCAAGCCGCAGGTCGACGACCGGCGTGTGCCGACTAGCATAATCTTCATCAACCGCTGCGGGTTGCGAGGGTGCGACGTGCCTCGCGAGTATCGGCCGTCCAAGACCCTCTACAACCGCTGGGTGCTATGGGACGACATACGGGTTTTCGCCCGGATGATGGAGGGGCTGGCCTCGGGCAGGGACGCGGAAAAGGTCGTGATGATCGACGCGACGTCGCTGAAGGCGCACCGCACGGCCTCCAGCCTGCGGGCGAAAGGGGTCCCGAGGACGAGCGCGGGCGGCTGGTCGTGCGGACGAAGGGCGGACTGAACTCCAAGCTGCGTGCGGTGCCGGACGTCAACGGCCGCCCCTAGAGGTCCTTTATGACCGGGTGCCAGGTCGGCGACGAGACCGGCGCGGCGCTCCTGGCGGGCAGTCTGCCTGGTGCAGAATCGCTGATTGCCGACTGGGGTTATGATAGCGCCCCTTGGAGTGGTGTAGCTGGCGCTGATCGTCAGCGTGATGTTCGGCGCGGGCCTGCTTGATCAGGATGCCGCGGCGGGCAGGCGGATGATCGGAGCATCCCCCATCGGCGCGATGGTTTCCAGTGTCATGTAGCGGGCGCGTTGGACCGCCCACTCGTCGTTCTGTTCGAGGAGCAGCGCGCCGACGAGGCGGACGATGGCTTCGTCATTCGGGAAGATGCCGACGACATCGGTGCGGCGCTTGATCTCGCCGTTGAGGCGCTCGATGGGGTTGGTCGAGTGCAGCTTCGCGCGGTGTTCCTTGGGGAAGGACATGTAGGCCAGCACGTCGTGCTCGGCGTCATCCATGATGGTGGCGAGCTTCAGCACCTTGGGCCGGATCTGGTCGGCAACCGCCCTCCACTGGGTGCTGGCGGCCTCGGCGGTGTCCTGGGCGAAGGCGGTGGCGATGAAGGCCGAGACAACCCTCCGCCCGCTCTTCCCAGCATGTGCGAGGGCGTTGCGCTGGAAGTGGACGCGGCAGCGTTGCCAGGTGGCGCTGAGAACTTTCGAAACGGCGGCCTTGATGCCCTCGTGGGCGTCGCTGATGACCAGCTTCACGCCCCGAAGGCCGCGCCGCGTGAGCTTGCGGAGGAACTCCGTCCAGATCGGCTCGGCCTCGGATGTGCCGATCTCCAGACCCAGAACCTCGCGCCGCCCGTCCGTTTTGACGCCGATGGCGATGATGACCGCGACCGAGACGATGCGCCCGCCGCGCCGGACCTTGAGGCAGGTGGCGTCGATCCACAGGTATGGCCAGTCGCCTTCCAGGGGCCGGTTCAGGAACGCCTTCACCTTGCCATCGATCTCTTCGCAGAGGCGCGACACCTGGCTCTTGCTGATCCCGGACATGCCCATTGCCTTGAGCAGATCGTCGACCGAACGGGTGGAGATGCCTTGGACATAGGCCTCCTGTATGACCGCGGTCAGCGCCTTCTCGGCCATCCGTCGTGGCTCGAGGAAGCCCGGAAAGTAGCTTCATTTCCTGAGCTTCGGGATGCGCAGCTCGACGGTCCCGGCGCGCGTCTCCCAATCCCGGTGGTGGTAACCGTTGCGCTGCGCCCGCCGCGCGGGATCCTTCTCGCCATAGGCCGCGCCCGTCACGGCGCCGACCTCCAGCTCCATCACCCGTTCGGCGGCAAAGCCGATCATCTCGCGCAGCAGGTCCGCATCGGAGGCCTTCTCCACGAGGTCGCGGAAGTTCATCATGTCGGTGGTCATCGGTGGTCCTCTCGGTCCTGGCTTGGTGTCAGCAACCAGACCCTAACGGAACATCGCCGGTGACCACCTCAGCCAGAACCTACACCACCCGATGGGGCACTACCTGCTCGTGGCCCTCGGCCGGCGCGCGACGGCGAAACGCTGAGCCGAGATTTTCGATGACTCATTCCGTCCGCCACTCGCCCTCGCGAACGGCTCTGCCGTGCAAGGTCCCCGACCGGGTCATCCGGTGACTCAAGCCGGATCGCCGGGGCGCGCGAGCAGGCCGGAACCCGGAGACGCAGCCAGCGGAACCGACCGACGGTCGGGGCGACGGAACGCCACCGGTTCGCAGCGACCGCGAGGGCTCCTCCCTGGCCTGACCGATCAGATCGCGCCCCGCCGGGAGAGCGCCCGCAGCACCGCCGAGCGCGTCCGGGACAGCCGCAGGGGGCAGACGCCATCGACGCCCGCGGTGCCGCCGCGTTGGGGCGGGCCCTCCGGCCCGGGGGCAGGCCTGCCCCCGCTTCCGACGCAGGGGAAGGCCGGACGCCGGAAGCCCGGAACCGCCCGGGCGAACGGCATGGCGCCCGGACCTGCGGCGGACGATGCCTCGGCGCGAGACGGCGGTCTGCAGGCGTCGCAGCGTGTGAGCCGAGAGATCTGGCGACGGCGCTCCGGGCCGGCCCGCCACCGGCCCCCCGGGCGGAGCCGGACGATATCGCCGCCGGCGCCGCGCCGAGACCGGGCTGCACGTCCTGTCCGCCGGGTCCATGCCGAGGGCAGGGCCTCCCCGACCCCGGGGTCGCGGACTGTCGCCCTTGCGTCGCCGCGCTCAACGGCGTCGCCGCGCGCGGCGCCTCGTCACGCCCGTCCCGGAAGCCGGGCAGCAGGTCGGTCCGGCGGCCGGCGCGCTTCCGACGATCGTCCGGCCGGTGCCTCAGAACCCCATGCCCCAGCGTCCCGCCGACCTGGCCGGCCGCTGCGACCGCGCGCCGGTGCGTGCGGCGGCGGGCTACGTCTCGGAGGCGCTCTCGAGCAGGCGCCGCAGCACCGCGCGCGCCTCGCGATCGCGCAGGTCGAGCGCAAATCGGTCGTGGATCCGGTCGAGCCGGTAGGCGAGCGTCGTGACATGGATGCCCAGCGCGGCGGCCGTGGGGCGCATTCGCCCCTCGTGGCGAACGAAGGCCTCGGCGGTCTCAAGCCAGGGTTCACCAGCGGCGCGCAGCTGGTACAGCGCCCGCCCGGGCGCAAGGGCGGCGCTGCCCACCGAGGGCAACCGGCCGCCGAGCGCGAGTCCGAGCAAGGCCGCGAGTGCCCCCAGCCAGGCCGTCGCGGCCTCGGTTGCGGCGAGCCGCTGCGGCGCATGGCAGCTGATGACGAGGCCACCGGACGCATTGCGGCAGACCGGTGCCATCGCCACACTGCAATAGCCCTCGACCTGCGCATCCGCGCGCAGCAGCGGAAACCGCGGATCGGTCGTCGCATCTCCGACCAGAACGGTCTGGCCGGTCTCGAAGGCGAGGCGCGCCGGGCTGACGGCAAGCGGCCAGCGCGTGCGCAGGGCTGCGAAGCGCGGGCTGACCGGGCCGCGGTGATCAAGCAGTGTCACCGTCGCCCGATCGGCATCGACCGCGAGCAGTCCCGCATTTCGCCACTGCGGCAGGAGCGTGAGGACCCCCTCGAGCGCAAGTCCCGCCCGGACGGTCGGATCGGGAGCGATGGCGAGGCGGCGAGCCAGCGCTTCGAGTGCGGATGCCTGCATGGGACAGTCCCCCATCCTCCGGAACGGAGGAAACACCGGCCGCGTTCTCCTGCGCAAGCGAGATTGCCGCCCCCGCGCCCGCACCCTAGCATCGCGCGATGCCAGGGGAGCTGCCATGCCGCGCCGGATGCACCTCTTCGCCTATCTCAAGACCGGGCCGACCGCGATCCATGCCGGCGGCTGGCGGCACCCGGAGGCGACGCTTCACGACATCTTCTCCCCCGCCCGCTACGAGCACATCGCCCGCGTCCTCGAGGACGCCTGCTTCGACGGCTGCTTCTTCGCCGACCTCTTCGGCCTCTACGACATCCACGGCGGCAGCTTCGACGCCTACGTGCGCCGCGGCGGGCAGGTCTCCTACCTCGACCCGACAACGGTGCTGCCGGTCATGGCACGGGCGACCTCGCGGCTGGGGCTGGGCGCCACGCTCTCGACGACGCTCTTCAACGCCTACCATCTGGCCCGTTGGCTGCTGTCGCTCGATGTCGTCTCGGGCGGGCGTGTCGCCTGGAACATCGTGACATCCGCGACCGACCTCGAGGCGCGCAACTTCGGCCTCGACGGGCTTCCCGACAAGGACCTGCGCTACGACAGGGCGGACGAGGTGGTCGAGGCCTGCCTGAAGCTGTGGCGCAGCTGGGATGCGGATGCCTTCGTTCTGGACAAGGAGGCGGGCGTCTTCGCCGATCCGGCCAAGGTCCGGTATGCCGACTATGCCGGCCGCTGGGTGCGCACGCGCGGGCCGCTGTCGATCCCGCCCAGCGCGCAGGGCCATCCGGTGCTGATGCAGGCGGGGTCGTCCGAGCGCGGCCGTGTCTTCGCCGCGCGCTGGGCCGAGGTGGTCTTTGCCGCCCAGCGCGGCAAGCCCGAGATGAAGGACTTCTACGCCGATCTCAAGGCGCGCGTGGAGGCCGCCGGGCGCAATCCTGCGCATTGCGCCATCCTGGTGCAGACGACCTGCATCGTCGGCGAGACCGATGCCATCGCGCGCGAAAGGGCCGAATACCTCAACGCGCTCGCCGACGAGGACCTGCAGCTGGCCACCACCTCGAGTTCGGTCGGCGTGGACATGACCCGCCTGGGGGCGGAGACACGGCTCGAGCAGGCCGCCGGCACCCAGGGCATGCAGGGCTCGGTGGACCTGCTCGAGCAGGTGCGCCGGGCCGAGAACCTGACGCTGGCCGAGGCGGCGCGCCGTCCGCTGCCCAACCAGCTCGTGGGAAGCCCGCGCAGCATCGCCGACCAGCTCGAGGACCTGTTCCTGTCGGAGGCCTGCGACGGCTTCGTCCTGACGCCCGCGGTCTTTCCGGCAAGCCACGAGGCCTTCGCCCGCGCCGTGGTGCCGGAACTTCAGCGCCGCGGCCTGTTCCGCCGCGCCTATGCGGGCGCCACGCTCAGGTCGCACTTGCGCGAGGGCCTCGAGACGGGATGATTGGGCAGGACGCACGCATCCGGCGCTGGGAGAGAGGGTTGCACGACGCGACCCTGCGACCGGACCGGAGGGAACCAGCAGGGAGACAAGACGCCATGGCACATCCCACTCGCCGAACCATCCTGACGACCGGGGCGGCGGCGCTCGCGGCCCCCGCACTGCTCCTGTCGGGCCGGCGCGCCGCCGCGGCGGGCCAGGTCACGGTGCTCAACTGGGCCGGCTATGGCACCGACGAGGCCTGGGCCATCGAGGCCTTCCGCGAGGCGACCGGCTTCGAGGTGGTGCACGACTACTTCAGCTCCGAAGCCGAGATGCTGACCAAGCTGCGCACCAATCCGGGTGCCTACGACCTGGTCGCGATGAACTCCGCCCGCTTTCCCGAGGCGATCGCCGACGGCCTTCTGCAGGCGGTGGACCTCTCGGCGGTGCCGAACGCGGCCGAGATCGATCCGCAGCTCCAGAAGCTCGCCGACTTCGGCCAGGACGGGACGAACTACGCGGTTCCCTGGGTCTGGGGCATGACCGCGATCGCCGCGCGCGAGGGGCTGACGCCGGCGGTGGACAGCTATGCGGTCTTCGCCGACCCGGCCTATGCGAACCGCACCGCCTTCAACGACGACCCCGTGATTGCGATCGGGGTGGGCGCGCTGCTGACCGGACAGGACATGAACGACCCGGCGGACTTCGACGCCGTGGCCGGGGTTCTCAAGTCCTTCAAGCCGAACATCAGGCTGCTGTGGCAATCCGAGGACCAGTGGAACAAGTCCTTCGCCGCCGGGGAGTTCGATGTCGGCATCTACTGGTCGGGCAGCACGGTGCGTTCGAAGCGCAACTCGGGTCTGCCGGTCGAGTTCATCGTGCCGAAGGAGGGCGCCATCGGCTGGGTGGACGGCCTGGCGATGCCCGCCGGGGCACCCAACCCCGAGGCTGCGCTGCGCTTTGCCGACTGGATGGTCGATCCGGACTTCTACCTGCGCTGGGCGACGGAGGTGGGCGCACCGGCCTCGGCCAATGCCAGGGCGATCGCTGCGCTTCCGGCAGACGACCTCAGCCGCAAGGTGCACGATCCGGCACATCTTGCCACGATCTCGTTCATGGCGGCGCTCCCGGACGAGCGGCGGCAGCGCTTCAGCGATGTCTGGCAGGAGGTGAAGGCGCATTATGCGCTCTGAGGGCGCGACGGCGCCGGCGCACAGCCGCCCCGAGTCGATGGTCCTGCCGGCGTGGATCGGCAGGACGGCCCTGCTTGCGCCGACCTACCTCTGGTTGGCGCTGGCCGTGTTCCTTCCGATCCTGGCGATGCTCGCCTTCAGCTTCATGGCCGCCACGCCCTCGGCGCGCCAGCCTGTCGTCTGGACGCTGGAGCATTACCGCGCCTTCATCGACAAGCCCTACCTCGTGCCCGTCGCGCTGACCACCCTCCGGATCGCGCTGGTCACGACCCTCCTGTGCGCGGCCCTCGGTTTCCTCGTCGCGCTGGCGCTGGTGCGCTCGGTTGCGGGAAGGGCGCGCGAGGTGCTGCTCGTGCTGATCCTGCTGCCCTTCTGGACAAACGCCCTGGTGCGCACCTTCTCCTGGACGATGGTGATCCGCGACAACGGCCTTCTCGATCTCGCGCTCGGACCGCTTCTGCCCGAGGGAGCGACGGCGGGCTTCCTCTACACGCGGGCGGCGATCGTGCTCGGCCTCGTCCACGGCTACCTGCCCTACATGGTCCTGACCTGCTACATCGCGCTGTCGAGCATCGACCGCGACCTGATCGAGGCGGCCCAGAGCCTGGGGGCGCGGTGGTGGACGGTGCTCGGGCGCATCCTGCTGCCGCTTGCGATGCCGGGGCTCGTCTCGGGGGCGGTTCTGGTCTTCGTGCCGACGGTGGGCGCCTTCATGGAGCCGCGGATCCTCGGCGGCCGGGTCGGGATGACGCTCGGCACCGTGATCGAGGACCAGTTCACCCAGGCCTTCGACTGGCCGCTGGGGGCCTCGCTCGCCTTCACCATGCTTCTTGTCGTGCTCGGCATCATGGCCACCTTTGCAGGCATCCTGCGCCGCGGCGGCGGGCTGGGCCTGGCGCGATGATCGCAGCCGGCCGCCTGCTGGTCTGGGGGGCGATCGCCTTCCTCTACACGCCGATCCTGGTGCTGATCGCCATGGGCTTCAACGCCTCGCCGCTCTACGAGCTGCCATTCGTCTTCTCCACCCGCTGGTACGAGGCGCTGGCGGAGAACCGCGCCCTGCTGCGGGCGGGCACGAACAGCGTCGTGCTCGCGCTGTTGACGACCGCGATCGCCACGCCGCTCGGCACCATGGCGGCGCTGGCGCTGGCGCGCGGGCGCTTCCGGGGCCGGACGCTGTTGCAGCTCCTGCTCCTGCCGCCGATCGCGATCCCATGGCTCATCATCGGCACGGCGATGCTGATCTTCTTCTTCTGGGTCGGGATCGGCCGGGGGTTCCATGCGCTGCTGATCGGACATGTCGCGCTGGCCCTGCCCTACGTCGTGCTGATCGTGGGCACCGGCGCGGCCGGCATTCCGCCCGAGCTGGAGGATGCGGCGCGCAGCCTCGGGGCGCCACCCCTGCGCAGCTTCCGGGCCGTCACGCTGCCGCTGCTGACGCCCGCCATCCTCGGCGCGGCGCTCTTCGCCTTCGCGGTCTCGCTCGACCAGTTCGTGGTGTCCTACTTCCTCGCCACGCCCGGCCATTCCACGTTGCCGGTGCAGATCTACGGCGCGATCCGCAAGGGCTTCACGCCCGAGATCAACGCCATCTCGACCATCCTCCTGCTCGGCTCGATGGCGGTGATCCTGCTCTTCCTGCTGCTCGCCAGACCGGGGCGCTCGCATGGCCAGGGTTGACCTTTCCGGCGTGACCAAGCGCTACGGCGCGCAGACGGTGCTCGACGACGTGTCCTGCGCCTTCCCCGAAGGCTCGTTCACGGCGCTGCTCGGCCCATCGGGCTCGGGCAAGACGACGCTCCTGCGCATCGTCGCGGGCTTCGTGCGCCCCGATGCGGGGCGGGTGGAGATCGGCGGGCGCGACGTGACCGGAACGCCCGTCTGGGCGCGCGACATCGGGCTTGTGTTCCAGTCCTACGCGCTGTTTCCGCACATGACCGTTGCCGAGAACGTGGCCTTCGGCCTGCGCCAGCGCGGGATGTCGCGGGCCGCCGCCCTCGCCGAAGCGGCGCGCGCGCTTGCCATGGTCCGGCTGCCCGACCTGGGCGCCCGTCTGCCGCGGGCGCTGTCGGGCGGCCAGCAGCAGCGCGTGGCGCTCGCCCGTGCCATCGCCTACCGACCGAGCGTCCTGCTGCTGGACGAACCGCTCTCGGCGCTCGACCGCCGGCTGCGGCAGGAGATGCAGGCCGAACTCCGGCGCATCCAGCGCGACAGCGGCCTGACGACGATCTTCGTCACGCATGACCAGGAGGAGGCGCTGACCATGGCCGACAGCGTGGCGATCCTGAACGGCGGGCGCATCGTCCAGGCCGGTCCGCCGCGATCGCTCTACGACCGACCACGCACGCGCTTTGCCGCAACCTTCCTCGGAGAGACGAACATCCTCGAAGGCGTCGTTGCAGGCGGGCGCGCGCGGCTGGCCTGCGGCACGGCCATCGCCGTGCCCGATCCCCTGCCGGCCGAAGGCCGGGCGGTGGCCCTTTCGGTCCGGCCCGAGGCGATGCAGCTCGGCCCGCCGGTGCGCGAGGGCGACAACTGCCTGGCCGCACGGGTGACCGCGGTGACCTTCGCCGGGGCGGTGCAGACGCTCGAGGCCGAGACCGCAGCGGGCCTGCGGCTGCGGATGCTGGCCACGACCAGCGGTGCGGCCCCGCCCGAGCCGGGCGCCTCTGTCCTGCTCACCTGGCCGCCCGGGCGGACCGTCCTGCTCGAGGACTGAGCCGTGCGGCGCGACAGGGTCGCCCATCTTGTCATCGACATGCAGCGGGTCTTCGCCGAGCCCACAGGCTGGCACACGCCGGGACTTGCCGCCGTTCTGCCCGTGGTTGCGCGACTGGCCGACGCCCTGCCCGACCGCACAGTGCACACCCGCTTCGTCGTTCCGCCCCGGGCCGAGGCCGCGCCGGGGGTCTG
The DNA here is from genome assembly GCA_026419405.1 of Paracoccaceae bacterium. Lineage (GTDB taxonomy): Bacteria > Pseudomonadota > Alphaproteobacteria > Rhodobacterales > Rhodobacteraceae > JANZZL01. Next base: position 56,502 of record JANZZL010000087.1, on the reverse strand, counting down.
GGCGCGCTACTACCACCGCTGGGCGATGATGACGGGCGATCGGCTCGACCCCGCGCTGCTCGATCTGGTGGCGCCGCTCGCCGCGCGGACAGGGCCCGGCTCGGTGTTCGACAAGCCTGGCTTCTCGGCGTTCAGCGCGCCCGGGCTCGCCGCGCGGCTCGATGAGCTCGGGGCCGAAACGCTTCTGCTGTCGGGGGTGGAGACGGACGTCTGCGTCCTGGCCACCGCGCTTGCCGCGGTCGATCGCGGCCATGCCGTGATCCTGGTGCGCGATGCGCTGGCCTCGGGGGATGCGCAGGGGCATGCCGCCGTGCTCGATCTGGCCGCGCGGCGGTTCACCGGACAGATCGCGGTGGAACCCGCGGCTGCGATCATCTCCGCACTCGGCGCCGGGCCCTGATCCGGCGGTTCCACGACCGCGCGGACCGATGGGACCAAGGCCCGATCCGGCGCCGATCACCCTGTCGGTCCGGTGCATCCGCGGGGATCGGGCTGCCGGGGAGTCCGGGCGGGAATCCGGGCGGGCCCGCAAGGCCGAAGTCCCCGGCGACGTCGGCGCGGTCGAGGCGCAGCCGGTCACGCCATTCGTCGCGGAGGCAGCCGGCGGGACCGTGCCCGAGGCGGCGGTCGATGCGTCGGCTCCGGCCGCCGGCCCGCCGCCGGTTCGGCCCGGTCGGTCCCCGAAGCGCACCCCCGCCTGGCGGATCGGATCGGAGCGCTTGCGCCGCGGCCGGACGGTGTTCCGGTTCCGGGGCGGCAAGGCCAGGTCGCCGCCGGCGTCCGAGACGGTGGTGCCGACCGGACGGGCGGGGCCTCCGCCACGCGCGCGGGAAGGCCGAGCAGAGCGCGGGAAGCCCCGGTTCCTTCGCCTGTCTCCGCCGCCCGCGCGGGGAAGACCGGGGCAGGCGGGCCTCGCGTCTCCGCCGCCCGCGCGGGGAGGACCGGCCGGGCGCTTGGCCGGTGCGCGCGAGGGGGAGGTCTCCGCCGACCGCGCGGAAAGGCCGGGCCTGTCGCCCGGCCCGCCACGGCGACGCGCGGGGCCCGGGCGGCTGCCGACAGCCTGCCGGTTCCCGCCACGGGACGCCGCCTGGCCTCCGCGGTCCGACCCCCGCCCTGTCGATCCGGACGAACCGGAGCGGTTGGCGCCAGCGCTCCTGCCGCAAGGGCCTGTGATGCCGGGCGGCCGGCAGCCGCGAATGCCGCGGCGCCCGGGACAAGGGCCGGCGCGGCAGAGGCCGCATCGTCAGACCCCTGGATCGAACCCCCGGTCGCCCGCGACCGCGCGCACCTCGGCCAGCGTCGGGGCGGTGGCCGGTCCGGGGCGGGTGACCGACAGCGCGGCGGCGATGTTGGCAAGCCTGACCGCCCGCTCCGGCCCGTCACCCGCCGCGAGCCGTGCGAGAAAGGCACCGACATGGGTGTCGCCCGCGCCCGAGGTATCGACGGCCGCGACCGCATGGCCCGGCACATGCCGTGCTCGCCCGCCCGTAAGGGCCAGGAAGGCCCCTTCCGCGCCTGCGCGCACGACCGCGCCCCCGCCCGCAGGGCGAGACGCGGCCAGCGCCTCGGCCGCCGCCGCCGGGTCCGCGCAGCCGGTCAGCACCGCCGCCTCGGCCCGATTGGCGCTGACCCAAGTCGCCGCAGCCAGTGCCGACCCCAGCACCGCGGGGTCGAGCCGCGCGACGAGCGGGCCCGGATCGAACAGCAGGCCCGCGCCTGCGCCCGCTGCCCCAGCGGAAAGCCAGCGTGCGAGCGCCGCGCGGCTGCCCGCATAGGCCAGCGCGTAGCCCGACAGCAGGAGCCGGTCCGCCGCCGCTGGCGCGAGCGAGGCGAGGTCGGCATCCTCGAGCAGGCCATCCGCCCCCTCGCGGGCGATGAACGTGCGCTCGCCCGAGGCATCGACCAGCGTGACGCACAGGCCCTGATCGGCGTCGCGGCGCGGGGGGCGCAGGGTGCGGATGCCGGCCGCGGCCAGCGCCTCGGCGGCGATCGAGGCGAAGGGGCCGGTGCCGAGGCTGCCTGCGTACAGCACCTCCATGCCGAACCGCCGTGCCGCCAGCATCGCGTTGAACCCCCCGCCCGCGGTGACCGCGATGCCATGCGTCACTGCCTCGCTCCCAGGCGCGGGCACGGCCTCGACCCGGAAGACCAGATCGACGATCACGCCCGACAGCTGGACCAGCCGCGCGCGGCTCATCCCGGTGCCTCGGCGTCACGGCGCAGCGCCAGGAGGGCGTCGGCGAGCGGCGCGAGGTCGAGCGCATTGGCCGCGCGGAGCCGCGCGATGGGAACCGCGGGCAAGGCGGCAAGCCCCGCCGTCGCTCCTGCCATCGCCCCGGCGATGGCGCCGATTGTGTCGGTATCGTCGCCGATGTTGGCCGCGATCACTACCGCCGCCCACGGATCCCCTCCCGCCAGCCGCACCACGCCGAAGGCGGCCGCGACGCTCTCGCGGCTGGCAACCGATGTGCCGATGCCTTCGGCCAGCGCCGCCTCCCCCTGCCCTGCAAGGTCGAGGGCCAGTGCGATGCGCCCGGCCATGTCGGGGTCGCCTGCCGGTGCCCCCCGACGGTTGCCGGCCCGCGCCGCAGCGAGCGCCTCGGGCAGGCTCGCTTCGAACGACCGGCCGGCCACGCCCTGCGAGACGACGCTTGCGACCGCCGCTGCGGCCGCGATCGCCTCGCCCGTGTTGTGCGTCACCCGGCAGCAGGCCTCGACCCGGTCGAGAAGCCTCGGCCCGGGCGGCGTGGCGATGCCGACGGGGGTGATCCGCATCGCGGCCCCGTTCGTGGTGCCGCACCGCCCGGCCTCGGCCGGGTCGGCGCCGGAGAGCAGCGCGTCGAGGGCGGCGCGGGTCGATGGACCGAGAAGGTCGGACAGCCCGCGGCGCCGAATGTCGGCCTCCCATGCCAGCAGGTCGGAGGCCCACCCCACGGGATCGAAGCCGTCGGGCGCAGCAAGCAGGCGGCGCGCAAGCAGCAGCGACTGCTCGGTATCATCGGTGACCTGCCCTGCGCGAAGGCCATGCGCGACAGGATGCCCCGGCAGCGGCGCGACGAGGGATTCGATCCGACCGTAGGCGGCACGGATCCGCGCGCGGTCCAGGGTCTGCGCGGGCATGCCCATCGCATCGCCGAGCGCAAGCCCGTAGAGCGCGCCAAGGGCGCGATCCTGGTGCGCGGCAGGGACCGGATTGCCCATGGCCGGATCGGACTCCCGGGTGGCGAACGCGCCGAGGCGCCGAGGCCGAAGAGAGGGCATGCCGCCTGCGTAGTCAATGCGGCTTCCCGGAGGGCGCTCCTCGGCGCGCGGCCGGCATTGCGCCGACCCGGAGCGGTTGTGCATCCCGCGATTCGGCCGAGCGCGGCGCTGCGCTTCGAACCTCCGCCTCCGATTGCCTGCGACCGGTCGGGAAGGGCGTGGCCGGGGGCATGGCGCACCGATCCGCCGGGGCTGCCATCCCCGCGATCCCGTGTTCCGGGCGGGGTGCATGCGGTCCCTCCCGCACGGGTCCGCCGACGGGATTCCTGCCGCGACCCCGGCGCCGCAGCCCGGGGTGAGGCGCAGGCCGGGCCCCCGGCTGCAAGACGCGGAACCGGCCGGCGGCCTGCGACACGGCGACCGGGCGCCGGCGCCCGGACGATCCGGTTCGAACCCGCCAAGACCTGGCAGGCCGCGCGGACCGGTGCGCGCGGGCGGCGGCCCGGCCGTGGCGGAAGCGAGCCTGATCCTCAGCGAGCCGGGGCGCCTGCGCGCTTCCCTCGCCCTCGGGCCGGAACAAGGGGCGCCTCGATGGCTCGACGGGCCGGGAGGTTCCGGCGCCAGCGGGCCGAAGTCAGGACCTGCTCCTGGCACCCGGCCACCTTGCCGGATCTCCGCGATGGATCCCTCGGGGGCAAAGGCGCCCCGATCGTGCCCGACCTGTCCGGGACGCATCGGCAGATCCTGCGTCATGACCCCGACAAGAGCCCCCGGCAGGCAGGATCCTGCTGCACGCGCGGGCCCTGGCCGCGACCGTGAGGCAGGCGGATCCGCGGAGGCCGCGCGCGCTGCCGCGGGGACCCCTGCGGCTCAGGGACGCCCGACGAATTCGAAACTGAAGCTGGTGAGCGCACCGGCGGGCGGCGGCGGGAAGGGCGCGGCGCGGCGGATGTGATCGAGCGCGAGGCGGTCGAGCGCCGCGGAACCGGACGACCGGACCACGCGCACCGCGGCGAGTCCGCCCGACGCGGCGATGGTGAAGGAGACCACCACGCGGCCGGGGGCAGGGGCAGCGGGTTTGCGCAGGCGCGTGATGCGCCGAAGGACTTCGCCGGGGTAGTTCGCCGCCGCTGCGGTCCCGGCGGCATCGGCGGCCGCCGCCGGCGCACCGGATGCGGCCGTCCGGCCGGCCTCGGTGCCGGTCGCGCTGCCGCGCCGCGCATTCCTGTCGCTGTTGCCGGACGGTCGCGGCGGTGCTGCCGCCGGAGGGGCGGGGTTCTTCGGCGCGGCGGAAGCGGCCTCATCGGCGAGTGCTGCCAGGCGCTCCGGCCTCGGGCGCGGGGCCTGGCGCGGGCTTGGCCCCTCCGCCGGCGCGGGATCGGCCGCGGACACGGGGACGGCCGCGGCCCTGGCGGCGGGCGCCGCCGAAGCCTGGGGGTTCGCCGTCGCGCGATCGGCCGCTTGCGCCTCGGCAGCGGTCGTCGTGGCCGGCACCGCAGCCTCGGGCGGGGGGCGGATGGCCGCTGCCTCGGCCCGGACCGAAGCTGCCGGGACCGGCTCGGCAAGCGCCGCGGACGCGGCGGGCGGCGCGACGGGCGGCGCGGCGGAGGGCGCCGCGGCACGGACGGCCGGCACGGCCGCCGGCACCGCCGCCGAGGCGGGGAGGACCGGGATCGCACCGGCGGCGAAGTCCGCGAAGTCGGCACCGAGAGCTGCCGGCTCGGGCGCGCCTCCGCCCTCGATCGCCACGGCCTCGCCGCCGGGCATGCCGAGCACGAGGCCCGCCGCATGCAGCACCCCCGAAACGGTGAGCGCTGCCGCCGCGGCGAGGGGCCTGCGCCAGCCGGTCATGGCGCAAGGCTCCGGGCCGTCACAAGCCGCACCGCGCGCCCCTGCGCCGCCACCCGCAGGCGCGCGGCGACCGCGATCAGCGTTGCCGCCGGCACCGAGCGGTCGGGCAGCAGCCGCAAGGGCCGCTCGACCGGTGCGGAGGCGGCGAAGACCTCAGGCTCCGTCGGCTGACCGCGCCAGAGCGTGGTGCCGTCGGCTCGCAGCACGAGGGCATCGTCGGGGGCGCGGGCCGCGTCGAAGTCGGCTTCGACCAGCTCGACCTCGCGGGGCACGGGCCGCGCAACCTGGCCGGCGACGAGGAAGAATACCAGCATGAGAAAGACGACGTTGATCAGCGCCACGGTCGGCTCGGGACGGCGACGCGCGGGGGGCGGACGGCGCATCGCCTCAGCCGCCGATCAGGCGAAGCTCGACACCTGCCGCGCCGCGCGCGGCCGCGAGCACATCGACCAGCCTCTGCGCGGTGACGCCCTCGGCCGGGGCCACCAGAACGACGGAGGATCCGGCCCGTTCGAGCGCCGGACGCAGGTCCTCCAGAACAACCTCGCCGACATTGAGCACCAGCCGGTCGGGAAGAACCCGCAGGAAGGCGGGCGGTTCCTGCTGCGGCATCGGCGCCGGCCCGCCGGTCTCGGCCAGGAACGGCAGGTCGCCGAAGCGCGTGAACGTCGATGACAGCATAAAGAACAGCAGCAGCAGGAAGATCACGTCGATCAGCGAGGTCAGCGCGAGGGTGCGGCGCCGTGCGGGTCGGGCGCGCCTAGGCATGGGCAGGCACCCCCCCGGCGCGGGCCTGAGCGCCCGGCGCGGCCGCGAGGCCCGGCGCCAGCGCCCCTTCGATCAGCGCTTCGGCCAGGCGCCGCTCGGCGGCGGCCCGCGACTCGAGCCAGGACAGGACGGCCGAGACCGGCATCGCCACCGCCAGACCCGCGGCGGTGGTCAGCAGCGCGACCCAGATCCCGCCTGCCAGGATCGACGGGTCCACGTCCTGCCCCGCGGCCTGCATGGCGCGGAACGCATCGATCATGCCCAGCACGGTGCCGAACAGCCCGAGCAGGGGCGCGATCTGCGCAACCGCATCGAGCAGGCGGAAGCCGCTCTCGAGCCGGGCAAGCCGGATCTCGGCCAGGGCATGCAGCCGTTCCCGGGCCGCCGCTCCTGCCCCCAGCGCAAGGACCAGAACCGGACCGAGATGATGGGGCGCCGCCTCGGCAAGGGCGCGTGCCCGGGCCGCCTGGCCGGCATCCCAGGCGGCGAGAGCCGCGTCGAGGGGGCCGTGGCGCCCGACCCCGGCCGCCCGGAACTGCACGAGTTTCCAGAGGATGACCGCCAGTGACAACACCGACAGCGCAAGGATCAGCCCGACGACCCAACCGCCGAGATCGAGCAGCGCCAGAAGGGCGTCGCGCACCTGTTCAAGATGGATCACTGGCTGACCTCCACACCTTCGACCGATCCGGTAACCGACAGCGCCGCGGCGCAGGCCGCAGGCGCCAGGCTGTCGCCGGTGCAGGCCGCGACTCCATTGACGAGAACCTGGGCGATGTCGTCGCAGACCTGTCCGGCCACGTCGAACTGCCGGACCCGTCGCCGTGCCTCGGGCAGTTCGCCGAAGTCGAACAGGGTCAGCGCCGCCACGCGACCCGCCCGATCGAAGAGGACCGTCTCGAGCACCAGCGAGTCGAGCGCCGCCAGACGGTTCTCGACGACGAAGGTCAGCCGGCAGCTGCCCTCCTGCGGGTCGAGGCGGTTCAGATCGAGGCGCAGCGGCCCTGCGGCGGAGGAGTCCGCCGCCACAGGGCTGCCCAGGGCCACCAGCAGGACGGCGGCGAGCCTTACCATGTCAGCGCCCTGGCCAGGCTGAGCTTGTAGGTCCGCCCGCGGCCGCGATCGAGCGAGAGGTTGTTGCGGTAGTCCTCGTCGAAGGCGTTCTCCACCGCCAGCTGGATGTCGAAGCCCTCCATCGGCCCGCTCTGCGGTTTCCAGCTCACGAAGAAGTCGTGGACGCTGTAGGGGCTGTAGTAGGTCGGCGTGATCACGCCGGTCGTGACGTTCCGCGTCGCGGTGGTGATGCTGTCCACGAAGGTGCCCCGCCAGCCGAACTCGAGCCCCGGTCCGGGCAGCCGGCCGCCGAGCGTCAGGGCCAGCGAGTCGGCGGGCGAGGTGGCGATGGTATAGCCGTAGTCGCGATCCTTGCCCTCGGCGCGGCTGTAGGCCACGCGGGTGAAGAAGCGGTCGCTCTCGTAGCCCGCCTCGATCTCGCCGCCGGTGAACTCGGCCCGCGCAAGGTTGCGGAAGAAGACGGTGTCGGTCGTCGGGGTCGTCGTGATCAGGTCGTCGATGCGGTTGCGGAAGACCGTCGCCTTGATCTCGAGACTGTCGCCCTGGCGCAGCACGTCCTGGCGGCTGAAGGCCAGGCCGATCTCGGCGTTGACGGCCCGTTCCTTCCGCAGGTCGAGCGCCGGTGCCTTCGTGCCCGACCAGGAATAGAGCTCGTCGAGCGTCGGCAGGCGTTCGGTGCGGGCGATCGAGCCGAAGACCGAGACATCGTCGGTGATCTTGTAGAGCGCCGAGAAGGTCAGCGCGCTGGCGTCATCCTCGACGACCCGCCCGCCGGTGACGCCGGCGCCGGGCTCGCGCCGGGCGAAGTCGATGCGGGCGCCGGGAACCAGGGTCAGCCGGTCGCCGATCACGATCTCGCCCTGCGCATAGAGGCCGACCTTGCGGTCGGTTCCCTCGGGGTGGAAGCCGAGCGGCCCGGCGCTGTCGGCAATCCGGTCCTGGCTGGTCGCCTGGACGCCGAAGGTCAGGAAGGCATCCCAGCCCGCGCCCGAGACGCTGGCGGTGTTCTCCGCCTTCAGCATCGCCGTCCGATAGGCATAGGTCACGTCGCAGAAGACGTTCAGGTTGGACGGGGTTGGCAGGCAGGGCTGCGGGGTCCCGGTGAGCGTCCGGGCGTTGTCCTGGACGACAGTCGTGTCCGAATAGGCCAGCTGCACGCGCGGGTTCAGCCAGCTGCTTTCGCCCTGCATCCGCCAGTCGAGGCTGATCGTGTCGTCGGTGACCTCCCGGTCCACCAGGCCGAAGGCACTGGTGGTCGCATTGCCGCCGCCGGTCTGGGCGAGCGTGGTTCCGTCGGCATCCGACGTGAACCGCTGCCAGGACAGGCGCAGCGTCTGGTTGTCCGAAAGCCGGAAGGTTCCCTTGAGCAGGCCCGAGGGCGCCTCGAAGTCGCTGCCCCGCACCGTGGTCCCGGCGCCGTCCTTGAAGGCGTCGGCGGTGCGATAGCCCAGGGCTGCGAGGAACTCGGCCCCATCCGCGGGCCTCGCGGCATAGATGCCCGAGAACAGGCGGCCGTTGCCGTTCGACTCCAGCCCGAACTTCAGGCGCACCGCCCCGCGCCCGCCCTCGGGGATGAAATCGCCGGCATCCTTCGTCTCGAAGTTGATCGCGCCGCCGATCGCGCCCGAGCCGTAGAGCGTGGCCGAACCGGGGCCGCGCAGGACCTCGACGCGGCGGTAGAGCTCGGGCTCGGAGAAGAAGGAGCCGAGGCGATACTGCTCGTAGAACTTCGGCACGCCATCGACGTTGACGATGATGCGCGCCTCGCTCGCGGTCTGTTCGGTGGCGCCGATGCCGCGGATGTTGAAGGCAAAGCCGAGCGGCCGGTCGGATCCGGCGATCTGGGCACCGGGAACATTCCGCAGCGCCTGGCCCACGGTCTGCGGCTGCTCGCGGTCGAGATCCTCCTGTTCGACGGCCGTCACCGACTGCGGCGTGTCGATCGCCACCTTCTGCCGGCCTGCGCCGAAGATCAGGCGTCCGAGGAAGGTGCCCGTCCCGGACGTTTCCTGTGCCGATGCCGGCGCAGCGACCAGCGCGACTGCTGCCGTGATCAGAAGGCAGGCCAAACCGGGCCTGCGCGGTTGCGCGCCATGCGTCATTCCTCGTTCCCCATCCGATTGATCGTTTGTGGTGGCTGGCGATCGACGCTGGCGCTGGACCGGGCATCGTTCCGAAACCCGGTTGCCACCGCTTCTGGAATCGCCTAGTGAAAATGTCAAGTATTGCGCCGGTCCTCCAGCCGGGCCCGGGCCGCATGGCCCCGCCCATGCCAGACCGCGGTTCCAGCGCTCATCCCGATCATCGCACTGGTCCCGAGGAGACCCCATGATCCTGTCCATCGAGCTTGCCGAGCGCATTGCTGCCGCACGGGCCGAGCACCCCCGGATGCGCGAACGCGACCTTGCCGATCACCTCGGAATCGCCGAGGCGACCTTGCTGGCCGCCGATGTCGGCCGGGGCGTCCGTCGGATCGTCGCCGATCCCGCGCGGCTGATGCCCGAGGTCGGCAAGCTCGGGGACGTGATGGCGCTGACCCGCAACGACTGGTGCGTGCACGAGCGCCGCGGGCAGTACATGGATTTCCACGCCGGCGACCATGCCGCCATGGTGCTGGGGCCCGAGATCGATCTGCGCATCTTTCCCCGCCACTGGGTCCATGCCTTTGCCGTCGAGCGGCCGGGCGAGGACGGGCCGCGACGCAGCATCCAGGTCTTCGACGCCTCCGGCGATGCGGTGCACAAGGTGCATCTGGGCGGCGGATCCGACGCCGATGCCTTCGCGCGGCTGTCCGAGGCGCTCGCCCTGCCGGAGGGCGCGCCCTTCGATCTCGCCCCCCGGCCGGCGCCCGAAGCCGTCCGGGCAAGGCCCGACCGGGTGGCGGAACTCCGCACGGCCTGGGCGGGCATGACCGACACGCACCAGTTCCTCGCGCTGACCAGCCGGCTGAAGTTCGACCGTCTGGGTGCCTACCGCAGCGTCGGCGCCCCCTGGGCCCGGCCGCTCGCGCCCGGCGCGGTCGTCGAGGCGCTGACGCGCGCCGCGGCCGAAGGCGTGCGGATCATGGTGTTCGTCGGCAACCGCGGCTGCATCCAGATCCATTCCGGCACGGTGCACCGGCTGGAGCCGATGGGGCCCTGGTTCAACGTGCTCGATCAGCGGTTCAACCTGCACCTGCGGGCCGACAAGGTCGCCGAGGTCTGGCTGGTGCGCAAACCGACCCGGCGCGGCGATGCGATCTCGGTCGAGGGCTTCGATGCCGAGGGCCGGCTGATCCTGCAGCTCTTCGGCAAGCGGGCCGAGGCCGAGACCGACACCGCCGCCTGGGATGCGCTGGCCGAAGGCCTGGCCGAGGCGGTGACGGCATGAGCACCGGCGGCTGTCTCTCGCGCCGCGCCGCGCTGGTCCTGCTCGGGTCCGCCGCCCTTGCACCCGCCGCGCGGGCCGATGGCCCGGCGCGCGTGCTGGCCGCCGGCGGCTCGGTGGCGGAGATCGTCTTCGCCCTCGGCGCCGGCGACCGGCTGATCGCGCGGGACTCGACCTCCTCCTTCCCGCCCGAGGTGCTCGCGCTGCCCGATGTGGGCTATGTCCGGGCGCTTTCGGCCGAGAACCTGATCGCCCTGTCGCCCGACCTGATCCTCGCAGAACACGATGCCGGCCCGCCCGAGACCATCGAGGCGCTGCGGCGCAGCGGCATTCCCCTCGTCGTCCTGCCGCAGGCCCAGGATGCCGCCGGCGTGCTGGCCAAGATCGAGGCCGTTGCCGAGGCCCTTGAGATGCCCGAGGCGGGCAGGTCGCTGGCGGCCAGGGTTGGCGAGCGCATCGCCGCCGCGCGGGCGGCCGCCGCCGCCCTGCCCCGGCAGCCACGCGTCATGTTCATCCTGTCGATGCAGGGCGGGCGCCTGCTGGTGGCGGGCCAGGGCACCGGAGCCGAGGCGATGATCCGCCTTGCCGGCGGGCGGAATGCGGTCGAGGGGGTGGAGGGCTACAAGCCGCTGACCGACGAGGCGGCGATCGCCGCCGCCCCCGACATCATCCTGATGATGGATCGGGAGGGCGAGCTCGCGGTGACACTTGCCGACGTCCAGTCGCATCCGGCGCTGCGGCTGACCCCGGCCGGCTCCGCGGGGCATGTGATCGCCATGGACGGGCTCTATCTGCTCGGGTTCGGCCCGCGGACGGGAGATGCGGTGCTGGACCTCACGGAACGGTTCCGCGAGGTCCTGGCCGGGGTCGAGGGAGGCGGCGGCTGATGGTGGCGCTCGAGGCGACTGCGGTGCTCCCCGGCGACCGCAGCGGCGCCGCACGGCGGACGACACTCATCCTTGCCGTGCTGCTTCTCGCCGCCTGTCTGGCCAGCCTGTCGCATGGCGCGACCGGCGTGAACCCGGGCCGGCTGCTCGCGGCCTGGTGGGCGGGCGAACCGCTGGCCGAGCGCGACCGGCTGATCCTGTGGGAGATCCGGCTGCCGCGGCTCCTGACCGGGCTGTTCGTCGGCGCGTCGCTCGCCGTCGGCGGGGCGGTCATGCAGGGGCTGTTCCGCAACCCGCTCGCCGATCCCGGCCTTGTCGGGGTCGGTGCGGGGGCCGGGCTCGGGGCGGTGACGGCCATCGTGCTGGGCGGCCTGGCGCCTGCCTGGGTCGCGTCGCTGCTCGGCTGGCACCTCGTGCCTGTGGCGGCCTTCGCGGGCGGCTGGATCTCGACCCTGATCCTCTACCGCATCTCGACGCGGGCGGGGCGCACCTCGGTCGCCACCATGCTGCTGGCCGGCATCGCGCTCGGCGCCCTGGCGGGCGCGGCAACCGGCGTGCTCGTCTACCTCGCCGACGACCGGCAGCTGCGCGACCTGACGTTCTGGGGCCTGGGGTCGCTGTCGGGCGCCTCCTGGGCGAAGGTGACTGCGGCCGTGCCGATCATGGCCCTGGCCCTGGCCGCCGCGCCGTTCCTTGCGCGGGGGCTGAACGGTCTGGCCCTCGGCGAGGCGGCCGCCCATCACATCGGCCTGCCGGTGCAGCGGGTCAAGGCGGCGGCAATCCTGACCGTGGCGGCGGCCACCGGCGCAGCCGTCGCGATCGCGGGCGGGATCGGCTTCGTCGGCATCGTCGTGCCGCATCTGCTGCGGCTGGCCTGCGGGCCGGACCACCGCTTCCTTCTGGTCAACGCCGGGCTTCTGGGCGCCGCACTGCTGCTGATGGCCGATCTCGTCGCCCGCAGCATCGTCGCGCCGGCCGAGTTGCCGATCGGGATCGTCACCGCCGTGCTCGGGGCGCCGGTGTTCCTGTGGATCCTGCTGCGGCGGCGCGGCGTGGTGGACCTCTGATGCTGACCCTGCGTTCCCTGCGTGCCGTGCTGGGCGGACGTCCGGTCCTGCACGGAATCGACGCCGTGGCGCGCGCCGGTCGCGTCACGGCGATCATCGGCCCCAACGGCTCGGGCAAGACCACGCTCCTGCGCGCCATCGCCGGCGATCTGCCCCATTCCGGCAGCGTCGCGATTGACGGCGCCGAGGTCGCGCGCCTGAAGCCCTGGGACCTGGCCGCGCGCCGGGCGGTGCTGCCGCAGGCCACGACGCTGGCCTTCCCCTTCACCGTCGCCGAGGTCGTGCGGCTTGGCCTGACCGCCGGGCCGCATGCCGGTCGCAGCGAACTCGTGGAACCGGCGCTGGCCGAAGTGGACCTGCCCGGCTTCGGCCCGCGCCTGTATCAGGAACTCTCGGGCGGGCAGCAGGCCCGCGTGCAGCTGGCCCGGGTGCGGGTGCAGGTCTGGGATCCGGTCGTCGCCGGCCGGCCGTGCTGGCTGATCCTCGACGAGCCGGTGGCCGCGCTCGACATCGCCCACCAGCTGGCGGTGATGCGCGTCCTGCGCCGCTACGCCGATGCGGGGGGTGGCGTGGTCATGGTGCTGCACGACCTCAACCTGGCCGCGATGGCGGCCGACGAGGTCTGGCTGCTGCACGAAGGCCGGCTTCTGGCCGCCGGCAGCCCGGCCGAGGTGATCGGCGGAGCCGAGCTTGCCCGTGCCTACGGCTGCCCCCTGACCGCCAACCGCCCAGCTCCGCCCGGGGCGACCTTCGTCCTGCCCCACGCGCTCTGGGCGGGCGCAGCCTGACGCGGCGATCGGGCGCAGCAACCGGGGGCGATGGCACGGGCGCCAGGTGCCCCTGAACGCCGGCGCAGGCGCCCGCACCCGCGACCCCTGCCGAATGCCCGCCGCCGCACGGCCCTGACGGGCCCGCCGGAACCGGCCACGCACGGCATGCCCCGCTGCGGCGACGTCGCAGACCTCATGCAGCGCCTTCCGTCTGGCGCCCCCGTCGTCCGGGGCAGGCCGCCGGCTGGCCCAAGGCCGGGCCCAGGCGCCGGGCCGCGCGGCTGCCCTCTTCGCCTGACGCGCAGGCCGACCCCCGGACCGGCCGCGGACGTCCAGAGTCGCTCCTCCGCGACCGCATCGGTGCACGGCAACTCGCCGAGCGGCGGAAGCGGGTCGCGTCCTCTCGCGCCGGCAGCTCCGGGCCGGGCGCGCCGTCACGCCGGTGATGAAGCCGCTGGCGGTGACCGGCCGCGTCACGCTCCGGCCCGGCGCCACGACCGAACGCAACGGCGGCCGCGCCCCCGGCGGACCCGGCGCCGCGGCCCTGCCCCTCCGCGCGAGGCGCGCGCCGGAGTCGAGCCACCGGCGGGCGCGCCCGCCAGGGGGCGGGTTCGGCGCGGCGATCCCGACCCGGCCGAGGGCGGTCTCGACCACGCCGGCGGGCCATCCTGGCGCGGAGACGTTCCACACGCCGCAGCCGCCGCCTGGGGGCCGTGTCGCGGGCGAGGGATGCTCAGGGCACCTGCGCCCCGGTCGCCGCCACGTAGACGAGGTAGACCGAGGATGTGGCGGCGATGAACAGACGGTTGCGCCGCGGGCCGCCGAAGGTCAGGTTCGCCACCCGCTGCGGCACGCGGATCTTGCCGAGGAGCGCCCCGTCCGGGGCGAAGACATGCACGCCATCGCCCGCGCTCGACCAGAGGTTGCCGGCCATGTCGCAGCGGATGCCGTCGGGCAGGCCGCAGTCGATGGTCGCGAAGACCTCGCCGCCCGAGAGCCCGCCGCGATCCGTCACCCGGAAGCGGCGGATCACCGGCGGCACCGCGGGGTCGTGGCTCGCGCCGCTCTCGGCGATGTAGAGCAGGCTCTCGTCGGGCGAGAAGCACAGGCCGTTGGGCTGGACGAAGTCGCTGACCACCGGCGCCAGTGCGCCCGAGACGGGATCGAGGCGGAAGACGTGGCGCGCCGCCTGCTCGGGCTCGGCGCGGTAGCCTTCGTAGTCCGAGAGGATCCCGTAGGTCGGATCGGTGAACCAGACGGAGCCGTCGGACTTCACGACCACGTCGTTCGGCGAGTTGAGCCGCCGCCCGTCCCAGCTATCGGCCAGGACCGTCACGGTGCCGTCGGCTTCGGTGCGCGTCACCCGCCGACCGCCGTGCTCGCAGGTGACGAGCCGCCCCTGCCGGTCTCGGGTATGGCCATTGGCGAAGCCCGAGGGCTGGCGGAAGACCGAGACGCCCGCCCCCGGCGTCCAGCGCAGGATGCGCTCGTTGGGGATGTCGGAGAACAGCAGGCAGCCGTGGTCGGCGAACCAGACGGGGCCTTCCGTCCAGCGGCAGCCGGTGGCGATCTCCTCCATCGGGCTGTAGGGCACCACGCAGCCCAGGAAGCGGGGATCGTGCTGCTCGTAGAAGGGTTGGGTCACCTCAGCCTCCCTCCGCCCCCCGGCCGCGCAGGCTCGCGGCGAGGATCACGGCGATGATGATGATGCCGGTCAGGATCATGCGCGGGCCGGCGCCGAAGCCGTAGGTGTTCAGCATCGAGACCACGAGGAACAGGAACAGGGCCGCGCCCCAGATGCCGGGCACGTTGGAGTTGCCGCCGGCGACGGACGACCCGCCGATCACCACCACGGCGATGGAGATGAGCAGGTATTCCGCCCCCATGTTCAGCGCTGCCCCGCCGGAGAAGCAGGAGAGCAGGAAGCCGCAGAGCCCGGCGAGCGTGGCGCAGAGCACGTAGGTGGAAAGCCGCACGCCATCGACCGCGATTCCGGCGCGGCGCGCCGCGGCCGGACTCTGGCCGATGGCGGTGACCCGGCGGCCCCAGGCGCTGCGCTCGAGCAGCACCCAGGCGGCGAGCGTCAGCAACCCCGCGACGATGGCGAGGTTCGGGATCCCCCAGAGGTTGCCGGTGCTGAAGGCGGCGAGCGACTCGGGCGGCTTGATCCGGATGCCGCGGTTCGTCCAGATCGCGGTGGACTGCACGATGAACGAAAGCGCCAGCGTGGCGATGATCGGCGGGATGCGCAGCGCCTTGATCAGCGCGTAGTTCAGAAGCCCCACCCCGGCCCCGATGCCGAGCGCCACCGCGAGCCCCGCGACCGCCCTGTCGTCGGCGCCATCCATGAACTTGAGCGCGACCGTGCCGGCCAGGGTCATGGTGGCCGGAATCGAGAGATCGACGTTGCCGGGCCCCAGCGTGATCACGAACATCTGCCCCAGGCCGACGATCACGCTGAAGGCGGCGAAGGTGAAGGCGGCCTGCGCCAGGCCCGCCGCGCTGGCCCCGGCCGTGGCGGCGATGGTGACCGCATAGACCGCGACCGCCGCGATCCAGGCCCAGGCCCAGGGCTTGCGCAGGAGGGTCATGCCCGCCCCCTGCGCCGACGCTCCAGCGCGTCGAGCCCGAGCCGCAGCGCCAGGACCAGGATCAGGATCGCCCCCTGCGCGCCGATCTGCCAGTCGGGCGAGAGCCGCAGGAACGACAGGAAGGAGCCGGCAAGCGCCAGCGTCAGCGCGCCCACCACCGCACCCACCGCCGAGACGCGCCCGCCGACGAACTCGCCTCCACCGAGGATCACCCCGGCGATCGACAGCAGCGTGTAGCGCAGCGCGATGTTGGCGTCGGCCGAGGTGGTGAGCCCCACCAGCGCCATGCCCGCGAGCACGCCGAAGAGGCCCGCCAGCGCGTAGGCCGCGGCCTTGGCGCGTAGGACGCTCCAGCCCGCGCGGGCGACCGAGCGCTCGTTGCCCCCGACCCCGCGGATCAACACCCCCAGCGCGGAGCGCGCGATGATCAGATGCGCGACGAGCGCGATCAGGATGCTGGCCGCCAGCGCCATGGGCAGGAGCGGCGGGCGCACCGTCATCAGCGCCCTGAGCCAGGCGGGCGCCGCGCCCCCCGGCGCGGGCAGGATCATCACGGCCAGCCCCAGCCAGACGAAGCTCATGCCCAGCGTCACCACGATCGCCGGCAGGCCGCGCAGGTGGATGACCACGCCGAGCGCCGCATAGGCGGCGACCGAGGCGGCGAGGATCAGCGCGCCGAGAACTGGCGTGTCGTGCAGGAAGGTCGCCGTGACGCAGGCCGCGAAGCTGACGAAGGCGCCCATCGACAGGTCGAGGTCGTTGACCGCGATGATGAACATCTGCGCCAGTGTGGCGAGCGCGATGGGCACGGCGAGGTTGAACAGAAGGTTGAGCCCGGTGTAGCTCATCGCCCGCGGCTGGAGCCAGAAGACCCCGGCGAGCAGCGCCGCCAGCGCCAGGAACGGCACGGCGAGGCGGATGAGATCGGGCGAGAGCCTCACGCCAAGGCCTCCGCCGCATGGCCGGCGAAGGAGGCCGCGAGGATCGCCGCCTCGGTGATTTCCTCGCCTTCGAGCTCGGCGACCGCCGCCCCCTCGCGGAAGACATAGACCCGGTCGCAGAGCTCCATCTCCTCGATCTCGGTCGAATACCAGACGAAGGCCCGGCCCGCCGCGGCCTCGGCCCGGATGATGCCGTAGACCTCCTGCTTGGTGCCCACGTCCACCCCGCGCATCGGGTCATCCATCAGCACCAGCGGCGCTGCGGCCAGAAGCGCCCGGGCGAACAGCACCTTCTGCTGGTTGCCCCCCGAAAGCGACAGGATCGGCAGGCCGAGGTCGGGCGAGCGGATGCCGATGCGCGTCCGCCAGGCCTCGGCCGCCGCCGCCTCGGCCCGGCCGTCCACCAGCCCGCGCCGCGTCAGCGCGGCCAGCGCCGAGATCGTCAGGTTGCGGCGGATCGACCAGAGCGGGAGGATCCCGTCGAACCGCCGGTCGCCGGCGACATAGGCGACCTTCGGATCGCGTCCCGCGGCCCAGGCGGGCGCCAGGCGCTCGTGCAGCGCGCGCAGCAGCTCGGTCTGGCCGTGGCCGGCCAGGCCGGTGAGCCCGACGACCTCGCCCGGCGCCACGCGCACCGGCAGGCCGCGCGGCGAGGCATGAACCGCAAGCGGTTCGGGCGCGGCGGCGGCGGCGGCGCGGTCGGGGCGCTGGCGCTCGCGCGCGGTCGAGCCCATCGCCGCGACGAGGCCGGCCTGCGTGAACGCCGCCGCGGGGCGGTCGGCGACGACCTTGCCGTCCTTCATCACGACGATGCGGGTGGCGGTGGCCAGCACCTCCGACAGGATGTGCGAGATCAGCACCACCGTGCCACCCGCGGCAACGAAGCGGCGGACATGGGCGAGAAGCTGCCCCGCGATGCCGGCGTCGAGCGAGGAGGTGGGCTCGTCGAGGATGACAAGGCGCGCGGGCGTGCCCGCCTCGGCGAAGGCGAGCGCGATCTCGACCATCTGGCGCTGCGCGAGCGCAAGGCTTGCGACCTGCGCCCGCACGTCGATGCCGTGGCCGGGAAAGACG
This sequence comes from Paracoccaceae bacterium, assembly GCA_026419405.1. Classification (GTDB taxonomy): domain Bacteria; phylum Pseudomonadota; class Alphaproteobacteria; order Rhodobacterales; family Rhodobacteraceae; genus JANZZL01. Next base: position 38,912 of record JANZZL010000087.1, on the reverse strand, counting down.
GCATCGAGCGCCGCGCGCGCCAGCCGCCGCGCCTCGGCCCGCCAGCGCAGGCCGAAATGCCCGCGGTGCAGGATGCGCGCGTTCTCCGCCACCGTCAGGTTCGGGCAGAGCGACAGTTCCTGGAACACGCAGCGCAAGCCCATGGCGCGGGCGGCGGCCACGTCCCACCGCCCGGCGCGCCCGCCGGCCGCGACGCTGCCCGCGTGCAGCGCGAGCCCGCCGTTGAGCACGTTGACGAGGGTGGACTTGCCCGCGCCGTTGTGGCCGACGAGGCCGAGGCATTCTCCCGGCCGCAGCGCCAGGCTGACACCGTCGAGCGCGGTGACCTCGCCGAAGCGCAGCCGCGCGTCGGAGACGGACAGGAGGGCGGGCGCGTCGCTCATCTGGGCACGAAGGGTGCGGTCGGTCCGGAAGCCGGACGGGCGCCCTGCCGCCCGCGCCGGGGCGGCAGGCACCCGTCCCGAAGCGGGCGCGGCCTCAGTTTGCGCCCTCGATCACCGCCACGGCATCCTCGAGCGTGTATTCCACGTTGGCCACACCGCCCACGGGCGTGGTCTCGAGGTTGGCCTCGAGCGTGTCCTGGGTGATCGTCAGGAACGGCACCACGAGGTCCTTGGGCACCTCGCGCCCGTCGAGGATCTGCTGGGCCACCCAGAAGGCGAGCGTGGAGACACCGGGCGCGATCGAGACCGACATCGTCTCGTAGCCGTTGGCATCCTTCTGCTCCTTCCACCACTGGAGCTCGTCCTGCCGGTTGCCCATCACGATGATCGGCATCGGCCGGCCGGCCGCGGCGAAGGCCTGGGCCGCGCCGTAGCCGTCGCCGCCCTGGGTGACGACGCCCGCGATCTCGGGCAGCGAGGGCAGGATGCCCGCCACCGCGCGCTGCGCGACGTCCTGCGCCCAGTCGCCGTGCACCGAGCCCACGATCTTGAACTGCGGGAACTGCTCGACCCCGGCGTGGATCCCGGCGCTGATCTCGTCATCGACGAACACGCCCGCCAGGCCGCGGATCTCGAGCAGGTTGCCGCCCTCGGGCAGCCGGCCGGCGAGGTATTCCACCTGCACCCTGCCCATCTCGCGGAAGTCCACCGCGATGCGCCAGGCGCAGGGTTCGGTGACGATGCCGTCGAAGCTGACCACGATGATGCCGGCGTCGCAGGCCTCCTTGACCGCACCGTTGATCGCGGTGGGCGAGGCGGCGTTGAGCACGATCGCGTCGTAGCCCTCGAGGATCAGGTTCTGGATCTGCGCCGCCTGCTCGGTGGCCGAGTTCTCGCCGGTGGTGAAGGCATCCGCCGCGGCGACGATGCCGGCCTCGACCGCGGGCTTGGTCACCGTCTCCCAGCTTGTCAGCATCGCCTGCCGCCAGGAGTTGCCGGCATAGTTGTTGGACAGGGCGATGCGCTTGTCCGAGGTGTCGGCCAGCGCGGGCAGCGCGGCGGCCGACAGGGCCGCGGCAAGCGCCGACCCGAGCGCGGCAGCGGACAGGGTGGGTCTGGTCATGGTGGTCTCCTCCCATTGGGCCGGCGCCCGCATCCTCGGGCTGCGGCCGGAAACGGCGTGGCGCGGGCTCCTCCTTCCCGCGTCGGCCTGCAGCCTGCCCGCTCGGCCGGCAGGTGAACAGGGTCAATCGCGCAGCCGCGATGCGGGAACGCGCGCATCCCTTGCGGGAACCCGCAGGCCGCCTGCCGGTGCCCCCCTTCCGCTGCCGGGCCGCCGGGTCCATCATGGCGGCGGGAGGACCCCGATGATGCCCAGGCAGCGCCCGGACACGCGCCTCAACCAGTTCCTGCGCATCGCGCGGCTGCTTGCCGGGCAGCTCGACTTCCTGTCGGCGATCCGCGCGGTCGCCGCGGAGATCGCCGGCATCGTGCCGCACGATCACCTCGACGTCTGCATCGTGCGCTCGGACGGCAAGGTGCACACCGCCTACGAGACCGGGATCGACACCGCCTGGGGCAGCGCCCCGCAGGCGCCGGTGGCGAAGAGCCCGATCCGCTCGCTGCTGATGGGCGAGGTGGACCACATCCTGACCGACGATGCCACCCGCGACCCGCGCTTCCGGTTTCCGGGCGCCTTCACCCGGCCGATCCACGAGCACGGGCTGCGCGCGCGCATCCATGTGCCGATGATCGTGCACGGCGAGGTGATCGGGGCGCTCTCCTGCTCGCGCCACGAGCCGGGCGCCTACGGCGCGGCAGACGTGCGCAACTGCCGCTACATCGCCGAGATCCTCGCGCCCTACTTCTTCGCCCTGCGCGCCGCCGAGGATGCCCGGCGCTCGGCCATCGTCGAGGCCGAGGCGCGGGCGCGCGAGGAGGGGCTGCGCCAGGGTGCGCTGCGGCTGACCGAGGCGCTGGAGGCCGAGCGGCAGCGCATCGGGATGGACCTGCACGACCAGACCCTGGCCGAGCTGACGCGGCTTGCACGGCGGCTCGAGCAGCTGGCCGAGGCGCCGGCGGCGGGGCGGGCGGACCTTCTGCCGCTGATCGCCAGCCTCCAGGCCAGCATGGCCGGCCTGCGCCAGATCATCGAGGAGGCCAAGCCCACGGTGCTGCAGCTCTTCGGCTTCCGCGACGCGGTTGAGAACCACCTCGACCGCGCGGTGCGCGACAGCGGCGCCGCGATCGCAACCCGCGTGATCGACACGACCGGCGGCGCGCTCGACCGGCTGCCCGGCCCGGTCGCGGTGACGCTGCTGCGCATCGTGCAGGAGGCGGTGAACAACGCCGTCAGCCACGCCGGCGCAAGGGGCGTGGCGGTGGGGCTCGCCGCCGAGGCGGGCGCGCTGGTGCTGACGGTCGCCGACGACGGCTGCGGGCTCGGCCCGGCGCCGCGCCGCGGCGGGGCGGGAATCGACAACATGCGCACCCGCGCCCGCCTGGTCGGCGCCCGCTTCGCCATCGGCCCCGGCCCGGGACGCAGCGGCACCGAGGTGCGCGTGGTGCTGCCCCTGCCGCCCGCCGCGCCCCCGGCCGAGGCGGAGCCGGTGCGGGCGGCGTCATGAGGGTGCTGATCGTCGAGGACGATCCGCTGCACCGCGCCTGGCTCGGCGAGGCGGTGCGCGCGGCACTGCCCGAGTGCCGCGAGGTCGTGGAGGCCACCGACGGCGCCGAGGGCGAGGCGCGCGCCCGGGAGATGCCCGATGCGCATGTGGTGATGGACCTCCAGATGCAGCCGCGCACCGGCATCGACGCGGCCCGCACCATCTGGCGCGAACGCCCCTCGACCCGGATCCTGTTCTGGTCGAACTACTCCGACGAGGCCTATGTCCGCGGCGTGAGCCGGATCGTGCCGCCCGGCGCGGCCTACGGCTACGTGCTGAAATCCGCTTCGGGCGAGCGGCTCAGGCTCGCGCTGCGGGGCATCTTCGTCGAGAACCAGTGCGTCATCGACGGCGAGGTGCGCGGCACCCAGCAGAAGAGCACCGCCCACGCCGTCGCCCTGTCCGAGGCGGAATACGAGGTGCTGATCGACATCGCCCTGGGCCTGACCGACCGGGCGATCGCCGCCCGCCGGGGCCTGTCGCTGCGCTCGGTGCAGAACCGGCTCCAGGCGATCTACGACAAGCTTGGCGTGCATGCGCCCGAGGGGCAGGAGGGGCTCTACAACCTGCGCGGACGGGCGGTGTCGGTGGCGGTGCTCCGGCGGCTTCTGAACCGCAACACGCTGGAGCGCGCCGAGGCCGACCTGGCCGAATGGTCGGCCCGGCGCCAGCGCTGAGACGCGCGCGGGCGGGCCCTCCGGGCGGCGCCCTCAGGCCCCGAGGTAGCGGCGCAGGCAGGCGGCCGTTCCCTCGGACCAGAGGGCGCCGAGCCAGCGGGTGAAGGCCCCCGCGAACCGCGCCTCGCGGGCGACCTCGCCATAGACATCGGGCAGGCCCTCGAGCCAGCGCGCGGGCGCCTGCCGCGCCTCGCGCGCGAGCGCAACCAGCCGGTCCCAGTTCGGGTCGTTCGGCGCGATCGCGGCGCCGCTGTCGGTCTCGCCGTAGCAGTAGCGGCACCACAGGGCCGAGACGAGCGCCAGCCCCTCGACCGGAGCGCCCCGTGCCAGCGCATCCCTGACCGAGGGCACGATGAACTTCGGCTGGCGGTTCGACCCGTCGAGGCACAGACGGCGCACCGTGTCGCCGACCTCGGGGTTCGAGAAGCGCTCGACGATCAGCCGGTAGTAGGCGCCGAGGTCGGTTCCGGGCACGGGCGGCACATGGGGGATGATCTCCTCGCCTTCGACCTTGTCGAGCAGGCCGCGGATCAGGGGATGCGCCATGGCCTCGTGCACGAACTCGATGTCCATCAGCCCGCCCGGATAGGCGATGGTCGCATGCCCGCCGTTGAGGATGCGGATCTTCATCATCTCGAAGGCGTGCACCTGATCGGTGAAGGTGACGCCCACCTTCTCCAGCGCCGGCCGCCCGGCGGGGAAGCGGTCCTCCAGCACCCATTGCCGGAAGGGCTCGCAGGTCACGGGCACCGGGTCGTCGGCCAGGCCGAAGGCCGCGGCCATGGCCCGTTCGCGCGTGCCGGTTGCCGGGGTGATCCGGTCCACCATGCCGTTCGGGAAGGCGACGTTCGCCGCGATCCAGTCGGCGAGCGCGGGATCCCCCAGCGCGGCGAGGCCGGTGACGGCGGCGCGGGTGACGTTGCCGTTGCCGGGCAGGTTGTCGCAGCTCAGCACCGTGAAGGGCACGACGCCGGCCGCGCGCCGGGCCTTCAGCGCCGCGACGATGGCGCCGAAGACCGTGCGGTGCGGGTTCCCGGCATCCGCCACGATCTCGGGATGCGTCGGGTCGAAGGCGCCGGTCGCGGGGTCGATGAAGTAGCCGCCCTCGGTCACGGTCAGGCTGACGATGCGGATCTCGGGGCGCGACATCGCCGCGATCAGCGCCGCATTGTCGGGCTCGACCGGCAGGAAGTCGATCATCGCCCCGACCCGGCGGGCCGACTTGCCCCTGGGGTCGAGCTCGATCACCGTCGAGAGACAGTCCTGCGCCTTCAGCGCCTCGCGCATCCGCGCATCGCCCTCGCGCACCCCGGCGCCCAGGATCGCCCAGTCGTGGTCGAGGCCCAGGTTGAACAGGTCGTCGAGATAGACGGCCATGTGCGCGCGGTGGAAGTTGCCCAGCCCGATGTGGACGATGCCGGGGCTCAGGCGCGAGCGGTCATAGGCGGGAAGCGAAACGGTCATCGGTCAGCTCTTCCGGTTCCGGCCGCCCGCGCCGGGGCGTCGGGCGGCGATGGTCAGCTCGGCGAAGGTCGCCCCGGCGGAAGGGGCGCAGGGTCCGGCCCGCCTCACAGCGCCAGCCCGTTCGCGTCGAAGCGGTGGATCTTGCCCGAGGGCGCCAGCCGGATGCGGTCGCCGTGGTGCACGCCGATCTCGCCCACCGCGCGGACGGTCAGGGTGCCGATGCCCTCGACCGCCACCTTCAGGAAACTGTCCGAGCCGAGATGTTCCGACAGGCCGACCACGCCTTCCCAGGGGCCATCGCCCACGGCGATATGCTCGGGGCGGATGCCGATGGTATGGGCGTCGTGCCGCGCCGCCTCGGGGCCTTCGATGAAGTTCATCTTGGGGCTGCCGATGAAGCCCGCCACGAACAGGTTGCGCGGGTTGTTGTAGAGCTCGAGCGGCGCGCCGACCTGCTCGATCCGGCCGGCGTTCAGCACCACGATCTTGTCGGCCATGGTCATCGCCTCGACCTGGTCGTGCGTGACGTAGATCATCGTGGTCTTCAGCGACTGGTGCAGTTCGCTGATCTCCTGCCGCATGCCCACGCGCAGCGCGGCGTCGAGGTTCGAGAGCGGCTCGTCGAACAGGAAGGCCGCCGGTTCGCGCACGATGGCGCGGCCGATGGCGACGCGCTGGCGCTGGCCCCCCGAGAGCTGGCCGGGGCGGCGGTCGAGGGAGTCGGTCAGGTTCAGCACCCTGGCCGCGCGTTCCACGCGGCGATCCTGCTCGGCCCTGTCCATCCCGGCCATCTTCAGCGGGAAGGCGATGTTCTTCCTGACCGTCATGTGCGGATAGAGCGCGTAGGACTGGAACACCATGGCCAGCCCGCGCTTCGCCGGCGGCAGGTGGGTCGCGTCCCGGCCATCGATGGTGATGGTGCCCGAGGTCGTGTCCTCGAGCCCCGCGATCAGGCGCAGGAGCGTCGATTTCCCGCAGCCGGAGGGGCCGACGAAGACGACGAACTCGCCGTCCTCGATGGTCAGGTCGATGCCGGGGATGACATCCACCTCGCCGAAGGCCTTGCGCACCCTGGTCAGTTCGATCTTGCCCATGTTGTCCTCACGTCACCGCGCCGTCCGTCACTTGACCGCCCCGAAGGTCAGGCCGCGCACGAGTTGCTTCTGGCTGAACCAGCCCATGATCAGGATCGGCAGGATGGCCATGGCCGAGGCCGCCGAGAGCTTCGCGTAGAACAGGCCCTGCGGCGCCGAGAAGCTGGCGATGAAGGCCGAGAGCGGCGCCGCCTTCGTCGTCGTCAGGACGATCGTCCAGAACGCCTCGTTCCAGGCGAGGATGATGTTGAGAAGCATGGTCGAGGCGATGCCGGGCAGCGCCATGGGCGTCAGCACGTAGACGATCTCGTTCCAGAGGCTGGCCCCGTCCATCCGGGCGGCTTCCAGGATCTCGCCCGGGATCTCCTTGAAGTAGGTGTAAAGCATCCAGACGATGATCGGCAGGTTCATCAGCATCAGCACGAGAACGAGGCCGATGCGCGTGTCGAGCAGGCCGAAGCGCAGGAACAGCAGGTAGAGCGGGATCATCACCGCGACCGCCGGCATCATCTTGGTGGACAGCATCCACATCAGCAGGTCGCGGGTCCGGCGCCCCGGCACGAAGGCCATGGCCCAGGCGGCCGGGATCGCCACTGCCAGCCCGAGCAGGGTGGAGCCCACCGCGATCACCACCGAGTTCCAGAAGAACCGCGGGTAGTCCGACCGCGCCCAGACGGTCGCGTAGTTCTCGAGCGTCCAGTCGGCCGAGAGGAACTGCGGCGGCATGGCGACGGCCGAGGCCTCGGTCTTGAAGCTCGTCAGGATCATCCAGAGCACGGGAAAGAAGATGGTCAGCGCCACGCCCCAGGCGGCGATGGTGGTGACGACCTTGCGACGGGTGGAATGGGCGCGGGCCATGGCTGCCTCCTCACGCGTCCAGGTTGCGGCCGAGGCCGCGCATCAGGAAGTAGGCGACGATGTTGGCGAGGATCACCGCGATGATGCCGCCGGCCGCCGCACGGCCGATGTCCTTGGCGGCGATCGCCTGCTTGAAGATCATGTAGGGCAGCGTGGTCGAGGCCGAGCCGGGACCGCCCTGCGTGGTGGTGAAGATCTCGCCGAAGATGCCCAGGAGGAAGATCGTCTGGATCAGGATGACCACGGTGATCGCCCGGGTCAGGTGCGGCAGGATGATGTAGCGGAAGCGCGCGAAGGCCCCGGCGCCGTCCATCTCGGCCGCCTCGAGCTGCTCGGAGGAGAGCGACTGCAGCGCGGTGAGCAGGATCAGCGTGGCGAAGGGCAGCCACTCCCAGCTGACGATGCCGATGATCGACCACATCGGATACTGTTCCAGGAACAGGATCGGCTGCATCCCGAAGCCGCGGGCGAGCGCGGCGAAGAGCCCGTTCTGCGGGTGCATGAACAGGTTCTCCCAGATCGAGGCGGCGACCGGGGGCATCACGAAGAAGGGCGCGATGACGAGGATGCGCAGGAACGACTGGCCCTTCACCGGCTGGTCGATCAGCAGCGCGATCAGGACCCCGAGCGTGACGGTGACGAGGAGCACGCCGCCGACGAGCGCGAGGGTGTTGAACAGCGCCTGCCAGAACTCGGGCGCATTGAAGAACCACAGGTAGTTGTTGAAGCCCACCCAGCCCGTCCGGTCCGGCGACAGGAGCCGGTAGAGCCGGAAGGAATAGTAGAGCGTCATCGACAGCGGGATGACCATCCAGATCAGCAGCAGGACGACCGAAGGCGCCACCATCCCCCTGGCGGCAAGGCGGCTGGATCGCGTGGACATGGCTCACGTCTCCCGGGGTCTGGCGCCGGACCGGCGCCGTCGGGCCGCACCTGCGGGCGGCGGCGCCGACGGCGCCCCGGCTTCGGAGAGCGGGCCTGCGGGCGCCGTGCGACCGCAGGCCCGGCAGTGATCCCGGGGGCCGTGGGAGGACGCCCCCGGGCTCGGCGTCACTGGATGTAGCCCGAGGCCTTCATCTCCTCGAGGACGGCGGCCTGCGCCTCGGCCAGCGCCTGGTCGGCGGTCTTCTGCCCGGCGAGCGCGGCCGAGAAGATCTCGCCCACCGTGGTGCCGATGCCCTGGAACTCGGGGATCGCCACGAACTGCACGCCGACATAGGGCACGGGCTTCACCGTCGGGTTGTTCGGGTCGGCCGCGTTGATCGAGTCGAGCGTCATCTTGGCGAAGGGCACCTTGGCGTATTCCGGGTTCTCGTAGAGCGAGGTGCGGGTGCCCGGCGGCACGTTGGCCCAGCCTTCCTTCGAGGCGACGAGCGCCAGGTAGTCCTTGTTCGTGGCCCAGTTGATGAAGGTCTTGGCCGCGTCCTGCGCATCCGACGACGACGGGATGGCGAGCGACCACGCCCAGAGCCAGTTGGCCCGCTTGCCGAGCCCGTTGTCGGGCGCGAGCGCGAAGCCCACCTTGTCGGCGACCGAGGAGTCGTTGGGGTTGGTCACGAACGAGGCAGCCACGGTGGCGTCGATCCACATGCCGCACTTGCCCTGCTGGAACAGGGTGAGGTTCTCGTTGAACCCGTTGTTCGAGGCGCCGGGGGGGCCGTAGTTGTTCATCAGGTTCAGGTAGAAGTCGAGCGTCGCCTTCCACTCCGGCTGGTCGAACTGGGGCATCCAGTTCTCGTCGAACCAGCGCGCGCCGAAGCTGTTCGACATGGCGGTGAGGAAGGCCATGTTCTCGCCCCAGCCGGCCTTGCCGCGCAGGCAGATGCCGTACTGCTCCTTCGACTTGTCCGTCATCGCGGCCGCGGCCTTCTCGATGTCGGCCCAGGTCGGGGCATCGGGCATGGTCAGCCCCGCGGCCTCCATCAGGTCGGTGCGATACATCACCATCGAGGATTCGCCATAGAACGGCGCGGCATAGAGGTTGCCGTCGACCGTCAGGCCGCCGCGGATCGCCGGCAGCAGGTCGTCCACGTCGTATTCGGCCGGCAGGTCGTTGAGGCTGACGAGCCAGCCCTGGCGTCCCCAGATCGGAACCTCGTAGGTGCCGATGGTGATCACGTCGTACTGGCCGCCGCCGGTGGCGATGTCGGTCGTGACGTTCTGGCGCAGGACGTTCTCCTCGAGCGTCACCCACTCGACCTTGATGTCGGGGTGCTTGGCGTAGAAGTCGTCCATCAGGCCCTGCATCCGGACCATGTCGCCGTTGTTCACGGTGGCCACCGTGATGGTGGTTTCCGCCATCGCGGCGGTCGAAAGCGCGCCGACGGCGCAGGCGCCCAGAAGCGCCCGAAGGGTGCGTGTCATGATGTCCTCCCTAGGCATGAGCATTTGCCCACTGCATGAGTATTTACTCACATCCTGATGGCCTCCGTCAATCGGGAAATTGCGAAGGGACTCAAGCCGTGCGAGCCGCGCGCCCGGGCCGCGCGCCGGGTCGGATCAGTCGAGGAGCGCGGCGGCCGTCGACTCGTCGGTCACCAGGCCATTGACGATTCGCCCCTTGAGCGCGGCCCGGATCGCGGTGAGCTTCGCCGGGCCGGCGGCGACGCCGATCACCGGAACGGTGCGGCCCGGCTCGACCCGGACGCCGCCGACCAGATCCGAGATCGGCGTCTCGATGTAGCGGCCCTCGCTGTCGAAGACGCCGCCAACGATCTCGCCGGCGGCGCCCTTGGCCTGCATCTCGGAAAGCTGTGCCCGCGTCACGAAGCCGTCCTTGAACAGCGGGGCGTCGTCGCCCATCTGGCCGATCCCGACGAAGACCACATCCGCCTCCTGCGCCAGCCGCGCCACCACCCGCACCGGACGCAGGGCGTGGAACATGGCCCGTTCCTCCGCCGTCTCCGAGACGAGCGGCACGGGCATCGGGTAGTGCGGGGCGTGGAGCTTGTCGGCCAGTCGCATCACGACCTCGTAGAACGAGGCCGATCCGTCGGGCGCGATGTTGCCGATCAGCGAGACGATCCGGTGGCGCTCGTTGTGCTGGGGCGTGATCTCGGCCACCATGGCGCTGAGCGCCCGCCCGGTGCCCACGGCGATCGTCTGCGGCTCGGTCCGCGCCAGGTAGCTCTCCAGGAGCTCGGCCGCCGCCGAAGCCGTGGTGCGGGCCGGATCCGCCCCGGCGCCGAGGTCGGGGGCCACCCGCGCCTGCTGCAGCCCGTAGCGCCGGACGAGGCCCGCCTCGAGTTCGAGACAGCGGCCGATCTTGTGGTCCAGCCGCACCTTGATCAGCCCCTCGGCCATGGCGCGGCTGACCAGCCGCTGCGCGCGCTGGCGGCTGACGCCGAGCTTGGCCGCGATCTGGTCCTGCGTCATGCCGGCGACGTAGTAGAGCCACCCGGCGCGGGCGGCCTCGTCGAGATGCGTGGGTTCGCGTTCCATCCGGTTCATGCATCGGCGCCCGAGGCGAGTTCCGGCGCGATCCTGAGGATATCCATGAGCGAGTCAAACTCCAGATCGGCCTCTGCGCCCTCGGGGGCCGAGCGGTCGCGCCCGGCAAGGTGGCTGCCGCCGGTGAAGCGCCAGACCCGCATCCCCGCCGCCCGCGCCGCCCGGATCCCGTTCAGGCTGTCCTCGATCACCAGGCAGGCGGAGGGCTCCACCCCCATCTGGCCGGAGGCGTGCAGGAAGAGGTCGGGCGCCGGCTTGCCGTTGCGCACGTCGCCCGCGGTGAAGAGCCGCTCCCCCACAAGGTCGCGCAGGCCCGAGATCTCGAGCGACCGCTGCGCCCGCACCCGGCTGGACGAGGTGGCCACGCACCAGGGCGCGCGAAGGGCCTCCAGCACGGCCCGCGCGCCGGGCATCGGCCGGAGGTCGCGCTCGAAGGCCGCAAGCAACCGCGCGCGGTAGTCCTCCTCGAACTCGGGCGGCAGGTCGATCCCGAAATCCGTGCGGATCGTCCGCATCACCGTCGGATAGCTGCGGCCGAGGAAATGCCGCGCGACATAGTCGAGATCGATCCGCACCCCGCGTTCGGCCAGCGCCGCGACGAGCATGCGGGCGCTGATGATCTCGCTGTCGATCAGCACCCCGTCGCAGTCGAAGATCACAAGACCGGGACCCGTCGTCACCCTCCGGCACTCCCTCGCTGGCGCGCAGTCGGGCATCGCGTCCCGGCGGCCGCCCGCCCCCGACGGCGGGCGTCGCGCAAGCTATAGCCGGGCGGCGCCGGCCGTCAAAGTCCGGCGGCGCGCGGGCGGCGGCAGGCCGGCTGCGCAGACCCGTCCGCGGGGGCCGCGCCCGCGGGACCGGTTCAGCCGCCCGGCTGCGCCGGTGCCTCTCGCAGCAGCGCCATGATCTGCGCCCCGAGCGCGAGGTCGGGGACCTGACCGAAGTGCCGCGCCCGCATCCGCCCCTGCCGGTCGATCAGAACCAGCGTGGGCGTGCCCTGGAGCTGCCAGGCCTCCATCGTGCGCGGCAGACGCCCGGTGCCGGGCGCGTCGATGGCGACGGGAAAGCGGATCCGCCATTCGTGCAGGAACGCGGCGAGCGCCTCGCGGCTGTTGGCGGCGTGATGCTCGAACACGCTGTGCAGGCCGATCACGGCAACCTCCGCCGGGTCGAAGGTCTGCGCAATCCGCTGCGCCTGGGGCAGACCGTGCAGCACGCAGCCGGGGCAGAGCATCTGGAACGCCTCGACCGCCAGCACCCTGCCCCGGAAGTCCTCGAGCGCGAGCGGGCGGTCGCTGTTCAGCCAGTCGGACGCATGCAAGGCCGGCGGGTCGGACATGGGGTCCTCCTTGCTCTGGTCGCGGCGGAACGGTCCTGCCACAGGTCCGGCCCGGTGGTCTGCCGACTGCGGTTCGCGGATGCCATCGCCGCTTTGCCTCCTTCGCCCTCTGCCAGGCTCTGCAACGCAGTCGCCCGGGTGGCGGCCGCCGGGGCAGGCGCCTGCGCTCTCATGCCGCGGCCTCGAGGCGCGCCCACGGGGGCGGCCCAGGCATCTCCCGCCGCCGGCGGGCGGCCGCCGCAGTCGAACCGCAGCGCATCGTCACCGAAGGCCGCATCCACCAGGGCGCAGTGATGCGGACGTGCCGCCTCCCGGTGGACGTTCGGGCGGAAATGCCGGCAGGTGGTGCACGGCCGCTGCGCCGGGATCGCCCGGGCCTCCCGAAGGCCGCTGACGACCCGGGTCGGGGCGCGGAGACGGGCCCCGGCCACGGCAGGCGGGAGAGCCGCGCGGACCCCGGCCAGGGCGGCCGGCGTGTCGGGCAGCCGACCCTGCGCCCTCCGCCCCGCGGGGGTCGGCGCCGCGCCGATGGCGCGGGCGCCGCGCGGATCCGTCCGCCGGACGGCTTCGGCCGCCATCATCCTGCCGAAGCCGGGAACTGCGGGGCGGGGAACGTCTCCTCGGGACGCAGCGCCTCGCGGCCGGTCACGGTGCGGAGGATGCCGTTCAGCACCGCGCCGTCGGTGACCAGCCCGGCGAGCGCGTGCACCCGGTCGAAGGGGCCGCCCTCGGCGCGGGGGCGCAGGCCACCCGGCCCGAGCATCGCCGCGACGAGGTCGCACCAGTCGCCCGCGTAGCCCGGCAGGACGAGGCCGCGGGGCCGGGCCGGCCCCAGACGGGCATCGAAGACCCGCGTCGCCCCGCCGGCGGCACCGCCCGCGCGGAACGGGTCCGCCGCGCGGGTGACCGGCGCGACGAGCGAGACCGAGGCGAGCCGCAGCGCCCGGCTGCCACGGTCGGCGAACCCGGCCGCCTTCATGTCGCGCAAGCCCGCCTCGGCGGCCAGCGCCCCGAGGCCGAAGGCGACGAGGTGCACCCGGCGCAGGCGCCGGCCGGGCAGGTCCGGCGGCGGCAGGACGGCCTCGTAGCCGAAGGCGGCGAGGATGCGCCAGATCGCGCCGCCGGGCGCCGCGGCCGCCTCGATGCCGTCGAGGAAGCCCTCGAGCATCGTCCGGCAGATCACGCGCGCCCGGCGGTCGAGCCAGGCGGTCAGGTCCTGCTCCTGCGCGCCGGCGCGGCGCGCGACGGTGCGCGCCTCGTCCTGCATGCGCGCCGTGAGCGAGCGGATCTCGTCGGCGCCGTAGAGGATGTTCAGCGGGTAGATGCCGGCGGCCTTGAAGCGGGGGACCAGATGCGCGGCGAGCCGCGCCATCGCCTCGGGGCCGAGCACTGGGTCGTGGAACAGGAAGGCGATCCCGCCATAGCCGGTCTTGTGCGTGGACCCGTTGCCCGTCTCGGCACCGCGCGGGGCGCGCGGCGCGCCGGGATCGGGCCGCCGCCAGGTCTCGGGCGCGCCGAGGAACAGTGCGGTCTCGCGGATCGTGCGCGGGCCGACGCCGATGCGGCCGGCATCGACAAGGCCCATGCGTTCGGCATGGGCGACGTGGCCGATGATCGCCATGCGACGCGGCTCGGGCAGCGCGGCGAGTTCCGCGGGCAGGTCCGCGGGCGCGGGGTCGTTCTCGGCCTGATAGGCGCGCAGCGGCAGGTTGTGCGCCCCAGGCGCGGGCGGCGCGGTCTGGAGCACCCAGGCGTCGATCACGTTCTCGGCCCAGTCGGCGTAGCTCCAGTGGGCCACCCCCTCGAGGCCGGCAAAGCGGCTCCAGCCGGCGCCCCAGGAATTCTGGATCAGGAAGCCCTCGGCGTCATACCCGATCAGCACGAAGGCATGCGCGGCGCGGCGGTCGCCCGAGCGCAGGATGCGGCCCCCGACGGGCTCGGTCCAGCCGGCGTGGGTCCAGGCCGAGATCACCACGGCACCGGTCTCCTGGATCGCCATCTGGAAGTCGGGCAGGCTCGGCCGGAGCCGGTAGTAGGCGCCGAGCGCGATCTCGCGCGCCTGCCTGGCGCGTTCCACCGACAGGTGCCACGCGGGCGCCGCATCCTCGGCCGCCGCGCGGCAGACCCCGTTGTGGTAGAAGGCCTTGATCGCCCCGCGCAGCGACGAGCCGCCGGGCAGGTCGTCGACGAACTCGTCGTGGAGGCGGGCCATCTCGTAGAGCATCCGGCGGCTCACGCGGATCGGGCTGCCGTCCGCCTCGCGGCGGTTCTGCCGCAGCAGCGCCAGCTCGACCGCCACCGCCAGCGCACAGCCCGTGCAGTCGGCGGTCGCCCCCTGCTCCAGCACCGGCACGCGCAGGCCCTCGGCCGGCAGGACCTGGGGCAGGGGGTCGCGCAGCGGCGCGACGTAGTAGCGGTCGCGGATGTCGCGCCGGTCCGTCAGCACGGCGGGCGACCACTCGATGTGGTCGGGAACCGCGCTGGGAACGCCGGCCGCGCCGTCCTCGGCGCCGGGCGGGGCCACCTCGACGTGCTCTTCGGCGGTCCAGTCCTCGTGCAGGGTCTTGCCGACGATCCGGTTCGCCTCGGTCGCCGGCCAGGGGGGGAAGGCATGCCGGGGCGGTCCGGCCTGCGGGTCGAACCGCTCGCGGAGCGCCTCGAGCGCGAAGGCCGCGGGCAGGTGGATCATGCGGTTGGGGTCGGTGCCGCGGATGCCCGCGTAATGCAGGCCGACGAGCCCGCCATCGGGCAGCGACAGGACGGGCGAGCCGGAACTGCCGGGCAGCGTGGTCGCGTCGTGCAGCAGGTCGAGCGCCGTGGCCGCGGCCTGGACGCGGCCGGGCGAGGCGCGCTTGATCCCGGTGACCGGCACCCCGCCCACGTCGAACGCCTCGGCGAAGAGCGCGCTTCCGTCTCCGGCCACGGGATAGCCGAGCACGCAGATCGCCGGTCCGGCGGCCGGATCGAGCGGCGCCCCGAGCGGCAGCGGGTCGCGGCCGCTCGGCGCGTCGAGCCGGAGCAGCATCAGGTCGAGCTCGCCGTGCGACAGCTCGATCGCGGCGATCCGCCGCTCCTCGGCCGGCAGCAGGTCGCCGGCCGCGGGCGGGTCGGACGCGCCGGGCCGCACGGAAGGCTCGAACACCACGCGGAGGTCGCGCAGGGCCGCCCGGAAGGCCGGCGTCACCGGCGGGTCGAGACCCGGCGCGACCCGCGCCCGGGCCTGCACCAGCAGCGCGCCCACGTGCCGTGCCGTGGCGACGCGCGCGGGGTCGTTGCCGACCCGGAAGCAGGTGGCCAGAACCTGCCGCGAGCCGTCGCCGCGCAGGCACTCGATCCGGCCGACCGACGGCGCGGCGCGGGCGATCGCCGCGCAGAGGTCGGGAAACAGGGCCTCGAACTGGGCCGGCGGCACGGTTCCCGCGGGGATGCGGTCCGCTGTCAGGGGAATCGCCCGGCGGTTGCGGCTGATGATCGACCCGACCCGCCCGGAGAAGAGGCCGCTCCGGCCCCCGGCCAGCAGCGTCAGCGGAACGATGGAAACCATCCTGCCTTCCAGACCGGGCCGGCCGGCGCGTGAACTTTCCCGCAAATGCCGCGCGATTGTTTATGCAATCCATCCGGGATGCTATAGATTGGATGACGTCGCGTAAACGATCATTTGGCGGCGACGGATTTTGTCCTTTTGGCGGGGGACGCCATGAAGCGATTGGTTTGGGCGCTTTGCACCGCTCTGCCGCTGGCCGGATTCGGGCCCGGCCTGTCTGCCGCATCGGCCGCCGAGGAACCGCAGGAGGCAGACGGCCTGCGTGCCGCCTGCGGCGAGGTGGCGCTGGCCGAGGGGCAGCGCATCGTCTGCGCCGATCTCGCGGCGCTCGAGCAGACGCTGGTCTACAACCGCTTCGGGTCCTTCAACCCCTACGGCATGATCTTCGCGCTGCGCCGCGATGTCGTTCCCTCGCCCGCCAGCGGCACCGAGCTGACCGCCGAGCGCTGCGGGGGCCTGCTTGGCACCGAAGCCCATGACGGCCCGCTCGAGCCCGGAGCGGTCAGGCTCAGGGACTGCAAGCGGCCGCGGCCCGCGGTCCTCAGGGCGAACGTGGGCGACCTCCTGCTCGTGCGGGTCGAGAACCTGCTCGACGCGCCCGAACCACCCGACTTCTCGCGCGACTTCTGCCGCGACACCGCCCCGACCGACGAGGGGCGGCGGCGGGTGCGCCTCGGGGTGCGCGAGGGCGACGACCTCCAGGTTGCCCATGGCGAGGCCGACTGCCGCATCCCGACCGGGGCGAAGGAACCGGCCGAGCCCGAGGCGGCGCCGCACGCGCCCGACTGGCCGCGGACGCGGCTCGTCAACTTCGTCGTCCAGGGCCTGCACCCGCTGCCCGACCCCGAGACCGGCGCCGTGCACGGCGCCTGCCTCGGCACCGATGCGGTGGCGCCGGGCGAGTCGTTCCTGTGCCTCTACCGCGTGGACCAGGAGGGCACCTATTTCTTCGCCTCGCCCGCGGCCCCCGCCGGCGGCGAGGGCGACGGCGGGTCGATCGTGCACGGCCTGTTCGGGGCGGTCATCGCCGAGAAGCAGGGCAGCCGCTGGTATCGCAGCCAGGTGACGCAGGCCGCGCTCGACGCGGCCTGGCCGCGCGCGGCGCAGGCGCCGGGGAAATTCGCCTGCGTCGACGGGGCCGAGGTCGCGCCGCCTCCCGCGACGGGGGGCGACCATGTGCGCCTCGGCGTGCTCGACTACGAGGCCGTCGACCGCTGCAACGGCACGCCGATCCTCAACATGGCGCGCGCGCTCGACGCGCCCCAGGCCGCCTTCGACACCGCCCGGCGGCTGGAGCTCGTGCATGCCGACCTCAACGCCATCGTCTGGTGCAACGCCGCGCTCGACGACGCGGCCGAGGACTGCCGCGCGGACACCGACGGGGCCGCCACCACGATCGAGCCCGCCTTCCACGCCTTCCGCGAGTTCTCGGTCTTCTTCCACGACGAGCTCAAGACCTTCTACACCCGCAACTTCCGCGACCTCGACCGGCTCGGGCAGCTCGCCGGGGTGCGCGACGGCTTCGCCATCAACTACGGCGCGAGCGGCATGGGGGCGATGCTGCTGGCCAACCGCAAGGGCATCGGGCCTGCGGCCGACTGCATGGAATGCCTCTACGAGGAATTCTTCCTCACCTCCTGGGCGAACGGGGATCCGGCGCTTCTCGAATGGTATGCCGACGATCCCTCGAACGTGCATCACAGCTACCTCAACGACCCGGTGGTGTTCCGCAACTTCCACGCCGGGCCGAAGGAGACGCACGTCTTCCACCTGCACGCCCACCAGTGGTTCGCGGGCAACGACCCCAACCGCGGCAGCTACCTCGACAGCCAGACGGTGGGGCCGCAGCAGGGCTTCACCTACAACATCTACCACGGCGGGCTGAGGGGCGAGAACGGCGCCGGCAAGGGCTGGTGGGACACGCAAGGGGCGGGCAACCGCAACCGGACGGTGGGCGACTCGATCTTCCACTGCCACCTCTACCCGCATTTCGCGCAAGGAATGTGGGCGCTCTGGCGCGTGCACGACGTGCTCGAGGACGGCACGCGGCGCCTGCCCGACGGACAGGCGGACGCCGGGCTCTCGCTCGACTTCGCGGAGCGCGCCGCCGACGGCACCGTTGCGCGCAAGCGCACCGGCAGCGTCGATCCCGCGACCGGCGCCTGGCTTGCGCCCGACCCGGCGACGGGCCGCGGCCTCGGCACGCCGATCCCGGCCGTGGTGCCCCTGCCGGGCGAGCCGCTGCCGCTGATCCCGACCTACACCGACCCCGCCGACATCGATGCCGGCAGCGGTTCGCCGAGGCTCGCCGAGGGCGCGGCCGCCCCGATGCCCGGCTATCCGTTCTACATCGCCGGGCGGCCCGGCCATCGCCCGCCGCAGCCGCCTCTCGACATGGCGCGCAACCTCGGGCCGAACCCCGGCGAGACCACGGCCGACGGGATCGACCCGAGGCTTCCCGCCCCGGCGGCCGAGGGCGAGTGGCTGAACGCGGGGCTCGACCGCCACGTGGTCGCCGACGGGGCGGTGCGCAGGCTGGGCTTCGACCTGCCGCCCTTCGACCCGGCCGGGGCCACCGGCGCAGCGCTGGAGCTGCGCCGGTCGCTCTACTTCTCGCAGGTCGTGGCCAAGGCCTTCGCGCTCGGCGACCTCAGCGGGCACCTCGAGGAGGCGGAACTCGACCGGCTGAGCCCCTGGGGCGAGCTGCTCGAGCGCGCCGCCATGGGCTTCCACTTCGACGGCAGGCTCTATGCCGAAGGCGGGGGCAGCGGCGGTGCGCTGAAGCTCGCGGCAGTCGACGGTGCGCCGGTCGCGGGGCAGGCCGGACGCGGCGCCTACCCGACGCGCGCCGCGCCCGTGCCCGGCGGGCCTGCGCCCGGCACGGCCGAGTTCCGCGTGAACGGCAGCGCGCCCAAGCCGGGCGCCCCCTTCGCCGATCCCTGCGGCGTCGCCCGCAGCCCGACCGAGGCCGCACCGGTGGCCGACCCGCTCGGGCGCGGCTGGCTCGAGGCGGCGGATTTCCTGCCCGATCCGAAGCTCGACGGCTACCGCCGCTACGAGGTCTCGGCGGTGCAGCTCGACATGGTGGTGAACGGCGCGGGCTGGCACGACCCGCAGGCGCGCATCAACGTGCTCACCGCGAGTTCCGACCGCTACAAGGACGGCCCCGCCTGGCGGATCTCGCCCTTCGTCTCCGACCGCGAGGAGCCGTTCTTCTTCCGTGCGCTTTCGGGCGAATGCATCGAGTTCCGCCACACCAACGAGCTTCCCAAGGAGCTCGAGCTCGACGACTTCCAGGTGCGCACGCCGACCGACACGATCGGCCAGCACATCCACCTGGTGAAGTTCGACGTGACCTCCTCGGACGGCTCGGGCAACGGCTGGAACTACGAGGACGGCACCTTCGCCCCCGACGAGGTGGCCAGCCGCCTCTGCGCCGAGGGCGACCCGGCGGTGCTCGACCCACTCTGGGCGCGGGTGCGCGCCGCGATGAGCGATGCGGAAAGGGCGGAGGCCCCCGAGGAGACGGGCTTCTGCGGCTGGGCGGTCGTGCAGCGGCACGATCTCTGGCGGCTGAAGCGCAGCCGCTTCCCGTTCCTGTTCCAGACCACCACGCAGCGCTGGTTCGCCGACCCGATCCTGTCGGACGACGGCGAGGGCGCGGTGGACCGCACCATGCGCACCGTGTTCACGCACGACCATTTCGGCCCCTCCTCGATCCAGCAGCACGGCTTCTACTCGGCGCTGGTGGTCGAGCCGCCGGCGCGGGCGCGGGCCGATCTGGCCGCCGCCGACCCCGGCGACCTCGCCACCTGGAACCCCAAGATCCTGCCGCCGAAGCTCGAGGGCGAGACGCTGCCCGAGGCCACCCGGAACCCGGCCTACGGGCCGCTGCCCCTGCCCGCCCGCCGCGCGGCGGTGGCCTGGGGCTCGGCGCCCTGGGTCGGCGCGCACAAGCGGATCGTGGTCGCCCCGAGCGCGGCGGCGGCCGCGGCCGACCCGAGCTACTTCGAGCATCCGAACTACCGCGAATATGCGCTGTCGATCGCCGACTTCGCGCTGCTCTACGATCCGCGCGACCGCGAGCCGCCGATGCTCGACGCCGTCGCCGCCGCCGATCCCTCGCTCGCCGGCGGGCTCGACGGCATGGCGAAGCTCTACTGCGAGGCCTACTGGCGCTTCTCGCCGAGCCGGCTCGGCACCGTCTGCGGCTCTCCGGCCGAACGCGAAGCGGGCACGCCCAGCCACTTCTACCCCGGCGAGGTGCCCCCCGCATGGCTCGCCGCGGGGGCGTTCCGCGACGACATCCACCGCAGCCTCTACAGCGGCGACCTCTTCGTGGGCGGCAGCGCGCCGCTCCAGACCGGCAAGCCCGAGGTCGTCGCGCTGGGCGATCATCTCGTGCGCTACCGGATGCGGGCGGCGGGCCGCAACCCGGAGACGCCCGGCGCGCATGACGGCACGCTGGCACGGCCCGTCGCCGCGCCGGTCCGGCCCGAGGCGATCTCGGTCGATCACCACGACCCCTACCTCGTGAACTACCGCGGCGCGCCGATCCCGCTCAGGATCGGCACGAAGGAGGCCGACGGCTCGCCCTCGCCCGACTGCGCGCTCAGGCCGATGGCGCGGCCAGGTGCCGCCGAGCCCGGCGAGGCGGCCGAGGCCGTGGCGGCGGGCGACTTCGGCCAGTGCTCGATCGCCCACCAGAAGGCGGGGGATGCGGGCGACATGGGCCTGGCCTTCGCCTCGCGCATCCACGGCGACCCCGAGACGCCGCTCCTCGAGGCCTACCAGGGCGAGCGGATCGCGATCCGCATGATCCAGGGCGCGCAGGAGGTGCAGCACATGTTCGGCGTCGCCGGACAGCCCTTCAGGCGCAACATCGACCAGGCCTGGCAGCGGGGGATGCAGCCGCTCGGCCACGCGCCCGCCTGGGACGCCGACCCCACGCTCCAGTCGGCCTGCTTCGACCGCCCGGTGACCGACCGGTCGCGCCCGCGGGAATACCGCGCCTGGCTCGACACCGCGCCGGGCTGGATCGGCGGCGTGCCGCAGGGCTGGATCGACGCCGGGATCGACGCCGCCCACTGGCAGGCCTACGAGGCGGCGCTGGCCGAGTGCGACAACATCGAGGGCTTCACCTTCGCGCAGGAAATCGGCATCTCGGAGCACTTCGAGATGCAGGGCACGCTGCGCGCCGACGTGGGGGCCAGCGTCGAGTTCGTGCCGCCGTCGCCGCGCGCCGGCGCGGCGGTGGACTCGAACGGCGTCCCGCTGCGGTCGTCGGACTACTTCTACAGCTTCGGCACGGTCGATGCGCTCTGGAACGGCGCCTGGGGCCTGATGCGGATCTACCAGGACGGCGAGGCGCTCGATCCCGCGACGATGGATTTCGCCAAGCCCGACCCCGCCGCCGGCGCGGCCCCGATCGGGGGCCGCCTCGACCCCGTGCCGACCTTCTCGCCACGGCCCGAGAGCGCGCCGGACGAGGCGGAGGACTACCGCTCCGCCGCGGGGCTCGCCTGTCCGCTTCCGGCCGGCGGCCGGACCCAGCGCATCGTCGAGGCCGCGGTCGTCGCGGTGGAGATGCGCCGCGCCTTCCCCGGCACGAAGGGCACGGTCTACGGCCAGGACCTCTACGACCCCGACGGGCTGTTCCTGGCGCTGATGTCGCCCGCACAGCTCGGGCTTTCGGGCATCGGGGATCCCGGCTTCCGGGCGCTGACGGCCGAGGCGGTGCTGGCGGCGATCGCCGGCGCCTATCCCGCCCAGCCCGAACCCTTCGTGCTGCGCCTGCGCGCGGGCGACTGCCTGCGGCTGAGGCTTGTCAACCTGCTGGGCGAGGGCGACCAGGGCCCGCGCGACCTGCTCGGCGATGCGCTGATGCCGCGGATCGTGCCGCTCAACACCGACCCGCCGGCGCATGTCGGCAGCGAGCCCGTCGCGCCGGGCTCGCCGGTTTCGGCCACCGTGGGCCGGCTCGAGCGCCCCGAGGGGCGGGCCGAGGGCGTGCGCCCCTCGGCGCGGCTCGCGCTCACCCTCGGGCTGCCGGGCCTCGACCTGATCCGCAGCCTGCCTGCGGGCTACGGCTACAATGCCGATCCGCTGCCGGGCGGGCTCGGCGGCGTCGCGGTGTCGGAGGTGCTCACCGCCTATGCCGGGCGGTTCCGGCTGGATCTGCCGGGCGATGCCGTCGCGGCGCGCGAGCTGCTCTACCGCCTCATCGCGCGGGGCGTGGCCGAGCGCATACTTGCCGCTCCGGCCGGGGGTGAGTTCCTGGCCGAGCTCCGGCGGCGGACCTCGGCGGCCCTCGATGCGTCCGACCCCGAGGCGGCGCTCGCCGAGGTGTTCCTTGTCGAGGAGGACCTCCGCGACGCGCCGTTCGGCCGCGCGCTCGGCGACGGCGTGACGCTGACCTTCTGGACGGGCGACAGCGCCCCCCTGCCCGCGGGGCTCGCCGCCGAGGGCTGCGGCGACGACCGTTGCAACGACGACATCCCGGCGCTGAACGCGGCGCTCGGCGCGATCCTGAGCGAGGCCGTCGCCGAGGCGCTCGACGCGCGGACCCACTGGATCCCCTATGCCTTCGGGGCGGTCCCGGTCCGGCCCGTGGCCGATCCGGTCTCGCAGGGGCCGCACGGGCTCTTCGGGGCGATCGACGTGGTGCCGGTCAACTGGGCGCCGGTCGATGACGACGGCCTGACCTGCGAGCCGGTGGACGGGCACGGCTACCAGCGCTGCTCGGCCGCCTACGTGCCGGGCGCGGGCTTCGGCCACGGCTTCCGCTGGGCGGCGGCCGACGGATCCGGCACGACCCGGCCGCTGCGCGAGTTCGTCCTGTTCTGGCAGGACGGGATGAACCACTGGGACGACCGCTTCCCGCTGCCCTGGCACTGGGCGGGCGAACCGAAGGCGGCCTCGCTCGGCAACATGGTGCCCGACTGTCCGGTCTGCGACGACAGCTACGACCTGGGCGAGGCGGGCGTCAGCCACCGCTCGCCGGGCTTCTCGCGGGTGCTGCGGGAGGTGCCGGGCATGCCGCTCGGGCCGGACGGCACGATCCGCCGCAGCGACGACCTCAACGCCTTCCCCTTCCCGCCCGACTTCTTCGCCGCGGCGGCCGAGGCGCCGCGGCTTGCGGCCGCGGAGGGCGAACAGGTGGTGATCCGCGTCGTCCATCCCGGCGGCCGGGCGCGGCAGCGCGCCTTCGTGATGAACGGCTATTCCTACGACGACCTGTTCCCCGGCTTCGGCTTCCCGCGCTCGGCGCTGCTCTCTCCCGGCAAGGCGATCTCGGCCTGGCTGAGGCCGCGGACGGAGGCCGCAGCGGCGCCCGTCCTCTGGCACGACGGGCCGGCCTTCCTGCGCGCGGCAGGCACCTGGGGGCTGCTCGATGTCGGGCCGGCGGAATGACCTCGGACGCGCCGCGGCGGCGGGGCTGCTCGCCGCCGCGCTCGTCGTGCCCGCGCCCGCGGCCGCACAGGAGGCTGCGGGCGAGCTCAAGCCCGCGCTGAGCGCCGAGGCGGCCTTCCGGCTGCTCGACGGCCGCGAGGGCCCGATCCCGCCGGCCGAACCCTTCGCGATCGAGGTCGCCGTCACCAATCACGCCGCGGCCGAACTGCCGCCGGGCCTTGCGCTCTACGGCTGGCTGCGGCGGAGCGACCCTTCCGACCTGCCCTGCGCCGAGGCGGCCGAGGCCTTCCTGCGCACGGGGCGCCTGCCGGTGGGCGCGGTGTTCCTCAACGACCCGCTCGTGGCGGTCGTGACCGCAGACGACACGCTGATGCTGGTCGATCCCGAATTCTCGCTGGCCTCGGCGAACATCCTCTCGGCGACGCCCCTGCCGGGACGGCCCGCGGCGCTGGTGCCCGACCCCGAGGCGCGCAGGCTGCTGCTGCCCTTCCCCGAGACGGGCAGCCTCGCCGCGGTGGACGCGACGGGCCGGCTCGACCTCCTCGGCGGCGGGCTCGGCCGCCCCGTGGCCGCGGTCCCGGCGGCGGCGGGCGGGGCCTTCGTGCTCGATGGCGCCACGGGGCAGGTCCGCCGGCTGCCCGAAGGGCCGGCGCCCGGATTGCGCGCCGAGGGGCTCGCCCCCGCGGCCGGCGCCGCGCCCGCGGCGGCGCTCTGGGGGCCGCAGGGCGCGGCGCTCTTCGACACCGCCTCGGGCGAGATCCTGATAGACGCGCCGGGCCCGGCCGGGGCCGCGGCGGTGCTGGCCGCGGGCGGCGCGGCCTTCGGCCTTGCGGTGCTGCGCGGGGGCGAGCTCTCGCTTCACTTCCTCGACGCGCCCGAAGCCGCGGTGCGGATCCCCCTCGCCGCGCCGGCGACGCGTCTTGCGGTATCGCCCGACGGCCGCATCCTCGCCGCCCACGACCCGGCGGGTGGGCCCGTCTCGATCGTCGATGCCGGCCGGTCACGGCTGGTGCAGGCCACCTCGGCCGAGGGGACCGCGATCGCGGAGGTGCTGCTGACCGAGCGCGCGGCCTTCCTGATGCTGGCCGACCAGACCCGCGTCGGCGTGCTCGACACCCGCGCCATCACCCGGGGCGAGACGGCCGAGTTCCGCGAGGTGCCGCTGGGTGCGGCCGATGCCGCGCCGCCCGCCGGCGCGGTCTTCCTCGCGAGCCTCGCGCCCGATCCCGGCATCCTCGCCGTCCACCGGCAGAGCCGCCAAGGCTACCGCCTGCACGACTACGGCGCCACCGGCAACGTCCCGGCGATGACAGCGCTGCCCCTCCGCGGCGGCGAGCCGCGCCTCGTCGCCGCGATCGACCGCAGCTTCCGGCAGACCGCGCCGGGCCGCTTCCGCACCGTGGCCAGCCTGCCGGGGCCGGGGCGGTGGGAGCTGGTCGCCACGACGGGCCTCGGCGCGCTGTCCTTCTGCCTGCCGGTTCCGGTGGCCGAGCCGGGCGAGGCCGCGCCGGAGCCGGGCCGGATCCTCGCCCTGCCCGCCGAGGACGGCGCGCTGAAGCTGCGACTGGTCGCCGGCGACGGCGCGCCGGTCGAGGCCGAGGGCGTGCTGACCTTCGCCGACCTCGCCGGCGGCTGGCGCGACCGCGTGCCCTTCCGCACCGGCGGCGACGGCTTCGCCGCCGACCTCTACGACCTGCCGCCGGGCGGCGCGGTCGTCGTCACCGTCGCCACCGGCGACGGCACCCCGTTCGAGCCGCTGATCCTGGGAGACCGCCGATGACCTCCGCCGCCCGCCTCCTCGCCCTCGCGCTGCTTCTGGTTCCGGCGCCGGCCCTGCCGCACGGCACCCATCACGGCGACCACGCGGCCGAGGCCGTTGTGGCCGAGCCCGAACGCCTCGCCCTGCCCAACCTGCCGGTCACCGACCGCTTCGGCCGCCGGACCGGCTTCCGCGACGCGCTGCCGCCGGGGCAGCCGGTGATCCTGAGCTTCACCTACACCGCCTGCGACACGCTCTGCGACATCTCGAACGCCGTTCTCACCGTGGTCGATGCCGAACTTGGCGCCGGGCCCGCGCGGGCGGCGACGATCGTCACCGTTGCCATCGACCCGGTGCGCGACACGCCCGAGGCGATGACGGCCGAGGCCGAGAAGCTCGGCGCCGGGCCCGGCTGGCTCTGGCTCAGCGGCGGGCCGCAGGGCACGCGGCCGCTGCTCGAGGCGCTGCGCTTCCCGCCCGGTGCCCTCGAGGATCACGACCCGATGTTCCTGGTCGGCCAGCCCTGCCTGGGGCTCTTCACCCGCGTCGTCGGGCTCGCCGACCCCGATGCGCTCCTGGCGCTGGCGCGGGCGCAGCCGCCATGCGACGGCTGACCGCCGCGACAGCGGCCGCGCTTCTGGCCGCAGGACTCGCCGCCCTGGCGGCGCGCGCCGGAGATGCCGGCGAGGCGCTGTTCCTGCGCGGCGAGGGCGCCGAGGTGGTGCTGGCCGGCGGGCGCCTGCGCCGCCCGGCCTCGGACTTCGCCTGCGCCGGCTGCCACGGCGCCGACGGCCGGGGCCGGCGCGAGGGGGGAACGGTGTTCCCGCCGATCCTCTGGTCGGCGCTGACCGACCCGGCACGGCCCGGCGGGCCCTACGACGAGGCCGCGCTGGCCCGCGCGCTCGAGTCCGGCACCGCCCCCGACGGCCGCAGCCTCGGGGCGGCGATGCCGCGCTTCGCCCTTGCGGAGCCGGGGCTCATCTCCGCCCTTGCGCGCTATCTCGCGCAGCTCGACTTGCGGCAGCGGCGCGGGGTCACCGCCGACGGCATCGCCCTCGCGCCGCCCGCCGATCCGGCGGCCGCCCGGGCCTTCGCCGCCGCGCTCGCCGCGGAGAACCTCGCCGGCGGCGCCTGGGGCCGGCGCTTCCGCCTGGGCCGCGCCGCGGCGTCCCTGGCAACGGCCGAGGAGGCGGCCGCCGCGCTCGCGCCGGCCATCGACCGGGCGCTTGCCGGCCTGGCCGCCGAGGCGCTGCGCGCGTCCGGGCAAGCGCGCGCGGCCGTCGCGCCGGATGCCGCCCGCCTCGGACCGGCGCTGGCGGCGCAGGGCGTCACCCTCGCCGAGGATGCGGGGGCACGGCTTGCGCCCACGGCCGGGGGCATGCGCCTCAGCCTGCCGGGGGGCCGGGTGCTGGAGATCGCGCCGGCCGACACGCCGGACGGGGGCACACCGCCCGATGCCATGCCGGGGCCGTTGGCCGCCGCGGCGCTCCTCGGGCACGAGATCGCGCGCGCCGCGCTTGCCTGCGGGCGGGGCATCACGCGGGCCTGCCTGCTCGAGACGCTCGGCCGGGCCGATCTGGCCGGCCGCTACGCCATCCGCGCGGCGGAGCCGCCGGCGTCGAGCGACTGACGGGCGCATCTTCCGGCCGGTGGCACGGCAGTTCATACAACCGAAGATTGTATCCGCGCGGGATACCCGGCCCGCGCCCGACCCCGCCGGCGGGCATCCCCCTGCCGCGGCGATCGGAAACGCCGCCCCCGGCGGCCCGACCCGGCCGACCCCGGCGCGCGGGTTCCTCGGGCCCGCAGGTCGCCCGGCCGCGCCGGGAGCCCCGGGCGCTGCCTTATTGTTGGCCCGTTTCGAACAATAAATTGTATCGCATGACGGGTTATCCGGGTCGCGCGGGGGTCTTGCGGGCGATCTCCCGCACGCGGTGGAGATCCGGTGAGATGGCGAAGGTTAACCCGGTGCAGGAAAGCGAGGAGCAATTCGTCGACGAGCTGAAGCCCGGCTCGAAGCTCCTCCACGGGCAGTACACGATCGAGCGCTTCCTGAACGCCGGCGGCTTCGGCATCACCTACCTCGCCCGAAACAGCCTCGACCGCGTGGTCGTCATCAAGGAATGCTTCCCCGGCAACTTCTGCCGGCGCACGCAGAACATCGTCACCGCCCGCTCGCGCGCGCATGAGGCGCAGTTCGCGCACATCGTCCGCCTGTTCGTGCAGGAGGCCAAGAGCCTCTCGCGCCTCGTGCATCCGAACATCGTGGGCGTGCACCAGGTGTTCGAGGAGAACGACACCGCCTACATGGCGATCGATTACGTCGACGGCCGCGACCTTCTTGCGATCATCGAAACCGACCGGGCGAGCCTCACGCCCGCCTTCGTCGTGACCATCCTCAGGAAGCTGCTCGGCGCGGTGGCCTTCATCCACGACAACGGCATGCTGCACCGCGACATCTCGCCCGACAACATCCTGATCTCGCGCTCGGGCGAGCCGATCCTGATCGACTTCGGCGCGGCCCGGCAGCAGGCGACGAAGGTGGGCGGCAAGGCGCTTTCGGCGCTCCGCGTGGTCAAGGACGGCTACTCGCCGCAGGAATTCTACGTGGCCGGCAGCAACCAGACGGGGTCGAGCGACCTCTACGCGCTGGCCGCGACCTTCCATCACGTGATCTCCGGCGAGGTTCCGCCGTCCAGCCAGTCACGCCTCGTGGCGATCGCCGAGGGCAGCCCCGATCCCTACAAGCCGCTGGCCGGGCGCTTCTCGGGCTATCCGCCGGGGTTCCTCGCCGCCATCGACAAGGCGATGAACATCCTGCCCAAGGACCGGCTGCCCAGCGCCCATGCGTGGCTCGAGCTTCTCGCGCCGCGGCCCGAACTGCGGGTCGTGCACGCCGCGTCCGAGCGACCCGCCGCCGCGCCGCAACCGGCCCCCCCCGAGCCGCCGGCAGCCGAAGCGCCGGCCGCGGTTCCCGCGTCGGCTCCCCCGGTCGCGGCGGCCGGCGGCAGGAGCCGCGGGCTGCGTCTGATCGCGCTGGCCGCGGTCGTGCTCGCCGGGACCGCGCTCGCCTTCCTCGGCGCGGGGGCCCCCCGGGATGCGGCCGCGCCCGCCCCCGAAGCCGGGAGCCGCGCCCTTCCGCAGGCGGTCGGCCCGGCGCCGGCACGGCTCACGGGCGGCCCCGCGATGCCGGCGCCTGCCGCACCGGCGCAGGCGGCCACCCCGGCCGCACCGGCGGCGCTGCCGCTGCCCGCGCGCGCCGAAGTCCGCAGCGAGGCGGCTGCCGGATCGGGTGCCGCCGGCGGCGTGGCCGGGCTCGTCGCCCCCGCCCCGCGGAGTCCCTCCCCGCCCGCAGGGCCGGCTGCGGGGCTCGAGCCCGCGCCGGTCGCCCCCGCTGCTGCCGGCACCCCGGAGACGCCGCCGGCAACCGTGCCGGCCGCCGCGCCAGACGCTGTGACCGGAGCCGCAGCCGGGACGGCCGGCGTCGCCCCGTCCGGTGCGGACGCGCCACGTGCCGCGGCCGCCGATCCGGCCGTGCTGCCCGATCAGGTCGCGGCCGCCGCCTGGAACGTCGCGCTGCCCTTCCGCGCCGAGACGACAAGCGTCGGAGGCAGGTTCCCCGCGATCGTCGAAGTCCTGCCCGGCGCGGCCGGCCACCCGGCCAACGGCTGGATCGCCGAGGGCGTGACCATCCTTGCGGTCGAGGGCGCCTGGGTCGGCGACGAGGCGGCGCTGCGGGCCGAGGTCGAGGCGCGGGCCGCGAACGACGGGGCCTCCCACACCCTCGCCACGGCGCGGATCCGCCGGACCCCCACGGCCGACCTCGAGGAGGTGACGCTCGCCGTGCCGATGGCGCGCGACGTCACCCTCCTGAACGGCGTCCGCACGCGGGCGACGGCGCCCGACGGAACCTGGCGGACCGAGGTGGTCGCCGTTCCGGCCAGCATGGGAGAGGGCGCGCTGGCCGCGGGCGACGTGCTGGTCGCCGAGACCGGCTCCGGCGCCGCCATCGACGGATCGGCCGGCTTCGAGACGGCCATCTCGATGCTTGCCGCTGCCGGCATGCCCCTGGCGACCTTCCGCGTGCTGCGCGCGGGCAGGGAGGTCACGGCCGTGATGCCGCTGGTCCGGAGCAACTGAGATGGCGCGGGCAGAGCTCGACAGCCGCACCGGCGGCCCGCCGCCCCTCCCGGCAGAGCCGGACCGGCGGCAGCCCGCCGATCCCGCCGCCTGCGGAGGGTCCGGCCGGCGCCAGGGTCGCGCCACCCTCCGCGACCGCCGACACTCTTCCAAACCTCGCAGACGTCCGACCCCGAACAACCATGGATGAGCGCACCATGTCCGTGATGCAGAGACTGAGGGCAATCCGGGACCGCATGGCGGCCCAGAGCGAGATCGAGCACAGCGAGGACGCCGCCCCGCCCGCGCCGCCACCCGAAGCCGCGGCTTCCGCGCCGGCAGGAGGGTTCGCCCCTGCCGCGCCGCCGCCGAGGCCGGCCGACAGCGTGAGCGCGAGCATGTGGGAACTGGTCAGCCCGATGGATGCCCTGGAGGAAGAGCCGGCGGCGGCCGGGAACGACCCCTTCGCCGATCCCTTCGAGGACCGTCCGGCGGATCCGCTCGGGGATGCCGATCCGCTGCGCGGCCGGTTCGACGACCTGCCGGAGGACATCCGACCCGCCCCGGCGCCGCCGCACCGGCTGTTTGGCGACCGGCCGCTGCGCGCCGTCCCCGCGCCGGATCCCGCGCCCCTGCCCGAGCCCGCCGCACCTGCCGCTGCGGAGCTGCCGGGGGCCGGCCTGCGCCGGTCGGGCCGGGTCAAGACGCGGCTGCTCGGCTTCGAGCACTCCACCGGGCACACGACCGACATCTTCGACCGCCCGCCGACCACCCAGTCGGTGCGCGGCGCGCAGTTCCCCGTGGGCTGGATCGTCGTGGTCGACGGCCCGGGGCGCGGCGCGTCGATGGCGCTGCTGACCGGGGTCTCGCAGATCGGTCGCGACGACGACCAGGCGATCCAGCTCGACTTCGGCGACACCGCCGTGTCGCGGAAGAACCATGCGGCGATCGCCTATGACGAGGAGACGCGGAGCTTCTTCGTCGGCCATGGCGGCAAGTCGAACCTGGTGCGCCTGAACGGCAAGCCGCTGCTCAGCACCGAGCCGATGAAGGACGGCGACACGCTGACGATCGGCGAGACGCGGCTGCGCCTCGTCGCGCTCTGCGGCGAGCGTTTCTCGTGGTCGGACCCGGGCGTCGCCGAACCCGCCGGACCTTGAGATGCGCTACGACGTCGCGACGGCGATATCGGTCGGCCGGAGGGACTATCAGGAGGACGCGGTCGCCGCCGACTTCAGCGCGGGCAATTCCTTCGGCTTCGCGGTGCTGGCCGACGGGATGGGCGGCCATGCGGCCGGCGACGTTGCCAGCAAGATCGTGGTCACCGAGGTGTTCAGCGAGCTGAAGCTCCAGCTCGGCAACGGCCACGACGTCGAGGGCGACATCGCCAGCCTCCTGCGCAGCATCGCGCAGGGGGCGAACGACTGCATCGACGCCCATGTGACGCGCAACCCGGAGCTGCGCGGGATGGGCGCCACCCTGCTGGCACCGGTGATCTTCGAGGACCGCCTCTACTGGATCTCGATCGGCGACTCGCCGCTGTTCCTCTACCGCGCGGGCAAGCTGCGGCAGCTCAACGAGGACCATTCGCTGGCGCCGCAGATCGACCTGATGGTCAAGACCGGCCAGCTCGACCCCGAGACGGCCCGCAACCACCCCGACCGCAACTCGCTGACCTCGGTCGTGATGGGGCGCCGGATCCCGCTCATCGACTGCAGGCCCCGGCCCACCGAACTCGAAACCGGCGACATCCTGATCGCGGCATCGGACGGGCTGCAGTTCCTCTCCGACGCCCAGATCGAGGCCGTTCTGCGCAAGACGGCCAGGCGCCCGAGCACGGAGATCGCCGAGGCGCTTCTGGCCGCGATCGAGCGCCAGCGCCACCCGGATCAGGACAACGTGTCTTTCGCAATCATCAAAATCCGCTAGAAAGTCGGGGGTCGGCGCGGCCATGCGCCGGCCTCGCACCACAAGGCCCGGATCGATCGCCCGATGAGCCCATTCCCGAGCGCCGAGAAGGAGCTGGCGGACCTCGAGCGGTTCCTGGCCGCGGCCGGGTCGAACACGCGCGCCGGCGACCCGGCCTTCGACGACCTGCGCAAGCGCGCCGAACGCGCCGCGCTCCGGCTGGCGAACCCGATCCGCGTCGCCATCGTCGGGCTTCCCGGTGCCGGCAAGTCGCTGCTGGCGAGCTTTCTCGTCGGCGAGCACGTCGTCCGCCCGCAGAGCCGTTCGGGCGCGGGCCTGCCGGTGATCCTGCGCCACGGCGACCGGCGGGAAGCCTACGTGAGCTGGTGGAGCGGGATCGACATCCCGCTGCCCGGCAACGATCTCTCGACGGCGGGTCAGCACAACCCCGACTACGTCGAGATCCGCCTGCCGAACCCCGTGCTGCGGTTCCTGAGCTTCATGAGCCTTCCCGGCCCCGCCGACTGGAACGCGCAGAAGGAACTCGTGCGCTGGGTCGCCGGGCGGGCCGACGTGCTGATCTGGTGCGCGGCGGGCAAGGCGGGCTGGACCGACGACGAACGCCAGCTCTGGGCCCTCGTGCCGCGGCGGCTGCAGACGCAGAGCCTGCTCGTGCTGACCCATCCGGCCGATGCGCTCGCCGGAACGCCGCTCGGGGCCCTGCCCGACAACGCGATCACGGGCGCGCGGATGCAGTTCCACGACGTGATCGGCATCGCCACCGAGGCGGCGCTCGTGGCGGCGCCGGGGGGGCAGGTGGTGGACCCCGCCACCTGGGAGCGCGCCGGCGGCAAGGCGCTCGTCGGCGCGCTGATCGCGGCGGCGCGGGTCGCCCGCCGCAACGACATCGCCCTGGCGCGCGAGATCCTTGCGCGGATCGCGGAGCTGCGGCCCGCGCCGCCCCGCCCGCCCGAACCGCCGCCGCCCTCGATCGCCGACCTGGTCAAGCGCCCCGTCTCGCGGCCGGGCCTCGCCTCGGAAGTGGTGCCGCCGCCGAAACCCGCGCGCGCCGCCTCTCCGGTCGTCCCGCCGAAGCCGGTGATGCCGGCGCCCCCGACTGGCGCCGCGGCTCCGGCTGCCGGGCCGGCGAAGGACGCCGCCGGGCCGGCGCCGCAGGAGGCGGCGGGCGCAGCTGCCGGCTCCTCGCTCGTGCGGCCGCGCCGGCCGCGCGCAACGGCCTCGATCATCTTCGACGAACTGCTCCAGTCCTACGTCACCACCAGCGCCCCCACGGATGCCGAGGCACCGGGGTCGCAGGAACGGGCGCCGGAGGATGCCGCGCCGCGCGCCGCCGACATCCCGCAGCCCGCGCCAGCGATCTCCCAAGCCGTCGCGGCCGCCTTCCCGGCCCCGGACGGGCCAGAGGCCGAACCCGTGGCCGGACCCGCGCCCGGACCCGCGCCCTCGGGGCAAGACGGCCCGGCGCCGCCCGCCCTCGCGCGGCTTCTCGCGGGGCTCGCCGACCTTTCCGCCTATGTCGGCGACCCGGCGCGCTTCAAGGACTGGGAGTACATGGCGCAGGTGACCGGCCTCTGCGAGGAACTCACCGAACTGACCTCGCGCCCAGGCGCGATGCGCGCGGGCGGCGAATGGGTCGCCCGCCAGGTCGAGGAGGCCTTCATCGCGCTCTCGCTGATGCAGCTCGAGCACGGCGAGCAGCCCTGCCTCGACGCGACCACGGTCCTGCTGCAACTTGCCCGCGATCTCGCCTGGGCCGAGGCTCCGCGCCAGGAGGCGGCGTAGCATGCGACTGGACGCGGCGCTCGCGCAGGTGCTGGCGGCCGTTCCCGGCGCGCTCCACGCCGGCATCGCCGATCTCGACCAGGGCCTGCCGCTGGCCGATGCCGCAAGGGATCCGGTCGGGCCGGAGCAGTCCGAACACCTCGCCGCGCTCGCCACCGCCTATCTCGCCAGCGCCGAGGCCGAGGCGCTGGCGGCCGAGGCCGGCGGCGCGGGCACGGCCTACGACGAGGCAATCGCGCTGACGCCCGGCCGGGTGGCGGTGTTCCAGCGCCTGCCGGGCAGGCGCGGCATGGCCCTCTGCGTTCTGGCCGAGGGGCACGGCGCGCCCTCGGCGGTCGCGGCGGCGGCGCGCGGGCAGCTTGCGGCGCTCGACACGGCGGAGAGGCCGGCATGACCACCCTCCCCACCCGGAACGAGGCGATCCTGGCCCAGGCGCGCGCCGCGGCGCGGCCTGCCGCAGGCCCGGCGCGCCCGCTCGCGGGCGCAACCGCCGAGGCGCGCCTCGCGGCCATCCTCGCCGAGATCGGCGAGGTGGTGCTTCCCCGCGCGCTCACCTTCTCGGGCGACGACGGCAGCCGCCTCACGCTCGAGGCGCGCGCCCGGCGGCTGGCGAAGATCACCGCCGCCGAGGGGGCGCCCGCGCTGACGGGCTGGGAGGTTGCGCTCGCCGGAGCGGAGGCCGATCCGCCGGCGGAACTCGCGCAGATGGCCCGGATGATCGCGGCCTTCGCCGCCGCCGCGGGGGCGGTTTCGGTCAGCGCCGCGCCAAGCGCGCTTCCCGCCAGCTTCGTGCGGCCGGGCCACGCAACCGAGGCGCTCGCGCGCGAGATCGGCAGCCTCGCGGACGGGCCCGGCGCGACCTCCGCCGCGGCGCCGTCCGCGCCGGCGCATCCGGCCGCCGGGGCGCCGGCGGGCACGGCCGGCCTCTTCGCCGCGCTCGACGCCGCCGGACATGCCGCCGCGCGGGCCGATGCGGCCGACGGGCGGGTGATGCGGGCCGAGCACGACGCCGCGGGGCGGGTCGCACGGCTTGCGCCCGCCGCGGCGCGGCTCGCACGGACCGCGTCCCCGTTCGGCGACGCCGCGCTTCCCGGCCCGCGCCTCGTGTTCCTGACCGACCGCGAGGGGCGCCTGCCCGCCGTCTGCCACGCCCCCGAAGGCGGCGAGGCCGTCACCGGCACGCCCACGGCCGGCGCGCTCGATGCGCTGGCCGAGGCCTGGCGGCTCGGCCTGTCGGCGGACCGCGCCGCCGAGTAGGACAGCCGCTCAGCCCGCCGCGGCGACGCGCA
Source organism: Paracoccaceae bacterium (assembly GCA_026419405.1). Taxonomy (GTDB): domain Bacteria; phylum Pseudomonadota; class Alphaproteobacteria; order Rhodobacterales; family Rhodobacteraceae; genus JANZZL01. Next base: position 5,146 of record JANZZL010000087.1, on the reverse strand, counting down.
CCTCGGTGCGCCACTCGCGGCAGCGGGCGGCAAGGCGGTCGGGCAGCGGGCGGTCGGTGAAGAGCACGTCCACCTCGGCGAGCGAGGCGATGCGCACCGGCGCGCTGCGCGTCAGCTTCGAGGCATCCGCCACGAGGTAGACCCGGCGCGCCTGCCGGATGATGGCGCGGCTGACGCGGACCTCCTGCGCGTCGAAGTCGAGCAGGTCGCCGTCGAGGTCGAGCGCCGAGGTGCCGATCACGGCAAGGTCCACCTTGAAGGCGGCGATCGCCTCGGCCGTGAGGTCCCCCACCAGCCCGCCGTCCGAGCGCCTCAGCACGCCGCCTGCCACGATCACCTCGCAGCCGTGGTTCGCCGCAAGGATGTTGGCCACGTTCATGTTGTTCGTCACGACCGTCAGGTTGCGGTGCCGCAAGAGCGCGCGGGCCACGGCCTCGGTCGTCGTGCCGATGTTGAGGAACAGCGAGGAGTTGTCGGGGATCGCCGCCGCGCAAGCCTGGCCGATCGCGGCCTTGGCGGCCGCGTTGAGCCCGCGGCGTTCCTGGTAGCCGATGTTGGCGACGCCCTCGGCGATCACCGCGCCGCCGTGGACGCGCGCGAGCTTGCCCGCCTCGGCCAGTTCGCTCAGGTCGCGCCGGATCGTCTGCGCGGTGACGCCGAAGCGCAGGGCGAGATCCTCCACCGCCACCCGGCCCTCGGCCTTGGCGAGATCCAGGATTTCGTCCTGACGCAGGTTCGCTGCCACGGCGTCCTCGGCCTCCGTCGTTCGAATGGGCCAAGAATGAACGAAAACGAAAATCCACGCTAGCCGAAATTGACAAAACGCGCATCTACGCGCATTTTCGGCGCGTCGAACCTGGAAAGGCCTATGCCGGACACGACCGATCCCGCGCCCGAGGCCGTCGATCTCTTCGTGATCGGCGGCGGGATCAACGGCTGCGGCATCGCCCGCGACGCCGCGGGGCGCGGCCTTGCGGTGGCCCTGGCCGAGATGGGAGACCTCGCCTCGGCCACCTCCTCGGCCTCGACCAAGCTGTTCCACGGCGGCCTGCGCTACCTCGAGTATCTCGAGATCCGCCTCGTGCGCGAGAGCCTGCGCGAGCGCGAGACCCTGCTCAGGGCGATGCCGCACATCAGCTGGCCGATGCGCTTCGTGCTGCCCTACCACCCCGACATGCGCTTCGAGGGGGAAACCCCCGTCTCGCGCCTGCTCGCCCTTGCCATGCCCTGGATGAAGGGGCGCCGGCCGGCCTGGCTGATCCGGCTCGGCCTCTTCCTCTACGATCACCTCGGCGGACGCGAGATCCTGCCGGGCACGCGCACCATCGATCTCGCCACCGACCCCGCCGGCAGGCCGCTCAAGCCGAAGTTCCGCAAGGCCTTCGAGTATTCCGACTGCTGGGTCGAGGATTCCCGCCTCGTGGTGCTGAACGCCCGCGATGCCGAGGCACGCGGCGCCCGCATCCTGACGCGGGCCAAGGTGGTCTCGGCGGTGCGCGAGGGCCCCCTCTGGCGGATCGAAGTCGACCGTGGCGGCCAGACCGTCACCTTCCGGGCGCGCGCGCTCGTCAATGCCGGCGGCCCCTGGGTCGAGGACGTGGTGCGCAGGACCGTGCGGCTCAACACCAGCGAGCACGTCCGGCTCGTCCGCGGCAGCCACATCGTCACCCGCCGGCTCTTCGACCACGACCGCTGCTACTTCTTCCAGGGCGAGGACGGGCGGATCATCTTCGCCATCCCCTACGAGCAGGACTTCACCCTGATCGGCACCACCGACAAGGACCATGACGGCGACCCGAAATCGGCCGTCTGCACGCCCGAGGAGCAGGACTACCTGTGCTCCTTCGCCTCGCAGTACTTCGCGCGGCCGGTGACGCGGGCAGACATCGTCTGGACCTATTCGGGGGTGCGCCCGCTCTACGACGACGGCTCGAAGTCGGCCACGGCGGCCACGCGCGACTACGTGCTCTCGCTCGACACCAACGGGCCGCCGCTGCTCAACGTGTTCGGCGGCAAGATCACCACCTACCGCCGCCTGGCCGAGGCGGCGGTGGCGCGGCTCGCCCCCTTCTTCCCGTCGGCCTCGGGCCCCTGGACGGCCGGCGTGCCGCTTCCGGGGGGCGACTTCCCGGTGTCCGGGGTCGCCGACCTGACGGCGCGGCTCCGTGCCAGCTTCCCGTTCCTCGATGCCTACTGGGCGGGGCGGCTGGTGCGCGCCTACGGCACCGAGGCGGCCCGCCTGCTCGACGGAGCGCGCAGCGCCGCCGACCTCGGCCGCGACTTCGGCGCCACGCTGACCGAACGCGAGGTGCGCTGGCTGATGGAGAAGGAATACGCCCGCACCGCCGAGGACGTGGTCTGGCGGCGGACGAAGCTCGGGCTGCGGATGACGCCCGAACAGGTCGCGGCCCTCGATTCCTACATGGCGGGCGCCTGCTGCTGAGGCCGCGATTGCAAGAGACCGAAAGCCCGATATCCTCGGGGCCCGACCCCCTCACCGCAGGAGCCCGACATGGCTGCCCCACCCTTCGCCTTCGATGCCGCCCGAGCGTTGGTGGACGAGGCGAGCGCCCTGATCGAGGACGCCCGCAGGATCGACGCGATCGCCGAGCGGACCGCCGATCCGCAGGCCCGCGCGGAGCTCAAGGAGATCGTGCGCACCCTGCTCCAGCGCGCCGGCCGGATCTCCGAGTATGCAGGGAAGCTGCCGGCCAGCACCGACCGCAGTTTCCGCCAGAAGTACTGAGGCCCGCCATGCCGGATGCCAGAGACAGCACGACCGCCGGCGATCTCGACCTGAGCGATGTCTTCGCCGAGGCGCAGCGCCAGGTGAGGGCCTCGCGCGGGCAGATCGAGACCGAGGCGCAGAAGGCCGCCGCCGAGAACAGCCGCCGGCTGGGCCGCGACCGCAGCTGGATCGCCACGACGATCATCGTGACCTACGGGGCGGCGGTGCTGGGGGTGATCCTCTACGTGATGCTCTCGGTTCCGGCCTGCCAGGGCGATGCCGCCGGCTGCACGGCCGCGCTCGGCACCTGGCAGACGCAGGGCGCGCTCCTCTCCGACCTGATCGTCACGGCGGTTCTGCCCGTCGTGACGCTGATGCTCGGCTTCTACTTCGGAACCGAGAACGCCCGCGGAGGAGGCGCGCCGGAGTGACCCACGTTCTCGCCATCGATCAGGGCACGACCTCGAGCCGGACGATCGTCTTCGACGGCCGGATGCGGATCGCCGCCATCGCGCAGGAGGAATTCGCCCAGCACTTCCCTGCCTCGGGCTGGGTGGAGCATGAGCCCTCCGACCTCTGGGCGACGACCGCCGCCACCGCGCGGGCCGCGATCGAGAGGGCCGGGCTCGGCCCGCAGGACATCGCCGCCATCGGCATCACCAACCAGCGCGAGACGACCCTGGTCTGGGATCGCGCCAGCGGCGAGCCCGTCCACCGCGCGATCGTCTGGCAGGACCGGCGCACCGCCGACCTCTGCCGCCGCCTGAGGGAGGAAGGGCACGAGCCGATGGTGACCGAGCGCACCGGCCTGCTGCTCGACCCCTACTTCTCGGGCACCAAGCTCAAGTGGATCCTCGACCACGTGGAGGGGGCGCGCGAGCGCGCGCGCCGGGGCGAGCTGCTCTTCGGCACCGTGGACAGCTACCTGATCTGGCGGCTGACCGGCGGCCGGGTCCATGCGACCGATGCCACCAATGCCGCGCGCACGCTGCTCTACGACATCCGCAAGGGCCGCTGGAGCTCCACCATCTGCGGCCTGCTCGACATCCCCATGCAGATGCTGCCCGAGGTGCGCGACTGCGCGGGCGATTTCGGCATGGCCCGCGCCGACCTCTTCGGCCGCGAGATCCCGATCCGCGGCGTCGCCGGCGACCAGCAGGCGGCCACGGTGGGCCAGGCCTGCTTCGGCCCGGGGATGATGAAGGCCACCTACGGCACCGGCTGCTTCGCGCTGCTCAACACCGGCCAGACCCCGGTCGCGAGCCGGAACCGGCTGCTGACCACCATCGCCTACCAGCTCGGCGGCCGGCCGACCTACGCGCTCGAAGGCTCGATCTTCGTCGCCGGCGCCGTGGTCCAGTGGCTGCGCGACGGGCTGAAGATCATCCGCGAGGCGAAGGAGACCCAGCCGCTCGCCGAGCGGGCCGACCCGGGCCAGAACGTGATCCTCGTGCCCGCCTTCGTCGGGCTCGGCGCCCCCTACTGGAACGCCGAGTGCCGCGGCGCGATCTTCGGGCTCACGCGCAACTCCGGGCCAGCGGAGCTCGCGCGTGCGGCGCTCGAGAGCGTCGGCTTCCAGACCCGCGACCTGCTCGAGGCGATGCGCGCCGACTGGGGCACGGGGTCGGGGGGCGTGCTCCGGGTCGATGGCGGCATGTCGGCCTCGGACTGGGCGATGCAGTTCCTTGCCGACATCATCGGCGCCCCGGTGGACCGGCCCGAGGTGCGCGAGACGACCGCGCTCGGCGCGGCGTGGCTCGCCGGGATGGCCGCAGGCGTCTATCCCGCGCAGGAGGAGTTCTCGCGATCCTGGGCGCTGGAGCGGCGGTTCGCGCCGGCGATGGAGCCCGGCGAACGCGAGGCGCGCTACGCGGCCTGGAAGCGCGCGGTGGCGGCGACGCTGGCGGCCTGACCCCTCAGATCGTGAGGCTCTGCTCCAACGCCCGGAGCTGGAGCCGTGCCATGCCGAGCTTCGCCTTCGAGCGGTCGAGCATCACGAAGAGGTAGGTTCCCGGCAGGTGGCTGAGCGGCGTGACGATGTGGATGTGCTGACCGAAGGTCGCCACGACCTCCTCCACCGATCGGCCGAGCCCGAGCCCCTCGGCGACGGCCAGCTGCGCCTTCACCGCCTCGCTGCTCAGCATCGCCGCGGCCTCGAGATCGACGCCGCCGCCGCCCTGCGAGGTGAGCATCAGCCCGGTGTCGCCATCGAACAGGCAGGCGCCGAGAAAGCCCGCGATGTCACTGGCTCTCGACAGGTCGATGGACATGCCCAAGGCTCTCCCGCGGCCAACCGGGTCGGGGGCCGCCGCAGTCCGCGGCGCCCCTGATCCCGGTTGCCTTGGCTAGCGCCCTTGGCCGGTCTAGGCAAGCCGACGCCAGCCGGGAAGGCCGGATTCGGCCGCCGCCGCGGGGCCG